>NZ_JBWKJZ010000051.1:0-45313 GCF_056431945.1 Streptomyces sp. NPDC045778
CCGACCCAGTCCCAGAACTCGAACATGTTCGCCGTGTCGATCCCGAAGTCCGCCACCTTCTCGGCATTCGTCGACAGCGCCACGAAGTGCTTGGCCACGGCGGCCTCGTCGCCCAGGGACGCGAGGAGCCAGGAGCGCGCGGCCTTGGCATTGGTGATCGTCTCGATCGTGGTGAACGTCTTGGAGGCGATGACGAACAGCGTCTCCGCCGGGTCGAGGTCGCGGACGGCCTCGTGCAGGTCGGCACCGTCGACGTTCGAGACGAAGCGGAAGGTCAGGTCCCGCGCGGTGTGGGGCCGGAGGGCCTCGTACGCCATGGCGGGGCCGAGGTCGGAGCCGCCGATGCCGACATTCACCACGTTCTTGATGCGCCGGCCCGTGTGGCCCGTCCATTCACCCGTACGGACCTTCTCCGCGAAGGCCGCCATCTTGCCGAGCACCGCGTGCACCTTCGGCACGACGTTCTCACCGTCGACCTCGATCACGGCGTCGGCGGGCGCGCGCAGCGCGGTGTGCAGCACCGCGCGCCCCTCCGTGGTGTTGATCTTCTCACCGCGGAACATGGCGTCGCGCTGCCCGAAGACGTCGGTGGCGGCGGCCAGTTCCTGGAGGAGCGCGAGGGTCTCGTCGGTCACCAGGTGCTTGGAGTAGTCGATGTGCAGGTCGCCGACCTGGGCCGTGTAGCGCTCGGCGCGCTCCGGGTCGGTGGCGAACAGCTCGCGCAGGTGGATGCCGTCGGACTTGGCGCGGTGGTCCGCCAGGGCGGCCCACTGGGGTCGCTTCGTCAACAGAGGCGTGGTGTCAGGCACGTTGAACAGACTCCTTGGAGCCGGAGGCGTCTCCGTGCAGCGCGACGGCGTACATCTCGTCGGCGTCGAGGCGGCGGAGCTCTTCGGCGATCAGCTCGGCGGTCGAGCGGACCTTCAGGGCGAGGGTGCGCTCGGGCTGGCCGGGCAGGGACAGGGTGGCGAGGGGGCCCTCGGGGCGGTCGATGCGGATCTCTCCGCTCGCCGTGCCGAGGCGGACCGCGGTGACGACGGGCCCCGCGGTGGTGACGCGCTCGACCGGGACGCCGAGCCGGGCGCCGAGCCAGCGCGCGAGCAGCTCGGCGCTGGGGTTCTCGGCCTCGGACTCGACGGCGGCCGACGTGACGTCGGCGCGGGCCTGGTCGAGGGCGGCCGCCAGCATGGAGCGCCACGGCGTGAGCCGGGTCCAGGCCAGGTCGGTGTCGCCGGGGGCGTAGGACCTGGCGCGGTCCGCGAGCGCGGCGAGCGGGTCCTCGACGGCGTACGCGTCGGTGATGCGGCGGGCCGCGAGGGCGCCGAGCGGGTCCTTGGCGGGCTCGTCCGGGGCGTCGACGGGCCACCACACGACGACCGGGGCGTCGGGAAGCAGCAGCGGCAGGACGACGGAGTCGGCGTGCTGGCCGACCTCGCCGTACAGGCGCAGGAGCACGGTCTCGCCGGTGCCCGCGTCGGCGCCGACCCGGACCTCCGCGTCGAGGCGGTTGCCCTGGCGGTCGCGCGGGGAGCGCGCGGTGCGCCTGATGACGACGAGGGTGCGCGAGGGGTGCTCGCGGGCCGCTTCCTGGGCCGCCCTGGTGGCGTCGTAGGCGTTCTCCTCGTCGGTGACGACGACCATCGTGAGGACCATGCCCACGGCCGGGGTCCCGATGGCTCGGCGTGCTTCGACGAGCGCCTTGTTCACCTTGCTTGCCGTGGTGTCGGTCAGGTCGATCTTCATGGCCTGCGCCAGCTCCGTCCGTCTCGTGCGAGCATTTCGTCCGCCTCGGCCGGGCCCCACGTGCCGGCCGGGTACCCCGCGGGCGTGCCGTGGGTTTCCCAGTGCCCCTCGATGGGGTCGAGGATGCGCCAGGACTCCTCGACCTCCTCCGTGCGCGGGAAAAGGTTGGCGTCGCCGAGCAGGACGTCCAGGATCAGCCGCTCGTAGGCCTCCGGGCTGGATTCCGTGAACGACTCGCCGTACGCGAAGTCCATCGACACGTCGCGGATCTCCATCGACGTACCCGGGACCTTGGATCCGAAGCGTACGGTCATGCCCTCGTCCGGCTGGACCCGGACGACGATCGCGTTCTGGCCGAGTTCCTCGGTGGCGGCCCCGTCGAACGGGGAGTGCGGGGCGCGCTGGAAGACGACCGCGATCTCGGTGACGCGGCGGCCGAGGCGCTTGCCGGTGCGCAGGTAGAACGGGACGCCCGCCCAGCGGCGGTTGTCGATCTCCAGCTTGACGGCCGCGTAGGTGTCCGTCGTGGAGGTCGCGGCGATGCCGTCCTCCTGGAGGTAGCCCTTGACCTTCTCGCCGCCCTGCCAGCCCTCGGTGTACTGGGCGCGCACGGTGTGGGCGTCCAAGTCGGCAGGAAGGCGTACGGACTTCAGGACCTTGAGCTTCTCCGTCACGAGCGAGTCGGCGTCGAACGCGGCCGGTTCCTCCATGGCGGTCAGGGCCATGAGCTGGAGCAGGTGGTTCTGGATGACGTCACGGGCGGCGCCGATGCCGTCGTAGTAGCCGGCGCGGCCGCCGATGCCGATGTCCTCGGCCATGGTGATCTGCACGTGGTCGACGTAACTCCGGTTCCAGATGGGCTCGTACATCTGGTTGGCGAAGCGGAGCGCCAGGATGTTCTGGACGGTCTCCTTGCCGAGGTAGTGGTCGATGCGGAAGACCTGCTCGGGCGCGAACACGTCGTGGACGATCGCGTTCAGCTCCTTGGCCGACGCGATGTCGTGGCCGAAGGGCTTCTCGATGACGGCGCGGCGCCAGGAGCCCTCGGGGGCGTCGGCGAGGCCGTGCTTCTTGAGCTGCTGGACGACCTTGGGGAAGAACTTCGGCGGCACGGAGAGGTAGAAGGCGTAGTTGCCGCTGGTGCCGCGCTTGTCGTCCAGCTCGTCGACGGCGTCGCGCAGCTGCGCGAACGCGGTGTCGTCGTCGAAGTCGCCGGGGATGAAGCGCATGCCGTCGGCGAGCTGCTGCCAGACCTCATCGCGGAACGGGGTCCGCGCGTGCTCGCGCACCGAGTCGTGGACGACCTGGGCGAAGTCCTGGTCCTCCCACTCGCGCCGGGCGAAGCCGAGGAGCGAGAAGCCCGGCGGGAGCAGCCCGCGGTTGGCGAGGTCGTAGACGGCGGGCATCAGCTTCTTGCGGGACAGGTCGCCGGTGACGCCGAAGATGACGAGCCCTGAGGGGCCCGCGATGCGCGGAAGGCGGCGGTCGCGGGCGTCCCTCAGCGGGTTGCGCCACATACTGCTGGGGCTCACTTGGACTCAACTCCCTTGCCCTGGAGGCCCTGGAGGCGGCCGGCGACGGTGCCGAGGAGGTCGTTCCACGCGGCCTCGAACTTGGCGACGCCCTCGTCCTCGAGCTGCTGCACGACCTCGTCGTAGGAGATGCCGAGCGCGTCGACGGCCTTGAGGTCGGCGCGGGCCTGCTCGTAGCCCCCGGTCACCGTGTCGCCGGTGATCTCGCCGTGGTCGGCTGCGGCCTTCAGCGTGGCCTCGGGCATGGTGTTGACCGTGCCCGGCGCGACCAGCTCGTCGACGTACAGGGTGTCCTTGTACGCCGGGTCCTTGACGCCGGTCGAGGCCCACAGGGGGCGCTGCTTGTGGGCGCCCGCGGCCTCCAGGACGCCTGCGCGCGCGGAGGAGAAGACCTCCTCGTACGCCTCGTACGCGAGGCGGGCGTTGGCGAGCGCGGCCCTGCCCTTCAGCTCCTTCGCCGCGTCCGTGCCGACCTGGTCGAGGCGCTTGTCGACCTCGGAGTCGACGCGCGAGACGAAGAAGGAGGCGACGGAGTGGATCGTGGAGAGGTCGTGGCCGCGCTCGTGGGCGAGTTCGAGCCCCTTGAGGTACGCGTCCATCACGGCGCGGTAGCGCTCCAGGGAGAAGATCAGCGTGACGTTGACCGAGATGCCGAGGCCGATGACCTCGGTGATGGCCGGCAGGCCCGCCTTGGTCGCCGGGATCTTGATCATGACGTTCGGCCGGTCGACGAGCCAGGCGAGCTGCTTGGCCTCGGCGACGGTGGCCTCGGTCTCGTGCGCCAGGCGCGGGTCGACCTCGATCGACACGCGGCCGTCACGGCCGCCCGTCGCGTCGTGCACGGGGCGCAGGACGTCGGCGGCGGCGCGGACGTCGGCCGTGGTCATCATGCGGACGGCCTCGTCGACGGTGACGCCGCGGACGGCCAGGTCGGCGAGCTGGTCCTCATAGCCCTCGCCGGAGCCGATGGCGGCCTGGAAGATCGAGGGGTTGGTGGTGACGCCCACGACGTGGCCGTGCGTCACGGCCTCGGCGAGGTCGCCGGACGCGATGCGCTTGCGGGACAGGTCGTCCAGCCAGATGGAGACGCCCGCGTCGGACAGGGCCCGCAGGGACGGCGAGGTGGGGACGGCGTTGCTCATGTTCTTCATCTTCTTTCGCGTACGTGCTGCGTAGTGATCAAGCGCGGGCGGCGGCCAGGGATTCCCTGGCCCGCGCGGCGACGTTCTCGGCGGTGAAGCCGAACTCGGCGAAGAGCGTGGCGGCGTCCGCGGAGGCGCCGAAGTGCTCCAGGGAGACGATGCGTCCGGCGTCGCCGACGTAGCGGTACCAGGTCAGGGCGATGCCCGCCTCGACGGCCACGCGCGCCTTGACGGACGGCGGAAGGACGCTGTCGCGGTACCCCTGGTCCTGCTCCTCGAACCACTCCACCGACGGCATCGACACGACGCGGGTCGCGATGCCCTCGGCCTCCAGGCGCTCACGGGCCTCGACGGCGAGCTGCACCTCGGAGCCGGTGGCGATGAGCAGGACGTCCGGCGTCTCCTTCGACGCCTCGACGAGGACGTAACCGCCCTTCGCCGCGGCCTCGTCGGCCGGGTACGTCGGCACGCCCTGCCGGGTCAGCGCGAGGCCGTGCGGGGCCGGGTCGGCCGAGCCGCGGCGCAGGATCTCGCGCCAGGCGATCGCGGTCTCGTTGGCGTCGGCCGGGCGGACCACGTTCAGGCCCGGGATGGCGCGCAGCGAGGCCAGGTGCTCGACGGGCTGGTGGGTGGGGCCGTCCTCGCCGAGGCCGATGGAGTCGTGGGTCCAGACGTAGGTGACGGGGAGCTGCATCAGCGCGGACATGCGGACGGCGTTGCGCATGTAGTCGGAGAACACCAGGAAGGTGCCGCCGTAGACACGGGTGTTGCCGTGCAGCGCGATGCCGTTCATCTCCGCGGCCATCGAGAACTCGCGGATGCCGAAGTGCACGGTGCGGCCGTAGGGGTCGGCCTCCGGCAGCGGGTTGCCCCGCGGCAGGAAGGAGCTGGCCTTGTCGATGGTGGTGTTGTTGGAGCCCGCGAGGTCCGCGGAGCCGCCCCACAGTTCGGGGATGACCGGGCCGAGGGCCTGGAGGACCTTGCCCGAGGCGGCACGCGTGGCGACCTTCGCGCCGGGCTCGAAGACGGGCAGCGCCTGCTCCCAGCCCTCGGGGAGGCGGCCCGCGATGACGCGGTCCAGGAGCGCGGAGCGCTCGGGGTTGTCGGTGCGCCAGGCGGCGAGCCGCTTGTCCCAGGCGGTGTGCGCCTCGGCGCCGCGGTCGAGGGCCCCGCGGGTGTGGGCGATGACGTCGTCGGCGACGGCGAAGGACTCCTCGGGGTCGAAGCCGAGGACGCGCTTGGTGGCGGCGATCTCGTCGGCGCCGAGCGCGGAGCCGTGGGAGGCCTCGGTGTTCCGCGCGTTCGGCGCGGGCCACGCGATGACCGTGCGCATCGCGATGAACGACGGGCGGCCGGTCTCGGCCTTGGCGGCGGCGAGCGCCTCGTACAGGGCGCGCACGTCGATGTCGCCGTCGGCGCGCGGGGTGACGCGCTGCACGTGCCAGCCGTAGGCCTCGTAGCGCTTGAGGACGTCCTCGGAGAACGCGGTCTGCGTGTCGCCCTCGATGGAGATGTGGTTGTCGTCGTAGAGGAAGACGAGGTTGCCGAGCTTCTGGTGGCCCGCGAGGGACGAGGCCTCGGCGGAGACGCCCTCCTCCAGGTCGCCGTCGGAGACGATCGCCCAGATGGTGTGGTCGAAGGGGCTCGTGCCCTCGGGCGCCTCGGGGTCGAACAGGCCGCGCTCGTAGCGGGCGGCCATGGCCATGCCGACGGCGTTGGCGGCGCCCTGGCCGAGCGGGCCCGTGGTCGTCTCGACACCGGCGGTGTGCCCGTACTCGGGGTGGCCCGGCGTGCGGGAGCCCTGGGTGCGGAAGGCCTTGAGGTCGTCCAGGTCCAGCTCGTAGCCGGAGAGGAAGAGCTGCGTGTAGAGGGTGAGGCTGGTGTGGCCGGGCGAGAGGACGAAGCGGTCGCGGCCCGTCCACTCCGGGTCGGCCGGGTCGTGGCGCATGACCTTCTGGAAGAGGGTGTACGCCGCGGGGGCCAGGCTCATGGCCGTGCCGGGGTGTCCGTTGCCGACCTTCTGCACGGCGTCGGCCGCCAGGAGGCGGGCGGTGTCGACGGCACGCTGGTCGAGTTCGGTCCACTCGAAGGGGCCGAGGGTGTCCGGTGTCTGCGTGCTCATCTGTATGAATTCCTTCGCATCCGTGGTGCAGGAGAGGTGCCCGAAGGCACTGTCCGCCGAGGACCAAAGCCCCTGGTCGAACCACCTACGACGGTAAAGGTCATACTTTTGGCGAGGTAGGTGCCCCCGTGCCAGCGTTCGGTGAAAATGGGACACGCACACCGGTCGGGGTCGTACGGAGGCCCCGTTGAGCCGAGGAAAGTCGATGACGGAGCAGGGCGGCGCACGGACGAGCGCACATCTGGGAGCCGCGGAGCACATCCGTACCTACCCCTTCGACCCGAGCGCGAGCGTCTCCGGGGTCGGTATGCAGGTCGGCCCGATGGGCACGGAGGGGCCCTGGGCGGGCGGGGTGGGCCTGTCGCGGCGCGTGCACCGCATCGACTTCCACGTCCTCCTCTTCTTCCGCGAGGGCCCGGTCCGCCACACGGTCGACTTCACGGAGTACGAGGCCGGGGCGGGCCACGCCCTGTGGATCAGGCCCGGCCAGGTGCACAGCTTCTCGGCGACCGACCGGTACGTCGGCACGGCCCTGACCATGCAGCCGGGCTTCCTGCCGCGCGCGACCGTGGAGGCGACCGGCCTGTACCGCTACGACCGCCCGCCGCTGCTGCGCCCGGACGGGGCCCAGCGCGCCGCGATCGACGCCTCCCTCGCACAGTTGCAGCGCGAGTACCTGGACACGGCGACGCTGCCGCTGAGCCTGCACACCTCGGTCCTGCGGCACTCCCTGACGGCCTTCATGCTGCGGGTGGCGCACGTCTCCGCGCAGGCCGCGGCGGACGAATGCAGACCGCAGCCCGACACGACGTTCACGCGGTTCCGCACGGCGGTCGAGCACGGCTTCACGACCAACCACAGCGTCAGCGCGTACGCCGACGAACTCGGTTACTCGCGCCGCACGCTGGTCCGCGCGGTCCGCGCCGCCACCGGCCAGACCCCGAAGGGCTTCATCGACCGGCGCGTCGTCCTGGAGGCGAAGCGGCTGCTCGCCCACACCGACCTGCCGGTGGGCCGCATCGGCGCGGCCGTCGGCTTCGCGGACTCGGCGAACTTCTCGAAGTTCTTCCAGCAGCACACCGGGTGGACCCCGGCGGCGTTCCGCTCGGAACAGGCCTGAGGCGCTACGGCCTGCCCTGGCCCGCCTGGACGCAGAGGAAGCAGCCGTCCCGGAGCGGGAGCGCGCTGAAGGGCGCGGTGGTGCACGCACGAGGCCGTCGCGGCCTCGTCCGGGCCCGGGAAGACGCCCGCGGCGCCGCTGCCGGCGGGCGGGGTGAAGGACTCCACCACGGCCGTGAAGCGGTGCAGGTAGTCATGGACGCGGGGCGGGGAGTAGCCCAGCTCGCTCCAGCGATGTCCGCTCGCCGCCCAGTCCTCGGAGGCGAGATGGGACACCGCGAGCATCAGCACGTCGATGAACACGGCGGTGGCGCCGTTGGACAGGTCCAGGTCGTGGCCGCCACCGGAGAAGATGTTGCTCACCGGCCCATGATGCGCTCCTTCTCCGGGCGCGATACCCGGGTGGGGCCCCCTCGCACGCGGTCAGCGGCGTACCCGGGGCATGCCGAGGCCGATCCACGAGATGATCTCGCGCTGGATCTCGTTGTTTCCGCCGCCGAAGGTGAAGATGACCGCGGAGCGGTAGCCGCGCTCCAGTTCGCCCTTCAGGACCGCGCCCGCCGAGCCCTCCTTCAGGGCGCCCGCGGCGGCCACGACCTCCATCAGCCAGGCGTACGCGGCGCGGCGCGCCTCCGATCCGTAGACCTTGACGGCCGAGGCGTCCTGCGGGGTGAGCGTGCCGTCCTGGACGGCGTGCACCATCTGCCAGTTGAGGAGCTTCATCGCGTCCAGCTTGACGTGTGTCTGCGCCAGGCGGCGGCGCACCCACGGCAGGTCGGCGACGCGGCGGCCGTCGGTGAGCTTGGTGCCCGCGGCCCAGCGGCGCACGTCGTGCAGGGCCCGGATCGCCATGGTGCCGTGCGCGGCGAGCGTGACGCGCTCGTGGTTGAGCTGGTTGGTGATGAGCCGCCAGCCCTTGTTCTCCTCGCCCACGCGGTGGGCCGCGGGCACGCGGACGTTCTCGTAGTAGCTGGCCGTGGTGTCGTGCCCGGCGAGGGTGCTGATGACGGTGCACGAGTAGCCGGGGTCGGTCGTCGGTACGAGGAGCATGGAGATGCCGTGGTGCGGCGGCGCGTCCGGATCCGTGCGCACCGCCAGCCACACCCAGTCGGCGGTGTCGCCGTTGGTCGTCCAGATCTTCTGGCCGTTGACCGTGTAGTGGCCGGTGCTCTCGTCGCCCTCGCGCACCGCCCGGGTCCTGAGGGACGCCAGGTCGGTGCCCGCGTCGGGCTCGCTGTAACCGATGGCGAAGTCGATCTCGCCGGAGAGGATCTTCGGCAGGAAGGCGGCCTTCTGCTCGTCGGTGCCGTACCGCATGAGCGTCGGGCCGACGGTGTTGAGCGCCATCAGCGGCAGCGGGACGCCCGCCTGGGCGGCCTCGTCGAAGAAGATGAACTGCTCCATGGGCGTCAGCCCGCGCCCGCCGTACTCCTCGGGCCAGCCCACGCCGAGCCACCGGTCGGCGCCGAGGCGGCGGATCGTCTCGCGGTAGAACCGCTTCTGCGCGGCGCGGTCGCCGAACCGGGCGCTCGCGTGGTCGGGCACGAGCTGGGCGAAGTACGTACGCAGTTCGGCGCGCAGCCGCTGCTGCTCGGGCGTGTATGCGAGGTGCACGGCCCCTCCTGGCGGTCCGTTGCGGTGTCGACCCTGACGCCGTCCCCAGCGCCGCCGCACGGCGGCGGCCCGGCTTGACGGCGGACACAGTAGAACGTGTTCCAGTAAGGGGGAAGGGCGATGGCGGGACCCGTCGCGCGCCGGGGCGTCGTGGTGCCGTGGCGGCGTGGCGGCGTGGCGCTGCCTACGGGACCTGTCGCTCTCCTTGGGTGCCGTGGCGCTCCCCCGAGGCGCTCGCCCCCGTTGAGAGGCTGAGGCATGACGACTCATCAGTCACACGGGGAGCAGCCGGAGGGGGAAGGCGCGGGCCGGGGCGGCGAGGTGCCCGCCGCGCGGGTGCGGGACACACATCCGCTGCCCCTGACGCTCGTCACGCTGACGGTGGTCAGCGGGTTCGTCGACGCCATCAGCTACCTCGGCCTCGGCCGGGTGTTCGCGGCGAACATGACGGGCAACGTCCTGGTGATCGGCTTCGCCGCGGGCGGGGCGCCTGGATTCTCGGTCGCCGGGTCGCTGGTGTCGCTCGGCGCGTTCCTGGTGGGTGCGATCGCGGCGGGGCGCCTGGCGCGGGCGTTCCGGGGGCGGCGGCGCGCGGCCTGGCTGCGGGCCGCCCTGGGTATCGAGGCCCTGCTGCAAGGCATCGCGACGGCCCTCGCGTTCGCGGGAGGCAGCCACCGGACGTACCTGTTGATCGCGCTGCTCGCCCTCGCCATGGGCCTGCGCAACGGCACGGTCCGCACCATCGGCGTGCCGGACATGACCACCACGGTCCTCACCCAGACGCTGACCGGCCTGGCCTCGCAGTCGCGGCTCGCCGGGGGCACCGATCCGCGCGCGGCGCGCCGCCTCACCGCGGTGGTGGCGATGGTCGCGGGCGCGCTGCCCGGGGCCTGGCTCGTCGTGCGGCACGGCATCGCCTGGCCGCTGCTCGTGAGCACGGTGATCGTGGCGGTGGCCGCCGTGGTGTACCGCGAGAAGCCGGAAGGCGCCGTACGCAAGGCCAAGTTTCGGACACGTCCCTGATTTAGACATTGTCTCGGTTTGGTCACGAGCGGCAAGAGGCCTGAACGCCGCCGGACGCGGCGGCCGTACTCCGCCACGAAAGCCGCACTCGGAAGCGCTCGACCGCAGTCGACGGCACTCGACCGCACCCGACAGCTCAGCGTCCACGACCGGCCCGGCGCCGCAGGGCCCCGGCCGACCGAACCTCAGGAGACCGCGATGCTCAAGAAGACCAAGCCCGCCCTGTTCCTCGCCTCCTTCGCCACCGTCGGCGCCCTCGCCCTGACCGCCTGCGGTGGCGGCGGCAGCGACGACGACGCCAAGAAGCCCGCGGGCAACGCCCCCGTCGTCAACGCCGACCGCTCCGAAGGCCAGGCCGGCTCCGGCTACGACCTCTCCCTGCGGTCCGGCACCGCCCGGCAGAACAACGCGCCCCAGCGGACCGGCGATTGGGCCAACCCGCCTGGTAAGCCCGCGGCGAAGCCCGTGCAGCGCAAGTGGGTCCAGCTGTCGGCGAGCCGTGCGGGGAAGCTCGCCCCCGTGGTCGTCAACGGCTCCGGCTTCACCCTCTACCGCTTCGACAAGGACACCGCGCGGCCCTCCAAGTCGAACTGCTCAGGCGCTTGCGCCACCACCTGGCCGCCCGTCCTCGTCGACCCGGGCAGCAAGATCTTCGTGGACGGCGTGAAGGCCGCGGACGTCGGCGTCATCAGGCGCGACGACGGCACCCGCCAGGTGACCATCGGCGGCTGGCCGGTCTACCGCTTCAGCAAGGACCTCAAGCCGGGCGACACCAACGGCCAAGGCGTGGGCGGCACCTGGTTCGGCGTGACGCCCAACGGCCAGAAGGCCGGACAGCCCGCCGGGGGCGGCACGGACCAGGGTGGTGGCCAGGCCGACCCGGCCAGCAGTGTGATCCTCTTCGACAACGCCAACTTCCAGGACCCGGCGCAGGGCGTGGCGGGCCCCGGCTGCCAGAACGTGGCGCGCCCCAAGGTCGCCTCGTCCCTGTCGGCCGACGGCTCCCTGAAGCTGTGGTCGCGCCCCGGCTGCAAGGGTGAGTCCAAGGTGGTCTCCGGGGATGTCGCGGACCTGCGTAGCGTCGGCTTCGACAACAAGGTCAGCTCGATCGCGTTCGGCTGACCGGGCGCGCGCCTCAGGCGGCTTCGCCCGCACGCCCCGGCCGGGCGGTCCCCCGCGCCCACCCCACGTGCCCGTCCGGCCGGATCAGCGCGGAGCCCACGCCCGCCCAGTCGGCACGGTCCTCGATCGGCGGCCCCTGGTGGACGATCACGTCCGCCGAGGGGCCCTCGGCCTGTCCGGCGAAGTCAAGCAGCACGGGGCGGCCCTCGTGAAGCAGGTCGAAAAGCCGCACGTCCGGGCCGAGTCGGAGGTTCGGCGCGCGGCGGCCGGTCAGCGGGTGGTCGCCGCCGCCGTCGCGGGTCTCGTACGCGCCCGTGTACGCGGTGTCGTAGGCGACCCCGAGGCCCGAGAGGCCCTCGGCGAGGCGCCGGGAGAAGGCGGGCACGGTGGCGACGGCCGAGCCGAGCACCTCGCGCAGGGCCCGGCCCTCGGCGGAGTAGGCGGTCATCAACGCCGTCTGGGCGCGGGTGCTGGTGAGCAACTCAGCGCCGACCGGGTGCCGTTCGCTGTGGTACGTGTCCAGCAGCGCGTCCGGGGCGGCGCCGCGCAGGACGGCGGCCAGCTTCCAGCCGAGGTTGGCGGCGTCCTGCACGCCGACGTTGAGGCCGACGCCGCCGGCCGGGAAGTGCATGTGGGCCGCGTCGCCCGCGAGCAGCACCCGGCCCTTGCGGTAGGCCGCCGCCTGCCGGGTGGCGTTGCCGAACCGGGAGAGCCAGCGCGGGTCGCGCATCCCGAAGTCGTCCCCGGCGACGCGCAGGACGGTGGCACGCAGCTCGTCGAAGGTGAACTCGCCGGGCCAGTCGGCCCGTTGCCCCTCGGGCGTGTGCCCGACGAAGCGGTGGACCCCGCCGGGCAGGCGGACACACATCAGCCCGCCCCGGGGCGTGGCCACGCTCAGGACGGGCCGGGCGAACGGGCGGTCCAGGACCACGTCGCCGAGCCAGCCCCAGACCGTGGCGTCGGTGCCGGGGAAGGCGATGTCCGCGGCGGCGCGCACGGTGCTGCGGGTGCCGTCGCAGCCCACGACGTACGCGGCTTCCAGGGCGTACGCGCCCTCGGGGCCTTCGACTTCGACGCGTACGCCGGAGGTGTGCTCGGCCAGGCCGGTGAGGCGGTGGCCGCGCCGGACGGTGGCGCCGGCGGCCCGAGCGCGCTCGCCGAGGAGGGCCTCGGTGCGGGCCTGCGGCAGCGCGAGCGTGAAGGGATAGGGAGTGTCGAGGACGCTGAAGTCGAGGCGCTGCTCGAGTGCCCCGTAGTGCCCGTCGGGAATGCGGAGCCCTTCGGCGAGGAACGGGTCGACGGCGCCCCGGAAGGCCAGGACCTCCAGGGTGCGCGGGTGCACGGTGAGCGCCCGGGAGTGCGGGGACGGCTCGGGCCGCGCCTCCAGGACGGTCACCCGCGCACCGCCCAGGCGCAGTTCGGAGGCCAGCCACAGGCCGACCGGGCCTGCCCCCGCGATGACGACGTGGGGGTCGGGGTGATGTGTGCGCACGGGTGCTCCTCGGTCGGTGGTTCTTCAGGACGCTGCGGGGACGGCGGTCGTCGACGCGGACACACCTCACGACCCGCCCCGCATTTGGTCACTGACCAATTCGGGATGACCTCAGTAGACTAGGTCAGTGACCAAAAGGCAAGAGCCGCCCGTGCGGGCGGAGAGCAGTTATCGTGCGGGCCTGAGCCCCCGGGCCGTCGCCCGTGCCGCCCTCGGCATGCTGGCCGAGAAGGGCGCCGACGGCGTCTCCGTGCGCGGCACGGCGGAACGCCTCGGCGTGCGGATGAACACCGTGCTGTGGCACGCCAAGACCAAGACCCGGCTCCTGGAGCTGATGGCCGACGCGATCGTCGACGAGGTCTCCCTGGAAGGGCTGCCCGCCGAGTGGCGGGAGCGCGTGCGCGAGCTGATGCGGCGCTTCCGCCGGGCGCTGCTCGCCCACCGGGACGGCGCCCGGATCGTCACGGGCACCTACGCGGCCGAGCCCGCGACGCTGCGGTTCGCCGAGACCCTCACCACGGCGCTGCTCGACGGCGGCCTGCCCGACCGCGAGGCCGCGTGGACGGCGTGGAACCTCCAGTACTTCGTCCTGGGCCTGACCCAGGAGGAGCAGACCGTGCCGGACGAGGGGGACCGCCGCTTCACCGAGGCGCTCGCGGCGGGTGACTACCCGTCACTCGACCGGCTTTCCCCGCACATCGGGGACACCTCCTTCGAGGGCCGGTTCGACCACGGCCTCGACCTGCTGCTGCGGCCCGGGCGGCGGTGAGCACCCGGGCCCGCGTGGCCCGCGTCGCCCTCAGGCGTTGTCGGCGGCGGCCCGCAGGGCCGCCACGTCGATCTTCTGCATCTTCAGCATGGCCTCCATCGCGCGCTGGGCGCGGCCCGCGTCCGGGTCGGTCATCAGCTCTTCGAGGGCGGCGGGAATGACCTGCCAGGACAGGCCGTACTTGTCCTTCAGCCAGCCGCACTGGCTCTCCTCGCCGCCGTCCGCGGTGAGCCGTGACCAGTAGTGGTCGACCTCGTCCTGGTCCGCACAATTGATCATGAAGGAGACGGCCTCGTCGAAGGTGAACTCGGGGCCGCCGTTGAGCGCCGTGTACGCCTGTCCGTCCAGCTCGAAGTCCACGGTCAGCACGGTGCCCGCCGGGCGGGGCCCGGCCTCTCCGTAGTACGACACGTGGTTGACCTTCGAGTTCGGGAAGACCGAGACGTAGAACTCCGCGGCCTCCAGGGCCTTCGTGTCGAACCACAGGTTGGGGGTGATCTTGGGCATGGCACTCTCCTGTCGCCTGGTCGTCGGCGGCGGCCCGCGGGCCGCCGCCCCGCTCCCTGTGATGACCCTCGCCGGAGCCGGAACTCATCGCCACCGGGCGGGCGCGCCCCTGCCCTGCCGCTCAGCCCGTCAGGTGCGCGGTGAGGCGGTCCAGGAAGGCGCGCTGGCCGGCGACGAGCTTGTCGTGGGCCGAGGCCAGGGGAAGCCAGGCCACCCGGTCCAGTTCGGGGAACTCCCGCACGTGGCCCGAGCGGGGCGGCCACTCCAGCTCGAAGGTGCCCGGCACGACGGACGCCGGGTCAAGGTCGGCCTCGACGGCCCAGACGGTCACCGTCTTGCCGCCCGCCTGGCGCACGTCACCCAGCGGCAGGTACGGGCCGGGGGGCGCCGCCAGCCCCAGCTCCTCCTCGAACTCACGCACCGCGGCGGCCAGCGGCTCCTCGTCGTCGGCGTACTCCCCCTTGGGAATGGACCAGGCGGCGGCGTCGCGGCGCGCCCAGAACGGTCCGCCCATGTGGCCGATGAGCACCTCCGGCTTCGGGCCCGTCCCGCGGAAGAGCAGCAGTCCGGCGCTGCGGCGGGCGGTCATGACAGCGGGTCGGGTGAGGGCTGCATGGGCAGGGACCTTACGCCTGCCGCCGCGCGGCGTCGACGTCCGCGAGGACTCGTCGCTCACGCGTACGGCACCACCGCGACGGGGCAGGACACGCGGTGGACCGCCGAGTGCGCCGTAGGGCCGAGCTGCGGGCCCGGTGTGACACGGCGGCCGATGACCAGGAGTGAGGCCCCGAGCGAGGCCTTCAGCAGATGGTGGCCCGCGCGCCCGAACACCACCTCTTCCACGACCTCGACCTGCGGGAACGCGCGCCGCCACGGCCGGAGGAGCGTGCTGGTCCGGTCCCGGGCAGCCGCTTCGAGGCCGAGGAGGCCGGACAGGTCCGTCGGCTCCCCCGCGGCGGGCCGCCGCGCCGACCAGGCGTGGACCGCGTGCAGCGGCGCGCCCCGGGCCGCGGCGGCGGTGAAGGCGTACGCGAACACCGGGTCGCCGGGGTGCTCGACATCGACGCCGAGCACGACCGGGCGGTACGGCGTGCCGCGCGAGGGCGCTCCGGCGGTGTCGGGGACGTGCGCGTCCTCGGGCCGCTCCCCCGCCCGTACGAGGACCACGGGGCGCTCGGCGCGGGCGGCGACGCCCGCCGCCACCGAGCCGACCAGGAACCCGGCGAAGCCGGTCGGACCCGAGAGCCCCCGGGAGCCGAGCACCAGGGACTCGGCCTCCGCCGACGCGGCGAGGAGCGCGGGCACCGCCGGACCGCACGGCTGCTGGGCGTGGATCTCCAGGGCCGGGTGGACGTACGCCAGCCTGATCGCGGCCCGGTCGAGGACGCCGCGGGCCCGGTCGGCCAGGTGGAGGACGCGGCGTCCCCTGGCCGGGTGCGCGGGCGGGATCCCGGCGTGCACCAGGCGCAGCGGCACGCGGTGGCGCAGGGCCTCGCGGGCCGCCCAGTCCGCGGCGTCCAAGCTGGCGTAGGAGCCGTCGACCCCCACGGTGACGACGCGCGGGACGGCGGGCCGGGCGGCATCCAGACGGGTGCCGGAGGGGGACGGGGTGCGGTTGTGTTTCATGGCGTGCCCCAGCGGGTGGAGGGGTGAACGGGCGGTGCGGGCCGGCACGGGCGGCTCCGGACGGGCCCGGTCAGGTCGATCGGGCCCCTGGGACCGGCCGCGGCCCCGGCCGGGCGGAGCCGGTCAGTGGGGCCACGACCAGTCCGCGACCTCCGGCAGGTCCGTGCCGTGCTCGCGGATCCAGGCGTGGTGGCGCGTCCGAGCGTCGGCCATGAGCTGGCGCAGGCCCGTGGCGCGCACGGACAGGTCGGGGACGCGGTCGATCACGTCCATGACGAGGCGGTAGCGGTCGAGGTCGTTGCGGACGACCATGTCGAAGGGCGTGGTGGTCGAACCGGTCTCCTTGTAGCCGCGCACGTGGAGCTGGGCGTGGCCCGCGCGGCGGTAGGCGAGGCGGTGGATGAGCCACGGGTACCCGTGGTAGGCGAAGATGACCGGCTTGTCGCGGGTGAAGAGCGCGTCGTACTCGAAGTCGGCCATGCCGTGCGGGTGTTCCTCGCGCGGCATGAGGCGCGCGATGTCGACGACGTTCACGACGCGCACCGTCAGCTCCGGCAGGTGCTCGCGGAGCAGGGCGGTGGCGGCGAGGATCTCCTGGGTGGGCACGTCGCCCGCGCAGGCGAGGACGACGTCCGGGTCGCGCAGGCCGTCGTCGGTGCCCGCCCACTCCCAGACGCCCGCGCCGCGCGCGCAGTGGGCGCGGGCCGCGTCCAGGGGCAGCCAGTCGAAGCAGGGCTGTTTGCCCGCGACGATGACGTTGACGTAGTCCCGGCTGAGCAGGGCGTGCTCGGCGACGGAGAGCAGCGTGTTGGCGTCCGGCGGCAGATAGACGCGCACGACCTGGGGGCTCTTGTTGAGGACGTGGTCGACGAAGCCGGGGTCCTGGTGCGAGAAGCCGTTGTGGTCCTGGCGCCAGACGTGGGACGTCAGCAGGTAGTTGAGGGAGGGCACGGGGGCGCGCCAGGGCAGGTCGCGTGACGTCTTGAGCCATTTGATGTGCTGGTTGACCATGGAGTCGACGATGTGCACGAACGCCTCGTACGAGGAGAACAGGCCGTGGCGGCCGGTGAGGAGGTAGCCCTCCAGCCAGCCCTGGCAGAGGTGCTCGGAGAGGACCTCCATGACGCGGCCGTCGGGGGCGAGGTGTTCGTCGGTGGGCAGCGTCCGCTCCTGCCAGGCCTTGCCGGTGATGGAGAACAGCGCTCCCAGGCGGTTGGACTCGGTCTCGTCGGGGCCGACGACGCGGAAGTCGCGGCGCTCGGCGGTGTCGGCGAGGACCTTCGCGAGCAGTCCGCCGAGGACCCGGGTCGGCTCGTGCAGGGCGGTGCCGGGCTTGTCGACCGCGACGGCGAAGTCCTCCAGGGGGCGCAGGGGCAGGCTGCGGGTGAGCCGGCCGCCGTTGGCGTGCGGGCTCGCGCCAAGGCGCCGGTCGCCGTCGGGGACGCAGGCGAGGACCTCGGCGACGGGCCTGCCGTCGGCGTCGAACAGCTCGTCGGGCCGGTAGGAGCGCAGCCAGGCCTCCAGCTGGCGCAGGTGCTCCGGGTTGTCGCGGACTCCGGCGAGGGGTACCTGGTGGGAGCGCCAGGTGCCCTCGACGGGCTTGCCGTCGACTTCGGCCGGTCCGGTCCAGCCCTTGGGCGTGCGCAGCACGATCACGGGCCAGGGGGCCCGCTCGGTCCTGCCCTCGTCGCGGGCCGCCCGCTGGATCCCCGCGATGCGGTCGGCTGCCTGATCGAGGGCGGCGGCCATCGCGCGGTGCACGGTGTGCGGGTCGTCGCCGCTGACGTGCAGGGGTTCGTGGCCGTATCCGCGCAGCAGGGAGTCGAGTTCGGGCTCGGGCATGCGGGACAGGACGGTCGGGTTGGCGATCTTGTAGCCGTTGAGGTGCAGGATCGGCAGGACCGCGCCGTCGTGGACGGGGTCGAGGAAGCGGCTGGAGTGCCAGGAGGTGGCCAGGGGGCCGGTCTCGGCCTCGCCGTCGCCGATGACGCAGGCCACCAGCAGGTGGGGGTTGTCGAAGGCGGCGCCGTAGGCGTGGGCGAGGGAGTAGCCCAGCTCGCCGCCCTCGTGGATGGAGCCGGGCGTCTCGGGCGCCACGTGGCTGGGCACGCCGCCGGGGAAGGAGAACTGCCGGAAGAGCCGTGCCATGCCCGCCGCGTCGCGTGTGACGTCGGGGTAGGTCTCGCTGTAGCTGCCGTCCAGCCAGGAGTTGGCGAGCACGGCGGGGCCGCCGTGACCGGGCCCCCAGACGCACAGCGCCTCCAGGTCGCGTTCCCGCACGATCCGGTTGAGGTGGGTGTGGACGAGGTTGAGCCCGGGCGATGTGCCCCAGTGGCCCAGGAGGCGGGGCTTGATGTGCTCGGGCCTGAGCGGCTCGGTCAGGAGCGGGTTGGCGAGCAGGTAGATCTGGCCGGCCGCGAGGTAGTTCGCGGCGCGCCAGTGCGCGTCCAGGACGGAGAGTTGGTCCTTGACCATGGGAAGCCTCGATTTTCCGTCGGGAGTTTACGGGGGCGGGGTGGCCGGGTTCCACGGCAGGTGCGGTTCAGGCCGGGTGAGTCACCCACGCCGGATGGCCTGCCCCGCGGCCGGGGTGTGCCCCACTTGGGGGTGGCCCGGTCGGGGGGTCGAGTGGGGGCGCGCCCGGGCGAGGGGCCGGTCAGGTGTGCCCGGGCCGGGGGGCCGGTCAGGTGTGCCCGGGCGGGGGCCGGTGGGGTGCGCCCGGGCCGGGGTGGTGCGGCCCGCCCTCTCCCGGGAGGGCCGCACCACCTCGCTCACCCGTGCGGCATGCGGTCAGGCGTGCGGCACCACCGCGACCGGGCACGGGGCGTGGTGCAGCACCGCGTGGTTCACCGGGCCGAGCTGCATGCCCACGTGGCCCGCGCGGCGGCGGGCGCCGACGACGAGCAGGTCGGCGGTGGCGGCCGCGTCGAGCAGCGCGGCCCTGGGGCTGCCCTCGACGACCCTGCGGCGCACGGGGACGTCGCCACGGTCCGGCGCGAGGCCGTCCAGCGCCTCCTCGACCCGGTGCTCGGCCCGCCCCTGGTGGGTGTCGGTGGCGGCGGCCGGGCGCGGCGGCTCCGGTGCCTCGTGCGCGGGGCAGCGCCAGGCGTGCACGACGTCGAGAGCGGCGCCGCGCCGCCGCGCGCAGCGGACGGCGAAGTCGAGCGCGGGCCGCGCGTCCGCGGCCTCGTCGACGCCGACCACGACGCGCCGGTGGTTCCCGTCGCGGTTCTCCTCCGCGCCGCGCACCACGATGACCGGGCACTGCGCGTGGGCGGCCACGGACAGGCTGACCGAGCCGAGCAGCAGGCCCGCGAGCCGGCCGCGGCCCCGGCCGCCGACGAGCACCCCGCTCGCCCGGCGGCTCTCCCGTATCAGCGCGGCCGCCGGGTCCTCGTCGAGCGTCTGGCTGGTGACCTTGACCGAGGAGCTGCGGCAGTGGGCGCGCTCGGCCGCGTCCGCGACGACCTGGTCCGCCTGTGCCCGTACCAAGGCGCGGTTGATGCCGAAGGACGGCTCGCGCCCCTCGTACCACTCCCAGCTCGACGCGTGCACGATCAGCAGCGGCACCGCCCGGCGGTCGGCCTCGTCCACCGCCCAGTCCAGCGCCCGCAGGCTCGGCTCGGAGCCGTCGACGCCCACGATCAACGGATGCTCCACGGGCCATCGCCCCTCTCGTCTCGTCGCGACCTCGTCGGAGAAGGCCGCGGCGAGGCCTCCCTGTGCGTCTTCGGGGTGACGTACGGGAGGACTTCAGGGCCTTCCCGCATGACGCTGACACCGTGACGACGCGCGCGCGAGTGGCGAACAGGCCTGTACGTGAAGGCCGAACGGCCCTGTGGCCGAGACCCGCCCGCCCGCGAGGCCGAGGCCACGCGGAGCCGACCGGTCCGGGTGACACGTGGCCGCGGGCCCCTTCGCCCCCCGAAGTGCCGCGAGGGCCGCCCGGGCGGCTGCCCGGCGCGGCCGGGCCCGCTACGCTCGAAGTCGCCGGACCCCTTGCGTGGTGCGGAGGTTGACGCGATGCGCTCTCGGGTTCTGTGGTGGCGCTGGCGACGCGGTCCGCTGCGCCGCCGCTCGGACGTGGTCGAGGCGTGGACGGTGCTCGTGGTGGGCCTCGTCCTGTTCCTGGGCGTGCCCGCGGCCGGGGCGGCCGCCGGGCTCAGCGTGCACGCGCGGGCCGACGAGGAGGCGCGGGCCGCGGCGGCCACCCGCCACCGCGTGACCGCCACGCTCACCGGGGACGCGCCCCCGCCGGTCCCGGCCGTCGGCACGGTGCCCCTGTACGACGTCCCCGCGCGCTGGACGTCCCCGGACGGCACCGAGCGCACCGGCAACGCGCGCGTCACCGCCGGGAGTCGGCGCGGTGAGCACGCGGCCGTGTGGCTGGACGAGCGCGGCCGGGTGGCCGGGGCGCCGCCGGGTGCCGACGACGTGGCCCTGCGCACGGCGGGCGCGGCGCTCGCCGCGGGCGTGACGACCGCCCTGGTCGCGCTCCTGGCGCGGCAGGCGGTGGGCCACGCCCTCGACCGGCGGCGCCTTGCCGCCTGGGAGCGGGAGTGGCGGCGTACGGGACCGGAGTGGGGCGGCTGGACGGCCTGACATGGCGACGCGGGCCCGTCCGCGGCGGAGGCGTACCGCGTCGCCCGGCCCCTCGTACGGGGGACAGCGCGCATCCCCGGGCCTCCGCGTGGGCAGCCATGTCGGCGCTCCGCCCGCGTCCGGGAGGGGCCTCGTACAGCAGAACTCGTACAGCAGAAAGGGACCTCATGCGCCGACGCCTGACCTCAGCCCTCCTCGGATGTCTGGCCTTGACCGGCATGTCCACCGCCACCGCGGCGGCCGTCGGGCCCGTGCCGACGGCGCGGCACGCCCCGGCGAACCCGTCGCCGCTGCTTCCCGCGCCCGAGTCGCTGATCACCGAAGGCATCTCGGTCGAAGGCCCGCTGATCAACAACCTCGGGCTGCCGAAGCTCCTCTGAGGAGCGCCTGTACGGCCCGCGCGCGAGCACGTGACCATGGCCTGAACCCGCGTGATACTGAGGCGAACACGCAGCCCCCCGCTGTCCGTTCGACTCGGAGGTACGTACGGTGAAGATGCTCATCAACGTGGCGGAGACCGTGGTCGCGGACGCGCTCAGGGGCATGGCGGCCGCGCATCCGGAGCTGGCCGTGGACGTCGAGAACCGCGTGATCGCCCGCGCGGACGCGCCCGTCGCCGGGAAGGTCGCCCTGGTCTCCGGCGGCGGCTCGGGGCACGAGCCGCTGCACGGCGGGTTCGTGGGTCCCGGGATGCTCTCGGCCGCCTGCCCCGGCGAGGTGTTCACCTCGCCGGTGCCGGACCAGGTGGTGCGGGCGGCGGCCGCGGTGGACAGCGGCGCGGGCGTGCTGTTCGTCGTGAAGAACTACACCGGTGACGTACTGAACTTCGACATGGCCGCCGAACTCGCCGAGGACGAGGGCCTCCAGGTCGCCAAGGTCCTGGTGGACGACGACGTGGCGGTCACCGACAGCCTGTACACGGCGGGGCGGCGGGGCACGGGCGCGACCCTGTTCGTGGAGAAGCTGGCGGGCGCGGCGGCCGAGGAGGGCATGCCGCTGGCGCGCGTCGAGGCCGTCGCCCGGCGCGTCAACGACAACGCCCGCAGCTTCGGCGTCGCGCTCAGCGCCTGCTCGACGCCCGCGAAGGGCTCCCCCACCTTCGACCTGCCCGCGGGCGAACTGGAGCTGGGCGTCGGCATCCACGGCGAGCCGGGCCGGGAGCGGCGCCCGATGATGACCTCCGGCGAGATCGCGGACTTCGCCGTGCACGCCGTCCTGGAGGACCTCGCCCCGCGCGACCCCGTGCTCGTACTCGTCAACGGCATGGGCGCCACCCCGCTCCTGGAACTGTACGGCTTCAACGCGGAGGTGCAGCGCGTGCTCCGCGAGCGCGGCGTGGCCGTGGCACGCACCCTCGTCGGCAATTACGTGACCTCTCTGGACATGGCGGGCGCCTCGGTGACGCTGTGCCGGATCGACGAGGAACTCCTGCGCCTGTGGGACGCGCCGGTGCGTACGGCCGCGCTGCGCTGGGGCATGTGAGACCGGCACCGGCCCCCACGTGCGGCACACTCCACCAACCCTGACGCGAGGAGGCCCCGTGCTCGACGCCGACTTCTTCCGCCGCTGGCTGACCGCGGCCGCGGCGGCCGTGGACCGCGAGGCGGACCGGCTCACCGAGTTGGACTCGCCCATCGGCGACGCCGACCACGGCAGCAATCTGCGACGCGGCTTCACCGCCGTGGTCGCCGCGCTGGAGAAGGAGGCCCCCGGCACGCCGGGGGCTGTCCTGACGCTCGCGGGGCGGCAGTTGATCTCCATGGTGGGCGGGGCGTCGGGGCCGCTGTACGGCACGCTGCTGCGCCGCGCGGGCAAAGCGCTCGGCGACGCGCCGGAGGTCGGCGCGGCGGAGTTCGCCGAGGCGCTGCGCGCGGGGGTGGCCGCGGTGGCCGCGCTCGGCGGCTCCGCGCCCGGCGACAAGACGATGCTGGACGCGCTGGTCCCGGGCGCGGACGCCCTGGGCACGTCGTTCGTGGCGGCACGCGACGCGGCCCGCCGGGGAGCCTCGGCGACGGTCCCGCTGCGGGCCCGCAAGGGCCGGGCGAGCTATCTGGGCGAGCGCAGCGTCGGCCACCAGGACCCGGGGGCGGCCTCGTCTGCCCTGCTGTTCGAGGCTCTGGCCGACACCGCCGAGGCCGCCGGGAGGCGCCCGGTGAGTGATGGCACCCCGCGGGTCGGCATCGTGCTCGTCTCGCACAGCGCCGCGGTCGCGGAGTCCGTCGCGGCCCTGGCGCGGGGCCTCGCGGGCGGCGGCACGGCCCCCGTCGCCCCGGCGGGCGGCACCGACGACGGCGGCCTCGGCACCAGCTCGGGCCTCGTCGCGGCCGCGGCCCGCCGGGTCGACCGGGGCGCGGGCGTCGCGATCCTCACCGACCTGGGCAGCGCGGTCCTCACCGTGAAAGCCCTCATCGCTGTAGGGGGCGAACTTCCCGCCCGAACCCGCCTCGTGGACGCCCCGTTCGTCGAGGGCGCGGTCGCGGCGGTCGTCACGGCGTCGGCGGGCGCGGACCTCACCGCCGTGGAGGCGGCCGCGCGGGAGGCGTACGACTACCGCAAGGTGTAGACGGACCGCGTCGGGCCGAGCACAGTGGCCGGGAGGAACGGGGCCGGCTCACCGTGCGGGGTGCGGCCGGGCGGGGGCGTTCTCGAACTGTCCGGCCGCCGGGGCGGGGAGGACCCATGGGCGGGAGTGATCCGCACCTCCACGTCGAGGTGAAGGTGGTCCACGACGCCGCCGCTGTCCGCGAGGTGGTGGCCGCCACGTTCGGCCTGGCCGGCGACCTGCCGGGGCTCGTCACCTCCGGCTGCGGGCTGCGGGTGCCCTACGCGATGACCTCTGCGCGTCCGGATCGGGTCACCTGCCTGGCCTGCCGGGAGCACGCCCACCGCGAACACCTGCGCTTCGCGGAGCAGGTCGAACGCCTGAGCCGCATGCCGGGCTCCCCCGTCAGCCCTGACCAGGGGAGGCTCGCCGCGGACAGACACCGCGACCTCGCGCGGAGGTTCGCGGGGCCGGACAGCTGAGGACCACCTGGCCACCCGCCGCGCTCCTAGGCGGCCCGGTACCGGTCCCGGACCTCGGGAGCCGCAGGAAGCCCCCTGACATGTAGGTGGCGACGGCGCCGGCGTTGGAGCTGGGGGTGCAGACGACCGCGCTCGACGAGCCGAGCCGGCGGAGCGCCGCCGCCGCTGCCAGGGTGATCGCCTTGCCGTGGCCTTGGCCGCGGTGGTCGCGGTGCACGCCCATCGGCTCCAGAAGGCCGGGCCTGCCCGGGCCCGCCGACCACACCGTCACCGCCGCCACCGCGCTGCCGCCGTCGTCGTACGCGAGCAGGGAACGGGCGGCGGCGTACGCCGGTCCGGCCGCCATCGCCAGCCAGCGCTCGCCGGTGAACCTCGACCCCTCGAACGACGCCCTGTGCACGGCGGCGTACTCATGCGCCTGCTCCGGCCCGATCTTCTCGATCCGTACGCCCGGGTCCTCGACCGGCCGCGCGAGGTCGCGGCGGAGCGGCGTCCACGGCTCGTCGGTGGGCCAGCCGCGCTCGCTCAGGAGGTCGTGGACCAGTGCGTCGGCCGGCGCCTCTACGTCGGCCCTGCCCTGGGGGAGCACACCGCGCTCCGGCGCGCTCACGTCGTCGGCCACCTGTCGCGCGAGTGCCTCGTCCCGCCGGGCGTCGGGCGCGGTCGTCATCCGCAGCAGGCCGGGGCCGTCCAGCAGCCCGACGGCGAGGATCCGGCCGCCCCGGCGCCACGTCCGGACCGCCTCGGCCGTCGCCCGCGCGCCCGACCGCCAGAACCAGCCCAGGTCCCCCGGATGCAGCTGCGTCGGCACGCCCTCGGCCTGCCACTCCCGCAGAGCGTCCACGGCCTCGCTCAGGCCGTCGGCTTCCGGCTTGCCCGTCACGATCGTCATGCTCCTGATCACACACCGCCGCGCGGGCCGTCCACACCTGGTTTTCGCCGGGCCACGGCCTGGCTCCCCAGAGCTACGGCCCGGGTTGGCTCTCCGGCGTGATTCCTCGCGGCGCCGGCGTTTCTACGGTGGTTCCACCCAGGCCGACGTCACCGTGCGCGGCCCCCGAGAGAAGGGTCGTGGACATGTCCTCACGTCGTCGTGGCGCCGTTGCCGTCCTGCTGGCGGGCACGGTCGTGCTGACCGCCTGTGGCTCCGCGGGCGCTGCCCCGGTGTCGTCCCCCTCACCGCCCGGCACGACGGAGCGGCCGGAGAGGCTGGAGCTTCCCGCGCCCACCGGTGGTCTCGCGGTGGGCCGCAGTTCACTGCATCTCGTCGACAAGACCCGCCGCGACCCGTGGGTGCCCCAGGCGGGCGCCCGGGAGTTGATGGTGTCGATGTACTACCCGGCGTACCGCCCGGCGCGGAAGGCGAGCGGCAGGCCGGCCCCGTACATGAGCACCGAGGGCGCCCGTGCCTTCCTGAAGGAGCTGGAGGTGGAGCTGCCCGCCGAGGTGCTGAGCGCCACCCGCACCCACACCTTCCCCGGGGCGAGGGCGAGGTCCGGGAAGTTCCCGCTGGTCGTCCTCTCGCCGGGCTTCCGGACGCCGGGGGCCGTCCTCACCGGCCTGGCCGAGGACCTGACCAGCCGCGGCTACGTCGTCGCGGTCGTCGACCATGCCTACGAGGCCGCGGGCGTCGCGTTCCCGGGCAAGGGCATCCTGCCGTGCGCGGCCTGCGGGAAGGTCGGCCCCACCACCTTCCGGGCCGCCGCGGAGGGCCGGGCCGATGATCTCCGCTTCGTCCTGGGGCGGTTGGCCGGGAGGACGTCGCCGTGGAAGCACGCGGGCCTGATCGACAAGAGCAGGATCGGCGCGGGCGGGCACTCCCTGGGCGGCGCCGCCGCCATGGCCACCCTGGTCCGGGACGCACGCGTACGAGCCGCGGTCAACATGGACGGCCCCTTCATCGACAGCGACGACCCGTCCGGCCGCCCCGTCCTGATGACGGGCACCGAGGCCGGCCACAGCCCCGGCGGCGACGACGGCAGCTGGGACGTGCTCTGGAAGCGGTGGGGAGGCTGGAAGCGATGGCTCACGCTGGCCGGCGCGGACCACTTCGCCTTCACCGATCTGGCGCCGCTGGCCGGGCAGTTGGGCGAGGACGACCCCGAGGGCCTGCCGGGCAGGCGGGCCGCGGAGATCACGCGTGCCTACACGGGGGCGTTCTTCGACAAGTGGCTGCGCCACCGGCCCACACCCCTGCTCGACGGCCCGAGCGAGGCCGACCCGGAGGTCGCCTTCCAGCACCCCGCCGGCTGAGCGCTGCCGGGGGGGTCCCCCGGGCCGATGCGGGGGGGGTGCGCCGGATCGGCCCGACGCGGCAAGCGCCCTGATCGACCACGCCCTGTGCGCCCGAGGGGCCCGGCGGAGGCGTCGCCGCGCGGCCGGGCTCTTTCGCCCGGCTCGGCGCCCCGAGGCCGGGAGGCGCGCCCTCACTCCGGTGCCGGAGCCCAGACCCCTGCTCGTGCCGCGGTGGTCGCCGCGCGCGCGGCCGCGTCCGCGTCGGCTTCGGTCAGGGCGCGTCCCCGGTTGAGGAGCGCGTAGTACAGCGGTGCCGAGACGGCGGCGACGACGGCGTGCGGGTCGGTGCCGGTGGGGAGTTCGCCGCGCGCGATGGCGTCGCGGACGCACCCGGCCCACTCCTCGATGCGCACCTCGTAGAAGCGGTGCAGAGCCCGCGCGGCCTGCTCGTCGCAGAGGGACGCGGCGATCAGCGCCTTGAACAGCCGACCCTGCCGGGGGTCGGTGAGGGTCTTCACGACCAGGCGGGCGTTCGCCCTGAGGTCCCCGTCCAGGCTGCCGGTGTCGGCGCGCCGCAGTGACTGCTCGGCCATGTCGGCCAGCAGGTCGGCGGCGAGCGCGCCGGGGGTGCCCCAGCGGCGGTAGACCGTGGTCTTGCCGACACCGGCGTGCCCCGCGATCTCGGTGAGGTCGAGCGCGTCGAACCCGTCGGCGGCCAGCGCGTCACCGGCCGCCCGCAGGACGGCCTCGCGCACGCGGGCGGTGCGTCCGCCGGGGCGGACGGTGCCCGGGGGCGGGGACGCGGAGGCCGGGGTGCCGGGGGCCGCGGTGGCGGAGGCCGGGGTGCCAGAGGCCGCGGTGGCGGAGGCCGGGGTGCCGGGCATGGGAGGTCCCCTCCTAGAGGTGTCGAGCGGTGTTCCACAGCGTGCACCCCCATCGTATCGGGACTCCAGTTCCCTTACCGCATTCGGCGTGCTAACTTCTCAGCCGTAACGGAACGACAGGCCCATTAGGGCGGATCGCTCCAGGATTCCTCCGTCCTGCCCCGGCGTGCTCGCCGCCGGTGCTTCCCGCGTCGTCGCGGTGAAGCCGAAAGGAAGCTCTCCCATGTCCGCACCGAAGCTCGCGGCCCGCCCGGCCCCGCGCCGCACCGAAGCCACCCCGCCTCCGCCCAAGCCCGCGGCTCGACCCCAGCGGCTCACCGGCGAGTTGAAGCTGGTCCTCGCCGTCCTGCTGGTCGCCCAGTTCATGCTGGCCGTCGACTTCTCGATCCTGAACGTCGCGCTGCCCGCCATCGGCGACGGCCTCGGCTTCTCCCTCTCCAACCTCCAGTGGATCGCCACCACCTTCGCCCTGAGCGCGGCCGGGTTCACCCTCTTCTTCGGCCGCATCGGCGATCTGATCGGCCGCAAGAAGATCTTCATCGGCAGCCTCGCCCTGCTGGGCCTGGCCTCGCTCGTCGGCGGCCTGGCCACGAGCCCGGAAGTGCTGCTCGCCGCCCGCGTCGCCCAGGGCCTCGCCACGGCCGCCGCCACCCCCGCCGGGCTCTCCCTGCTCACCACCTCCTTCCCCGAAGGGCCCCTGCGGCAGAAGGCGCTGGGCATCAACGGCGCCCTGATGTCCGCGGGGTTCACCACCGGCGCGATCCTCGGCGGCGTCCTGACGGACCTGCTCTCCTGGCGCTGGGCCTTCTTCGTCAACGTGCCCGTCGCCCTGGCCGTGATCGTGATCGCCCCCGCCGTCATCAAGGAGTCCAGGCCCGCCACCCGGCCGAAGCTGGACCTGCCCGGCGCGCTCACCGTGACCCTCGGCCTGCTCGCCCTCGTCTACGGCCTCACCCAGGCCGGGGAGCACGGCTGGACGAACGCCCACGCCCTCATCGGCCTCGCCGCGGGTGTCGCCCTGCTCGCCGCGTTCTTCGCCGTCGAGCGCAAGGTCGCCGAGCCGCTCGTCCCGCTGAAGACGCTGGGGCGCCGCAACGTCGCCTGGGGCAATGTGCTCGGCCTGCTCGCCTTCGTCACCGAGACCTCGCTGGTCTACCTCCTCACCCTCTACCTCCAGAAGACCCTCGGCTTCACCCCGCTCACCGCCGGCGTCTCCTTCGGCGTCCTGGGCGTCGGCACCGTCGTCGGCGGCCTCCTCGCCCCCAAGGTCATCGCCCGCTACTCGACGCTCACGGCCCTGGTCGCGGGCGGCGTCGTCCAGACGGTGTTCACCGCCGCGCTGCTCTTCCTCGGTACGACGACGGGGATGTCACTCACCCTGCTGCTGCCCGCCACCTTCTTCGGCGGCATCGGCAACATGCTCGTCATCGTCGGCTTCATGGTGACCGCCACCAGCGGGCTCCCGGACGCCGAGCAGGGCCTCGCCACCGGGCTCGCCTCGATGTCGCAGCAGGTCGGCATCACCATGGGCACCCCGATCATGTCCGCGGTCGTCACCGCCACCACCTCGGGCGCGGCCACCGCCTCCGCCGTCCACCACGGCGTCACCGTGGCCATCGCCGTCAACGCCGCGCTGGTGCTGCTCGGGGTGGTGTTCGCGGCGGTGTTCCTCCGGCCGAAGCGCGGGGCCGGGGCGGCCGAGCGGGCCTGAGGGCCGCGTCCAGCGGGTCGGCGGCACGGGACCGAGGCGCCCCGCGCCCTGGGCCCCGCGCCCTGGGCCCGGGGGCCGGAGCCCCCTCGCCGAGAACCACCAACCCCCCTCCCCCAAGGAGCAGTTCATGGACCTCCAGCTCACCGACAAGGTCATCGTCGTCACCGGCGCCACCAGCGGCATCGGCCACGCCACCGCCCACCTGCTCGCCGCGGAAGGCGCCCACGTCGTGGCCGTGGCCCGCGGCACCACCGGCACCGGCGCCCTGCCCGCCGAGGCGGACTTCGTCGCCGCCGACCTCACCGACCCGGCGGCGGCCGAGCGGATCGTCGAGCACGTCCGCGGCGCCCACGGCCGCCTGGACGGCCTGGTCAACAACGCCGCGGCCCTGACCTCCCGGCCGTCCTTCGCCGCCATCGACGACGACCAGTGGCACACCACCTTCGCTCTCAACCTGCACGCCGCCGTCCGCCTCACCCGCGCCGCGCTGCCCCTGCTCCAGGACAACCCGCACGGCGCGAGCGTCGTGCACGTCGCCAGCGAGGCCGCCCGCCTGCCCGACGCCACCATCGCCGACTACGCCGCCTCCAAGGCCGCCCTGCTCTCCGTCTCCAAGTCCCTCGCCACCAGCCTCGGGGGCTCCGGCGTCCGCTCCAACGTGGTCTCGCCGGGCCCCACCCGCACCGCCCTGTTCGACGCCCCCGGCGGCTTCGCCGAGCAGCTCGCCGCACGCTTCTCCCTCCCCGCCGACCAGGCCGTGGACCACTTCATCCGCCAGGAACGCCGCCTGCCCACCGGCCGCATCGGCGCCCCCGAGCAGGTCGCCGACCTGATCGCCTACCTCCTCTCGCCGCGCGCCGCCCAAGTCACCGGGGCCGAGTGGAGCGTCGACGGCGGAGCCCTGCGCCAGCTGTGACCACATACGCCGAGAGGAGCTTCCGCCATGATCACGAGTAGTGCCGTCCGTACCGGAGAGATCGCGTGGCGACGCCTGACCGTCCCGGCGCCGAGCCCCGTCCCCGTCCGCGTCCACGAAGCCGTCCGCGGACACGAGGACGGGGCCGGGGCCGGGCCCGGGGCCGGGCCCGGCGGCTGGCTCGTCTGGGCGCACGGCGGGAGCTGGCAGTACGGATCCGCCGCCGACTGGCACCCGGTCACCCATCGCCTGGCCGCCCTGACCGGCTGGAACGTCGTGAGCGTCGACTACCGGCTCGCTCCCGCGCACCGCCACCCCGCCGCGCTCGAAGACGTCCTGGCCGTACTGGACTGGGTGGGCGAACGAGCCGGCGCCGAAGCCCGGATCGCCGTCGGCGGGGACAGCGCGGGCGCCACCCTCGCCGCGGTGGCCGCCCTCGCGCGCCGCGATCGCGGCCACCGCCTGGACGCCCAGCTGCTGGCCTACCCGCCCCTCGACCCGGCCTGCGACACCCCCAGTCACCGACGGGACCCGGCCGCCTTCCCCCGGCCCGCCGCGCTCCGCCGGGCCTGGCGTGGCTGGCGCGGCACCGGGCCCGCCACGGCCGTCGCGGCGGACGGCACGGCCCTGTACAGCACTCCGTTCGACGCCGTCGACCTGCGCGGCCTGGCTCCCGCCGTGCTCGCCGTCGGCGCCCTGGATCCCGTCGCCGACGACGTCCTCGCCTACGCCGAGCGCCTGGAGGCCGCCGCCGTCCCCACCCGCCTCGTGCACGCCCCGGGCACCGCCCACGCCGACCTCATCCGCCCCCGCAGCCGCCTCCTGCCACACCTGGCCGACGCCCTGCGCGACCTGCCCTGACGACCGCCCCACGCCCCCTGGAAGGGACACCCCGCCCATGACCACCACACCGCCCGCCCCCATAGAAGCCCTCGTCCGCCACTTCACCGACCTGCGCGACGGCACCCACGCCGGGCACACCGAACGCCCCGCCAAGGAGGCCGTCTTCGCCACCACGGCCGAGCTGCTCGACGCCCCCGCCCGGCAGGCCCTCACCGAGTACGACACCCACCTGCTGCTCGGCACCGGCACCCTCCACGCCACCGGCCTGCGCCGCGACCAGCACGGCGGCAGCTACGCCAACTGGCGCCTGACCTGGCCGGAACAGGTCCGCGCCGGGCTTCCCGCCCTCTCCCTCCACGCCCACTACGACGCCGGCTTCCACCACCCCCACCTGCGCGGCACCACCGTCGCGGAGTGGCCCCTCAACGTCTTCACCCCCGCCCAGGCCGCCGAACTCCTCCCGACCTTCCGCGCCATCGTCGCCGCCGACCTGCACAACCTCGTCTTCCAACGGGACTGGCGGATCGTCCCCGCCCTGCGCGCCGCCCGCGCCGGCAGCCGTTGACAGCCGCGGCGACCGGCGCGGCCGTCGTACCGCCACGGGCCGGATTTGCCGAACCGGCAAACAAGTTCGTCCCGTCGTCGGCATCTTGCGCATGATCGGTACGGAACCATCGGGACGACACGAGGCGGCCGTGTCCACAGCGGCCGGACCTGGAGGAACGTATGGCACACCCCAGTCCGGAGATCACACACCGGTCCGTCTCCGCACCGGCGGGCCGGATCCACCTGGCGGAGCAGGGAACCGGGCCGCTGGTGCTGCTCCTCCACGGCTTCCCGGAGTCCTGGTACTCCTGGCGTCACCAACTGCCCGCCCTGGCGGCCGCTGGCTATCGCGCGGTCGCCATGGACGTACGCGGCTACGGCCGTTCCTCCAAGCCCGCCGCGATCGACGCGTACCGGATGCTCGACCTCGTCGAGGACAACGTCGCGGTGGTCCGCGCCCTGGGCGGGGAGCCGGCCGTGGTCGTCGGCCACGACTGGGGCGCGACCATCGCCGCGCACTCCGCCCTGCTCAGGCCGGAGGTATTCCGCGCGGTGGGCATGCTGAGCGTGCCCTACACCCCGCCCGGCGGCCCCCGCCCGACCAGTGTCTTCGCCGACATGGGCGGGGACCAGGAGTTCTACGCCTCGTACTTCCAGGAGCCCGGGCGCGCCGAAGCGGAGATCGAACCCGACGTACGGGGCTGGCTCGCGGGCTTCTACGCGGCGCTGTCCGCCGACACCATGCCCGCGGCCGACGCCCCGGATCCGCACTTCGTCAGCCCGGGCGGGTCACTGCGCGACCGGTTCCCCACCGGCCGCCTTCCCGGCTGGCTCACCGAGCGGGACCTCGACCACTTCGCCGCGGAGTTCGAACGCACCGGCCTGACCGGCGCGCTCAACCGCTACCGGAACATGGACCGTGACTGGCAGGACCTCGCCGCCTTCGAGGGCGCGCCCCTCACCCAGCCCTCCCTGTTCGCCGGCGGCGCCCTGGACGCCTCCACCACCTGGCTGGCCGACGCGATCGACGCCTTCCCTGTCACGCTCCCGGGGCTGCTCTCCTCCCGCGTCCTGCCCGACTGCGGCCACTGGATCCAGCAGGAACGCCCCACGGAGGTCAACGAGATCCTCACCGAGTGGCTGGCCGCACTGCCGGGCTGACGGAGCCACCGCCACGGGCCGGCCGGTGCCCACCGGGCGGGATGCTACGCCCCCCGCACCGCGTCCGCCGGGACCTCGAAGACGAGCGCGATCCCGTCGGCCTCGTTCCCCTTCTCGGCGACGCGGGTGAAACCGAAGCCCGCGATGGTGGCGAGGGAGGCGCTGTTGTCGGACCGGATGGTGGCCCGCACGGTCCTCACACCCGGTTCGGCGGCGGCGCGGACGAGCAGCGCGCGCAGCATGGCGCGGGCATAGCCCTGGCGCCGGTGGGCGGGCACCACGCTGTAGCCGACCTCGACCACCCCGGCCTCGTCCGGCGGCCCGTGGAACCCGGCGTCGCCGATGACGGCCCCGTCCGGCTCGGACACCGCGGCCCGCGTGGTCCAGGGCGCGGCGGAGGGGTCCCGGGCGAGCTGGTCGGCGCGGTAGGCGAAGATCGACCGGGCCCGGTCGCCGACGAAGTGCTCGTCCAGGGCCACACCGGCCTCGGCGCTGCCACCGGCGAGGTCACCGTCGGCGAGCGCCCGGAGCGCCTTGGCGTTGAGCCGGACGAAGCGGACACGCCGGGGGAGGGAGGGAAGTTCGCTGGTCATCGCGGAGATGCTCACCCAGAACCGAAGGCCTGTCCACCGCTTTACTTCTTGGGCGGATCACGCGAACCCTGCCTGGTGCGCACCCTGTTCGACGTCCGCACCGTGACCACGCCCGGCCTCCTCGGCGAGCCCGCCCGCGGCCGATCGCCGAGGGCGGGCGAAGAGACCCGGCCAATCCACGGCCAGGCACACATGGTGTCGGCTCGTGGGGGCACACTGGAGGACGGGCCCGCCGCGCTCCCCCGTCGCGGCGGGCCCGTCCGCGCTCCCCCGCCCGGATCGGCCCGGCGTCCTCACCCCATCAGGTCGGGTGCGAAGTAGTCGCGCAGGCGGGCGATCTTGCCGTCGCGGATACGGAAGATCTGCACCAGCGAGACGCGCACGTCGTCCCCGCCGGCTTCGTCCCCGTGCCCGTCCCCGTCGAAGACCGTGTCGATCTCGACGATGAACACGTCGGGATCGGCGGTGGTGTGCAGCACGTACCCGGACTTCTCCAGGTTCGGCGAGCGGCCGTCCCGCGCCCGCTGCTTGTAGTACCCCGCCATCGCGGCGCGGATCTCCTCGCGGCCCACCAGCCTCCTGGGGAAGGAGGCACCCGCGGGCATGAGCGGCGCCTCGAAGACGCCGTCCTCGGTGAAGCTCTCGGCGACAGCGTCGGCGTCGCGGCTCATCGTCCCGGCGTGGACGTACCTCTCGAAGATCTCCTGTGGCGTTCGGGACATGGCGGCGGCCTCCCTGGATTCGGACACGGAAGGCCAGGGCATCACGGTGACGCTTCCGGGACGGCGGGTTCGGGAACGGTCGTGTTCCGTCGGATCGGACGCTTCCCGGTCGTCGCGTCAGGTATGCGCGACCGTCAACCGGCCTCAAGGACAGCCGCACCCCGGCGGGCGGGCCGGTCGTGCCTGCGGGCTCGCAGGTCACCCGATCGCCGATGATGGGCACCGCGGCCGCGCCGACCGGCGCGCACCCCACCGCGCGCAGGGCAAGGAGAGCGACATCGTGTCCACCTTCGTGGTTTTCGACCTGGAGTTCACCACGTGGCCGGGAGCACAGGAAGAGGACTGGTCCGCCCCCGGGCAGCTGCGGGAGATCGTGCAGATCGGGGCCCTGCGCCTCGACGCGGACCTCTCGGTCGTGGAGGAGTACGAGGTGCTGGTGCGGCCCGTGGTCAATCCGCGGCTCTCGGCGTTCTTCAGCGAACTCACCGGCATCGGGCAGGAAGCGGTCGACCGTGACGGCCTCTCCCCCGCCCGGGCCCTCGGCGACTTCCTGGGGTTCTGCAAGGGCCGGACCGTGCTGTCGTACGGCAACGACATGGTCGTCCTCGGGGAGAACGTGGGGTGGGCGCGGGCACGCGGCGAGCGGATCGCGAGCAGCTATCTGGACGCCCACTTCCTGAACGTGCGGCCCTGGATCAACGCCCTGGCGCCCACGACGACAGGCGTGAACGTGGGGCGCCTGTGGCAGGTGCTCGGCCTGCCCGAACCCGCAGCCGGACACGAGCATTCGGCGCTCTTCGACTGCTACTCCTTCGCGGCGGCCCTCAGGCACCTCCGCGCCGCCGGAGTCGCGCTGTCGGAGGGGTGCCTCTGACCTCAGGGCCTCGCCCGATCCGCCGCCCCTCTTGATGTGCCCCGGTCACCCCTGACAAATTGGTCCGGACCAATTGCCGTCGAGTGGAAGGCACCCCCGTGCGACGGACCCCCCACACGCGTCACCTGCCTCCCGTCTGCCTCACCGTCACCGTCGCCTGTCTGTTGAGCGCCTGCGCCTGGGGCGGTGAGGAGGGGGGAGGCGCCGCGCCCCCGGACGCGCCGCGCGGGGTCACCGTGCAGGCGGGCAGCGCCACGTCCGTGCACGTGATGTGGAACCGGTCCACCAGCGGCGGCGACGTCAGCGCGTACGAGGTGTACCGGGGCACCACCCGGGTCAAGCGCGTACCGGCCGCTCAGCACATGGTCGACGTCACCGGGCTCAAGCCCTCCGCCACGTACACGTTCTCCGTCCGGGCGCGCGACGCCGACGGGAACCTCAGTGCCGACAGCAAGAAGCTGACGGTCACCACTCCGGCCGCCGCCGCGGCCGACACGAAGGCGCCCACGCGCCCGCGCGGGCTGCGCGGCGAGGCCGAGGGCGGGCACGCCGCGACCCTGTCGTGGGGCGCGTCGAAGGACGACCGGAGCGTGGCCTCGTACGAGATCTACCAGGGCACGACGAAGATCCACAGCGTGGGCGGCGGCACCACGGACACGCTCATCACCGGGCTGCGCCCGGGCAGGACGTACACGTTCACGGTGAAGGCGCGGGACGCCGCCGACAACTTCTCGCCCGCGAGCCCCTCCGCGCGCGTGACCACATCGGGCAGCAAGGACAGCGGGCGCGGCACCGCGCCCGCCGACCTGCGCGCGACCACGCGCGAGAAGGACGGGGCGTACTACGTCGACCTGTCCTGGAAGCCGCCTCGCACCGGCGGCGCGGTGACGGAGTATCAGATCCATCTCGACGGCAGGAGCGCCACCTCGCTGGTCTTCGGCGGCACGGTTCCGCAGGGCCGGGCGAAGCACAGCTTCTACGTGGGCCGGAAGCCCGGCGACACGCACCGGGTGCGGCTGCGCGCCAAGCTGCCCGACGGCACGTGGGGCGGGTACTCGGCCGAGCGCACGGTCACCACGCGGTGAGTCCGTGGGTCACCACGCGCGCCGGGGCGCGCGTGGTGACCGCGCGGTCTCAGCGGGCGCTGTCGGGGCCCACCGTCGGCAGGTAGCGCGGAGCCCGCCAGGCTCGCAGCCGCCGCTCCACGGCGGCGCCCAGCGACAGGAGTTCGGCGTCCTGGTGGTTTCCGGCCGTCAGGAGCACGCCGACGGGCAGCTCCTTCACGAATCCGGCGGGCACCGACAGGGACGGGTAGCCGGCGACGGCCGCCGGGGTGGAGGACGGGATGACGTCGTTGTCGCCCCGCGCGCAGTCGGTGGTCCAGGCGGGCGGGTTCGTCGGCGCGGCGATGGCGTCGAGGCGGTGCGCCGCCATGGTCTCGTCGATGGAGCGCCGGGAGAGGTCCTTCAGCTCGGCGCGCATGGCCTGGTAGGCGGGGTCGGTGGTGGGCGGCGCCACGAGCGCCTGCTCGAACAGCTCCTGCCCGGCGAAGCAGGTCCGCTCCGCGGCGTGCGTACGGTTGAACTCGATGAGGCCCGCGAGGTCGCGCGGGCCCTTGCGGGTGGCGAGGTAGGCGTCGATGTCGCGGTGGAACTCGCTGAGCAACGCCGGGAATTCCAGCTCCGCGAGCCGCTTCTGGTACGGGGGCGTCACCTCGACGACCTCGGCCCCGGCCTTCCGCAGCTGCTGGGCGGTGCGCGTCATCACGGCGTCCACGTCCGGGCCAAGGTCGGGCAGCCGCCACAGGCCGACGCGCTTACCGCGCAGGCCGTCCGGGCGCGGCTCGGGCGCCGCGGCGGGACGCGCGCCGTCGTCGCCGCTGAGGACCGCGAGTGTGAGCGCCGTGTCGACGACGTTGCGCGCCATGGGGCCCGCGGTGTCCTGCTCCGCGGAGATCGGGACCACTCCGGCCTGGCTGACCACGCCGAGGCTGGGCTTGAGGCCGACCACTCCGTTCATTCCGGCCGGGCACACGATGGAGCCGTCCGTCTCGGTGCCGATGGCCACCTGTGCCAGGGACGCGGCGAGGGCGGCGCCCGAGCCGGAGGACGACCCGCAGGGGTTGCGGTCCAGGACGTACGGGTTGTGGGTCTGGCCGCCGACGGCCGACCACCCCGATGTCGGCTTGGCCGCGCGGAAGTTGGCCCACTCGGACAGGTTGGTCTTGCCGAGGACCACCGCCCCGGCCCTCCGCAGCCGCTTCACGAGCGGGGCGTCCGTGTCCGGCGGGCTTCCGGCGAGGGCGAGCGACCCGGCCGTGGTCGGCATGGAGCGGGTGTTCACGTTGTCCTTGATGAGGACGGGGATGCCGTCGAGCGGGCCGCGGGCACGGCCCTCGCGGTGCCTCTCGTCGCTCGCGGCCGCCTGGCGCAGGGCCGTCGGGTCGGTGCGGAGGACCGCGTTGATCTTGGGGTCGACCGTGTCGATCCGCCGCAGATAAGCGGAGGTCAGCGCCTGCGAGGTCAGCGAACCCGCCGCCATGCGGGCCTGTAGCTGAGGGATCGTCACCGTGTTCAGGTCGACGCCGATCCCGGCGCTGCCTGCCGGGGCGCGGGGGCCGTCCTCGGCCTGCACCGGCGGTGTGCCCGCCCAGAGCGTGCCCGCGACGAGAGCCGCCGCGACCGTGGCAACACCGGTTCTCCGCAGGCCCCTTGCGCTCCCCGTCGTCGCCGGGCTCCGTGTAGCTCTCGTACGCCTCGTGTTCCGCATGCTCCTCATGAGACCTAGCCGACTACAGGGCGACGGACCCGCGCAAGGGCATCGCGGGCCGTACTCCGGGGCAGGGCTCGCGGGCCCCGGGGGCCGCTCCGGAAGCGGCGCCCTCAGGCTTGCGCCCGGCCGCTCCCCCGCCGCGCGGCCTCCTCGCCCCGCGCGGCCTCCTCGCCCCGCGCGGCTTCCTCGCGCCGTGCCGCCAGCAGGTCCGCCGCCCGCTCGCACCACTCCCGCGTCTCCCGCTCGAAGGCGAGCCCGCGCAGGCACGTCAGATACGGCCCGATCCGCTTGCCCGTGCGCAGGAACTCCTCCTCGTCCAGGTCGCCGCGCAGCCGTCGCAGGAGCGCGCCGAGGACCTCGGTCTTCGCCTCGGCGACCGCCGCGCGCTCCCGGAGCTGCGCGATCACGGGTGCCGCGTCGACGCCGTCCACCGCCTGCACCTTGACCAGCAGGTCGTCGCGGATGAACGACGGCTTGGCGGTGTCCGCGGCGAACCGCTCCAGCTCGGCGACGCCCGCGTCCGTGACCGTGAAGAGGCGCTTGTTCGGCCGCCCCTCCTGCACCACCTCGCGCCCGGCGACCAGGCCCTCGCCCTCCAAGCGGGACAGCTCGGCGTACAGCTGCTGCGGCAGCGCGTGCCAGAAGTTGGCCACGCCGATGTCGAATCCCTTGGCGAGCTGATAGCCGCTGAACTCGCCGTCCAGCAGCGCCGCAAGCACCGCGTGCCGCAGGGCCATGGGCTTCCGCCTCCCCTTCTCGTCGCGCTCGTCGCGTTCCTCGTCCGCTCTTCCCTTTGCCGTCGGACTCCCTCATCATAGTCAACGATCTGACTAGTCAGATTATTGACTATGAAGGCCGGGGCCCGACTCCGGCGCCGCTGCCCGACATCGACCTTCAGGAGGTTCCCCTGTGACCGCGAACCGTCTCGCGTCCGCCGTCGACCGCTTCCGCGCCGCCGTCGAGAAGCGTGAAGTGGCCGCCCTGGAAGAGCTGTTCACTCCGGACGTCCGCTTCTACAGCCCGGTGAAGTTCCGGCCCTTCGAGGGCCGGGAGATGGTGCTCGGCCTGTTCGGCGTACTCCTGCGCACCTTCGACGACTTCCGGTACGTGGGGTCCTTCGAGGGCACGTCCGAGACGAGCGCCGACGGGGCCGAGGCCCCGTCGGCGGTCCTTGTCTTCCGTGCCACCGTCGACGGCAAGGAGATCCACGGGATCGACCTGCTGCACGTCGACGAGGACGGCCGGATCAAGGAGTTCACGGTGATGGTGCGCCCCCGGTCCGCCGTGGAGCACCTCGGGCAGGCGGTGTACGCGGGCCTCGTCGCCGACGGTCTCGTCCCGCCGCTGCCCGAGGGAAGCTGAACCCCCGGGCGGCCCCCGGCAGCCCCGGTCGTCTCAGCCGAGCGGAACGTCCAGGCGGGCCTTGCGGTGGCTGAAGACCGCAATCGAGTGCGGGCCGTGGTAGGCGCCCATGCCGCTCTCGCCGACCCCGCCGAACGGCAGCTCGGGGACCGAGAGGTGGGCCATCGGCAGGCCGAAGCCGAGGCCGCCCGACGACGTCTCCGCGGCGATGCGCTCACGTGTGGTCGCGGACTCGGTGAAGGCGTACAGGGCCAGCGGCTTGTCCCGGTCGTTGATGAACGCGATCGCCTCGTCCAGGTCCGCCACCTCGACGATCGGCAGGACGGGCCCGAAGATCTCCTCCCGCATGACCGGCTCGTCGGGCCGCACCCCGGCCAGGACGGTCGGCGCGATGTACTTCGCGGCCCGGTCGGTCTGCCCGCCGGTGACGACGCGGCCCGAGCCGAGCAGCCCGGACAGGCGGTCGAAGTGCCGCTCGTTGACGATGCGCCCGTACGCGTCCGACGCCGCCGGGTCCGCTCCGTACAGCTCCTCGACCGCCGCGGCCAGGTCCGCCGCCAGGGCGCGGGCCGTGTCCGGGTCGGTGAGGACGTAGTCGGGCGCCACGCAGGTCTGGCCCGCGTTCGCGAACTTGGCGCGGGCCAGGCGCCGCGCGGTCTCGGCGGTGTCGACCCCCGCGTCGACGAACACCGGTGACTTGCCGCCGAGTTCGAGCGTGACCGGCGTGAGGTGCTCGGCGGCGGCCCGCATCACGATGCGGCCCACGGTGCCGTTGCCGGTGTAGAAGATGTGGTCGAAGCGCTGCGCGAGCAGTGCCGTGGTCTCGGGCACGCCGCCCTCGACGACCGCCACGGCGTCGGTGTCCAGATAGCGCGGCAGCAGGTCGGCGATCAGCGCTGAGGTGGCGGGGGCCAGTTCGCTGGGCTTGACGACGACCGCGTTGCCCGCGGCGAGCGCCCCGGCGACGGGTACGAGGAGGAGCTGGGCGGGGTAGTTCCAGGGCGCGATCACCAGGACGACGCCGAGCGGGTCGTACTGCGTCCCGGCGCTCGCCGCGTCGCCGAACACGCCGCGTACGTCGACGTCCTGCGGGCGCAGCCACTCCTCCAGGTGCTCCAGGGTGTGGTCGATCTCGCGGATCGAGAAGTCCACCTCGGAGCGGTAGGCCTCGGCGCGGGGCTTGCCCAGGTCCGCGTGGAGCGCGTCGGCGAAGTCGTCGCGGTGCTCGGTGAGCAGGGCCCGCAGCCGGGTGAGCTGCCGCTCGCGCCAGTCGAGGGGGCGGGTGCGGCCGGCACGGAAGGTGGCGCGCAGCTGGGCGACGAGTGCCGCGGGGTCGACTGAATCGACGGGGGCGACGGGGGCGACGGGGGCGACGGGGTTACGGTCGTTCATGAGGTCCTCTGGAAGGTGTGGAGCGGTGGGTCGGGGTGGGGCAGCAGCCCCGTGAGCAGGGCGTCCGCGGCGGGCCGCAGCAGGCGGGCCGCGTCGGGCGTGGTTTCCAGGCCGACGACGAGCGCGAGGCAGATGTCGGCGCACTGCGCGGGCGTGGGGACAGGGGCCGCGGCGGCCTCCCCCGCTTCCGGCCGGGGAGCGGCGCGGCCCGCCGCCGCGTCACGAGCCGCGGCCGTGAACTGCTCCGTCAGGAGCGCCCGCAGGCGGGTCGTGAACGCGTCGCAGATGTCGCCGGACAGGCGCGCGCCCGGGTCGAGCAGTTCCACGGCGTGCGGGGAGCGGCCGGTGAGGTCCAGGACCAGGTCCAGCTTCGCCGCGAGGATGCCGTGGACGCGCTCGGCGGGCGGGGCCCCGGCGACGGCTGCCGCCTCGGCCCGGGCGAGCGCCCGGTCGTGCAGGCGCAGGGCGAGCCGGCGGACCGCGTCGTCCTTGCCGCGCACGTACTGGTAGACCGCCGACCGGGACACCCCCATCTCGCGGGCGATGTCGTCCATCGTGGTACGCCGCACGCCGTACCTGCTCAGGCACGCGTACGTCGCGTCGAGGACCTCGGAGAGACGGTCGGCGGCCACGGTCAGCCCAGCGCCTTCACGATCTCGGCGGCCAGCGGCGCGGCGGACGCCGGGTTCTGGCCGGTGTACAGATTCCGGTCGGCCACCACGTACGGAGCCCAGGGCTCGCCCTCCTGGAAGTCGACGCCGAGCGCCACGAGCCGGTCCTGGAGCAGCCACGGGGCGCGGTCCGCGAAGCCGGACTGGGCCTCCTCGGCGTTCGTGAACGCCGTCACGCGGTAGCCCGCGAAGGGCGATCCGCCCTGCTCGCCGACCGTGGCGAGCAGCGCCGCCGGGCCGTGGCAGACGATGCCGAGCGGCTTGCCGGAGGCGAGGGCATCACCCAGGAGGGCGCCGGACGCGGCGTTCACCGCGAGGTCCTCCATCGGGCCGTGGCCGCCCGGGTAGAAGACGGCGGCGTACTCGTCGAGCCGCACGTCCTCCAGGGCGACGGGCTGCCGCAGGGCGGTCGCGCGCTCCAGGTCCGCGGCGATCGCGGCGGCGTTCTCCTCGCCGCCGTTCAGCTCGGGGGCGAGGCTCGCCGGGTCCATCGTGGGTACGACGCCGCCGGGCGTCGCGACCACCACCTGGTGGCCCGCCTCGGTGAAGGCCTGGTAGGGCGCCGAGACCTCCTCGGCCCAGTAGCCGCTCGGGTGCGCGGTGCCGTCCGCCAGGGTCCATACGGCGGAGCCGGTGACCACCATCAGGATCTTCGCCATGCCTGCCTCCTCTGTCCTCTGCGTCCTCTGCCGCCGCTGATACGTACCGCTGCACGTACTGACGTTTCGTACGCGAAGTGTCAGCGCGTCTCGTCGTCGACGGTAGACCCGCCTCCCATAGAGATCCAATAGGATCTTCGGCATGCCCCATAGGGATTCCAATGCCTCGGGAGCCGAGGGCCTGAGTGCCCCGCAGGGCCCCCGCGCGCCGCTCGACCTGTCCTTGCTGCGCACCTTCCTGGCGGTGCACCGCTCCGGCTCGTTCACCGCGGCGGCGCGGCTGCTCGGTCTGTCGCAGCCGACGGTGACGACGCAGGTCCGGGCCCTGGAGCAGCAGCTGGGCCGGGAGCTGTTCGAGCGGCGGCCGCGCGGGGCGGTGCCCACGTCGGTCGCCGACGAGCTGGCCGCCCAGGTGGCGGGCCCCCTGGACGCCCTCGCCGCGGTGGCGGACCGCGGCCCGCTGGCCCCCGAGCGGACGCCGGACCCGGTGCACCTCGCGGGCCCCGCCGAGCTGGTGTGCGCCCGTGTCCTGCCCGCCCTCGCGCCGCTCACCGACCAGGGGGTGCGGCTGCGGGTGACCATGGGCCTCACCGACGACCTCCTGGACGGGCTGCGCGGCGGTCGCTTCGACCTGGTGATCTCCACGATGCGGCTGCGCGGCCGCACGCTCAGCGCGGTGCCGCTCGCCGACGAGGAGTTCGTGCTCGTCGCCTCGCCCGCGTGGGCGCGGCGGATCGGCCCGGAGCGGGTCGCGGCCGACGGCCCCGCCGCGCTGCGCGGGGTGCCGCTCGTCGCGTACGCCGAGGACCTGCCGATCGCCCGCCGCTACTGGTGGCACGTCTTCGGTGAGCGCCTGACCGCGCGGCCCGCCCTCACGGTGCCGGATCTGCGCGGGGTCCGCTCGGCGGTCGTCGCCGGGGCGGGGATCTCGGTCCTGCCGCGCTATCTGTGCCTGGAGGAGCTGGCATCGGGCGCGCTGGTGCCGCTGCTGCTCCCGGAGGACCCGCCGATCAACACCGGCTATCTGGCGCAGCGCCCGGGCACGCCGGGCAACCCGCACGTCCTGCTCGTACGCGACCGGCTGTTGCGGGCGGCGCCGTCCTGGTGACGTCAGGTCAGGCGTCGGCCGGACGAAGGATCCCGTCACCTGCCCGGAGGCTGTCCGCATGCGGCGTGGCCCGACGGCACGTTGGCTCGTCGTCAGGTAGCACGGGCGATTCCCAATTCCGGCGGCGCATGGGACGTACCGCCTCCCGTGCCGCCGGAGGGCAGACTCATGCGTACGACCCGGATATCCCTTCGCTCCGGCCTGACCGTCGCCGCCGTCGCGCTTCCGCTGGCCCTGAGCGCCCCCGTGGCGCTCGCGGCACCGGGGATCACGGTGACCGTCAACGGCACCACCGTGCAGGCCACCACCACCGCCTGCCCCGGCGGGGGCAAGGCCGCGCTGCTCAGCGACGGCGCGGCCAACTTCGCCCAGGGCCGGCAGGTGACCCTGGCGGGCGGCAGCGCCTCCTGGCAGAACGCGACGCCCGGCACCCATACGGTCGTGGTGATCTGTCAGGACGGTACGACGGCGGGCTCGCAGACCGTCACGGTCGCCGGTGCGCCCACGACGTCGTCGACGACGGCTCCCGCGCGCGGGGTGCGCGGCGGCTTCGGCGGCGCGGTCGAGGACTACGGCACGGTGACGCTCGCCGCGGGCGGTGCCCTGGTCCTCGCGGCCGTGGGCGGCGGCGTGTGGTACCTGCGCCGCCGTACCGTACGTCATCACTTCTGACACCCCTTGCCCACCGGAGCCGGACAGCCGGTCCCGCTCCCCGACCCAGGCCGGGCCCTCGGGCCCGGCCTTCCTCGTGCCGGGCCGGGAAGCCGCGCTCTTGTCCACCGCGCCCGCGCGCCTTACCGTCCTCCCAGCCGACTGGGAGGGCCGCCATGCCACGACCGCTCAGCGTCCAGCTGTACTCCGTGCGCGAGCAGCTCGCCGCCGACCGGGCGGGCACGCTGGAGCGCCTCGCGGCGATGGGGTACGGCGCGGTGGAGGCCTTCGACGTGACCGACGACGCGGCGGGTCTCGCCCGGATCGCCGAAGACCTCGGCCTCGCCGTGTCGGGCGCGCACGCCGGGCAGGTGCTCGCCGGGGACCCGGGCCCCGTCCTCGACGCGGTCGCCGCGCTCGGCACCCGGCTCGCCATCGTCCCCGCGGGCTTCCCGCACGAGGACTTCACGACGCGTGAAGGGCTCGCCCGGGTCGCCGAGCGTCTCAACTCCCTCGCGCGGCGGGCCGCTCGGCACGGGCTCCGGCTCGGCTACCACAACCACTGGTGGGAGGTGGAGCCCCGGCTCGACGGGCGGCACGCGCTCGACGTGCTCGCCGGGCTGCTCGACCCGGACGTGTTCCTGGAGGTCGACACCTACTGGGCGGCGGTCGGCGGCGCCGACGTGCCCGCGCTGCTCGGCCGCCTCGGCGACCGCGTGGAGGCCCTGCACCTGAAGGACGGCCCCGGCACCAAGCACGACCCGAACGTCGCCGTCGGCGGCGGCACCATGCCGGTGCCCGAGGTCCTCGCGGCGGCGCCGGACGCCTGGCGGGTCGTCGAGTTCGACGCGTGCGCGGGGGACCTGCTCGGCGAGCTGGCCGCGAGCCGCGTCTACGTCAGCGCCCTGGAGGCGGCGTGAGCACGGGCCCGGTCGGCGTCGCGATCGTCGGCGCGGGCGTGATCAGCGCGGAGTACCTGCGGACCCTGAGCCGCTTCCCCGACGTGCGGCTCCTGGCCGTCGCGGACCTCGACCGGGAGCGGGCGGCCGGCGCGGCCCGCGCCCACGGCATACCGCTGCACGGCGACGTCCCCACCGTCCTCGCCGAACCGGACGTCGAGCTGGTGGTGAACCTGACGGTGCCCGCGGCCCACGCGGAGGTCGCGGCCGCGGCGCTGCGCGCGGGCAAGCACGTGTACGGCGAGAAGCCCCTGACTCCGACGCCCGCGGAGGCGGAGAAGCTCATCGCCGACGCGTCCGAGCGCGGGCTGCTCCTGGGCGGCGCGCCGGACACGGTCCTCGGCGCGGGTTTGCAGTCGGCCCTCCGCGCCGTCCGGGCGGGCCGCATCGGCACGCCGGTGGCGGCGACGACGGCGGTGCAGAGCCTGGGCCCCGAGTCCTGGCACCCGGACCCGGCGTTCTTCTACCAGGCGGGCGCGGGGCCCCTGTTCGACCTCGGCCCGTACTATCTGACGGCCCTGGTGGCACTGTTCGGCCCCGTGTCACGGGTGGCGGCGACGGCGGCACGGGCCCGCGCGCGGCGCACGGTCGGCTCGGGCGCCAAGGCCGGGCAGACGTTCCCGGTCGACGCGCCGACGCACGTGAGCGCGCTGCTGGCGTTCTCCTCGGGCGTGAGCGCCCACACGACGTTCAGCTTCGACAGCGCCCTGCCGCGCGTCCGCTTCGAGGTCATCGGCACGGAGGGCACCCTCGCCGTGCCGGACCCGAACACCTTCCGCGGGCCGCTGCGGCTGCGGCCGAACGGCTCCGACGACTGGCAGGAGCTGCCCGTCCACGGGCGCACGGACGGCCGGGGCCTCGGCGTCCTGGACATGGCCCGCGCGATCCGGGCCGGGGCCGGGCGGATCACGCCCGAGGTCCAGAGCACGCACCGCGCCTCGGGCGCCCTGGCCCTGCACGTCCTCCAGACCATGACGGCGATCACCGAGTCCGCCGCCCGGTCCGCGTTCACCCCGCTCGCCAGCCAGGTCGTGCCCCCGGCTCCGCTGCCCGAGGACTGGGACCCGACGGCGGCGACCCTCCCCGGGGCCTGACGCCCGCCGCGGGATGTCCGGCCGGGCTAGGCCTCACCCGCGCGGCCGTGGACCTCGTCGGCGGGCGCCGGGCCGCCTTCGGACGCGGGCGCGGCCAGCTCGTCGAGCGCCCGGTCCAGCCATCGCGTCCAGAACGTCTCCAGGTCGATCCCGGCCCGCAGCACCACGTGCCGCAGCCGGTCCTCGATCGCGTCGCTGCCGGGCGGGAAGTCGCGGCGCTCGATCTCCTCGTACTCCGTCAGTCGGCGCCGGTGCAGCGCAAGGTGGCGGCGCAGGTCCTCCTCGATGCCGTCCGTGCCGACGACGGCGGCCGCCCGCAGCCGCAGGAGCAGCGCGTCACGCATCGGCTTGGGGTCCTGGCTCGCCGCGGTCCAGCGCGACAGCTCGGCCCGGCCCCCGGGCAGCACCTCGTAACTCTTCTTCTGGCCGCGGCTCGCCGTGGCGGCGGGCAGGGCGCGGATCAGCCCGTCCCGCTCCAGCCTGCCCAGCTCGCGGTAGATCTGCTGGTGCGTGGCCGACCAGAAGTAGCCGATCGACCGGTCGAAGCGCCGGGTCAGCTCCAGGCCCGACGACGGCTTCTCGAGCAGGGCGGTGAGGATCGCGTGCGGCAGTGACATGCGGGCATCCTAGGGACGCGGGGGGGGGGGGGGGGGGGGGGGGGCGCGGGGGGTTACAGAGCCGTGGATAAGGCCCCTCCCTCCCTTGTGGTGCGTCTCTGGTTCT
>NZ_JBWKJZ010000052.1:0-43738 GCF_056431945.1 Streptomyces sp. NPDC045778
CCCACCCCCCCCCCCCCCCTCCCCCCCCCCCCCACCCCCCACCCCCCCCCCCCCCCCCCCCCCCCCCCCCTTCTCCCCCCCCCCCCCCCCCCCGCTGCTGGGGGAAGCACCTGCGCGATTTACAACGACGGGGGAATCGCGTCAGGCGCTGCGGGGGGTGGCTGTGAGGGGGTCGGAAGCCGCGGAGTGCCGCTCGGCGTCGCGCTTCCGCTTCCCGATCAGCTGGTGGTCACGCTGATCGAGGTTGACGAAGACCATGCCGTAGCGCACGGCGCAGCGCACCGGCTGGGGCGCGCCGCGGGGGCGGCGCAGGCACCGGTAGGCACGGATGTCCTCGTCGTCGTCCCGTACGATGATCACCGGCTCGCCGACCAGGGTGACCATCAACGAGTCACCGGGGTGGGGGATCGCGGTGGCGAGGTCGATGAAGTGCCAGCCCGACCGGTAGGCCGTGGCCATTTCCCGGCGGAAGGTGCGGTCATCGGGAGGCGTACTCATGCCTTGTCACCCGCCGGCGTGATCCAGGCGAGGTCGGACGGCGCGGCTGTGCTCTTCGCCGGGTGGCTCCAGGCGAGATCCATGGCACTCACCGCACCCAGGCCAATCCCTGCGGAGAGAGCGGTCACCAGGACCGCGCGAAGCATGCGCTTGAACATGGTCGGCTTCGTCCTCACTTGGTAGGTTCCTCTCCCCCGGCACAACAAGACGATGTCTCAATCGAGCACGTCAAAGCCACAGGGTGGATGCATCATGTTCCTGCACGTTCAGGACCCTGGGGGGTGGAGAATTGCTCACAACTGACGCTAAACCGACACATCCTCACCCCGAGACCCCACTGTGTGGTGAAGGGGCGAGGCTGTACGCCAGCGCGCTGGGCAACGGGCGGCTCGCACGGGCCGAGGCCGAGAACGCACCGTGCCTTCTGGAGTCCGCGCTCGTGCATCCCGACCCGGATGACGCGGACTGGCTGCGCCCCGTTCCACCGGCCACGGCTTTGGCTCAACGGCTCCACCCCATCGAGCGCGAGATCCAGGACCGCAGGCGGCTCGCGGTCGAACTCACCGACACCTTCGAGCCATTTATGGCCATCCCCACGCGTGTGGAACCCGCGAGCCACGCGATCACGGTATTGGAGGGCGAGGCCCGCATCAACGAGGCGATCGAGCAGGCCACGGCCGAGTGCCGGCACGAGGTCCTGACGGTCCAGCCCGGCGGCGGCCGAAGTGAAGAGAGGTTGAATATCGCGCTCCGGCGCGGGCAGACCATCCTCGACCGCGGCATCTCCATGCGTACGCTCTACCAGCACACCGTCCGGCACAGCCGGGGCACCCTCGCCTACGCGGCCTACATGTCGCACGGCAACGTGCAGATACGCACGCTGGAGGAGGTGATCGACCGACTGATGATCTTCGACCGCAGCGTCGCCATCCTCCCGGCCCGCGCCGACCGCCAGGACGCCCTGGAGATCCGGCACCCCGCCCTGGTCGAATACCTCCTCAAGGTCTTCGAGCAGCAGTGGCAGCAGGCGACGCCCCTGCTCGACGAGGACCCGTACCCGCCCTCCACCGACGGCATCACGGGCGTCCAGCGCTCCATCGCACGCCTGCTCATCGAGGGCCACGTGGACGAGGCGATCGCCCGCCGCCTCGGTATGAACGTGCGCACCTGCCGCGCCCACATAGCCAAGATCGCCGCCGCCCTCGGCAGCGGCAGCCGCGCCCAACTCGGCTACCTGATCGCCCAGTCCGGCATCCTCGGGCAGGACAAGCCGAAATGACCCCCGACCCCCGCAGGCACCCCCACCCGCACGGACCCGACGAGCTGTGCGCGGAGGGCTCCGCCCTCTACACCCGCGCGCTGCGCGAGGGCCGCGTCGCCCAGCGGGACGCCGACTCCACCCCCTGCCTCATCGACTTCGGCCTGCTGCACCCCGACGTCGAGGACATGCGCTGGCTGCGCCCCACCGCCCCCGCCATCGCCCTGCCCCAGCTCCTGCGCGGCATCGAGGACCGCATCGCTCAGCAGCGCCGCCGCGAGGAGCGCCTCACCGCGATGTTCGAGCCCCTGATGGCGCTCGACGCCCGCCAGACCGTGGGCGCCGAGCACCAGGACATCTCCGTCCTCGACGGCTTCGACCGGATCAACGAGGCGATCACCCGGGCCACCGCCGACGCCGCCCACGAGCTGCGCACCGTCCAGCCCGGCGGCGCCCGCTCCCCCGAGATCCTCGCCGACGCGCTCCCGCGCGAGCAGGAGTTCCTGTCCCGCGGCTGCCGCATGCGCACGCTCTACCAGCACACCACCCGTCACTCCCTTCCCGCCCTCGCACACTACGAACAACTGGACGGTGACGTAGAGGTCCGCACGCTCAACGAAGTAACCGAGCGCATGGTCGTCCTCGACCACACGGTGGCATTCATACCGGCCAGCAAGGACCGCACGGCGGCCCTGGAGATACGCCAGCCGGCGATCGTCGACTACCTCATCACCACCTTCGAACGACTGTGGCGCCTCGCGACCCCCATGTACCCGCACGCGGCCCAGCTGCCCGCGGAGAACGGGGTCACGACCCGCCAGCGGGCCATCGCCGAACTCCTCGTCGAAGGCCTCACGGACACGGAGATAGCCGAGCGGCTCGGCATGAACGTGCGTACCGCACGCGAACACATCGCGAAGCTCGCCGCGATCCTCGGCAGCAACAGCCGGGCCCAACTCGGATATCTCATTGGACAGTCAGGAATCCTGAACCAGAATCACTAGCTGCTGAGCGTGGGAGCCGGCGGACCGACGCCGGCGAGCCGTGAGGAGGGGCAGCGACGTGGCGAGGGATCACCGTCCGCACGGCGCCGGGGAACTGTGCGGAGTGGGCAGGAGCACATACGTCCGCGCCCTCCAGGACGGCAGCGTGCCGGCCGCGGCGGCGGACCTGGCCCCCTGCCTGATCGACCTCGGCCTCCTCCACCCCGACCACGGCGACGCCTCCCGGCTGCTGCCCACCGCCCCGTCCGTCGCGCTGCCCCGGCTGCTGCACGCCCTCGACGCCGACGTCACCGACGAACGCGCGCGGCAGCGGCGGCTCGCCGAGGTCTTCGCCCCGCTGATGACGCTCGGGGAGCGGCAGTTCACCGGGGCCCGCGCACCGGGCGCCACGGTCATCAGGGGCGCGCCGCACATCAACGCGGCCATCGACCGGGCCGCGTCCCGTTCGAGCCGGGAGGCCCTGGCCATCCAGCCCGGCGGCAGACGGGCCCAGGAGACCCTGGAGCACGCCCTGCCGCGCGCGGACGGCCTGCTGTCCCGCGGCGGCCGCATGCGCTCGCTCTACCCGCACACGACCCTGCGCGCCTGCCCCGTGTACGCCTACTTCCAGCGGCTCGACGGCGACGTGGAGGCCCGCACCCTGACCGAACTGCCGAACCGGCTGCTCGTGTTCGACCGCTCCGTCGCCTTCATCCCGGCGGGCGAGAGCCGGGACGTGGCCCTGGAGATACACCAGCCAGCCGTCATCTCCTATCTGGTGACCACCTTCAAGCTGCTGTGGCAGCTGGCCACGCCCATGTGGCCGGACGCGGCCCCGCAGCCGCCGCGGCAGGGCATCACGCCCCGCCAGCTCGCGATCGCCGAGCTGCTCACCGAGGGCCTCACCGACACCGAGATCGCCACCCGGCTCGGGATGAACGTCCGCACGGCCCGCGTGCACATCGCCAAGCTGTCGGCCGTCCTGAACAGCCAGAGCCGGGCCCAGCTCGGCTACCTCATCGGGCAGTCGGGCATCCTCGGCGAGCGCGCCTAGATGGCCCGTTGCAGCGGCAGGCCGACCGCGCGCAGGGCCTCGCGGACCACCCGCTCCCCGTCCAGGCTGCCGGCCCCCAGGTCGAGCACCGCCGACTGCTCCCACCGCACCGACGACGGGCGCCCCATGCTCACCCGCCACACCAGGACGGGCGCGGGCCCCTCGCCCCGGGCGTCGAGGGCGATGTTCAGGACCCGCACCACGGAGACCTTCGCCACCACCTGGAGCGGGAAGTCACCGGCGAGGAGCTGTCGGTCGACGACCCAGGTCACCGGGTAGCCGCGGCCGTTGAGGTCGTCGGCGATCGCGTGCACGGCGGCCGCGTGGCCCTCGGGCGTGCGGGGCGCGGCGCTCCGCCCCGCCGCCGCGTCCCGGTCGGAGGGCTCGGCGGGCGTCCGCACCCCGGCTGCCTCCATGTCGCCACCACCTCACCGTTCAGGGCCGTACAGGGCGTTCAGGTCCCGGCCGCTTCGAAGAGCAGGACCACATGGCGCGCTCCCCGCGAGTTCACCGGTTCCGCCACCAGCATCGTGACCGTGCCGGGGCCCCGCGTGGGGTGCCGCAGGGGCCGCGCCTCGTCGTCGGAGCGCGCGCACAGTTCGGCGCTGCGCCGGTAGATGGGCCCGGCGACGCCGTCGCCGAGGACGTCGCGGTGCAGCCGGGCGAGCGTGCGGTTGCCGGGGTGCTGGATGCGGGCGAACCGCAGCTGGTTGAGGACGGCGGGCGCCCACCGCGTCGACCAGTCCATGAGCACGCCCTCCCGGGCCTGCGGGGACAGCGCGACCCAGCGCATCGCGTTCGCGGGCACCGCCCCGCCGGCGAACAGCTCCGCGAACCGCTCGTTGTACGCGACGAGGTCCCACTCGGCGTTCATCACGTACGCCATCTCGCGCTGCCCCGCGACCGCGCGCTGCCAGGCGGCGGCCGACGGCACGGCGATGCCAGCGTCGGGGGACAGCGGGTGCGGCGGGCGCTGGCCGAGCGCGAACAGGTACACCTGCGTGAACTCGTCCTCGGTCATGCGGAGGATGTGGCCGACCTGGCGGAGGTAGTCGTCGCGCGGGGACAGCCGGCCGCTCTCGAATCGGTGATAGGTGCCCACCGACCGGTTCGTGAGCAGGTCCATGTCGGGCTGGGAAAGGCCGGAGACACGCGGGCCGGGGCGGCGCGCCGGTTTGGCGCCCAGCCCGGCTTCCTCGGGCCTGATTCCGGCGCGCAGCCTCCGGAGTATTCCCCGCAGCCCGGTCCCGTCCACCCCTGCCCCCCTTCTCCACGCGCGCGGGCACGCGGTTCCGCGAGCGCGTTCCCTGCACCATAAGCCCAAGGGCGGCACCGACCAACGGAGCCGCCCGCGCGCGGGCGCGCCCCGGCATGACCACGACCGAGGGCGGCCGTTGAAGCCTGAATAATGCGCGGGCGATTGCTAGGAACAGCCCCGCCATTGAAGACAGTTGCCGCGTTGGTCACAATGGTCACTTACGTGCCGCACCGTCATGCGCACACGCTGCGCGGGCCGGATGGGAGGAGCAAGGGGAACGCCGTGCCGGACGGAGCGATGCGCGAGACGGACACCGGCCCTTCGGCCCACCCTCCGCACGGCCACGACACCCTCTGCGAGCAGGCACAGGCGCTGTACGCGCGCGCCCTGCGCGACGGCCGCGTCCCCGCCGACGCCCCCCACGCCGCCTGCCTGCGCCCCTTCGGGCTGCTGCGCGCCGACCCGGCGGGCGACACCGCCTGGCTGCTGCCCGCCGCCCCCGCCGTGGCCCTGCCCCGGCTCCTGGAGGACATCGAGCGGCGCGTGGCGCGGCACCGCGGCCGGGCCGCCCGCCTCGCCGCCGCCTTCGAGCCGTTCATCCGGGCGGAGCCGGCCCCCGACCCGGACTCGGCGGCGGCGCACCTCACCGTCCTCAAGGGCCTGCCCCGGATCAGGACGGCCGTGCGGCAGGCCCTCGCCGACGCGGGCGAGGAACTCCTCGCGGTCCAGCCGAGCCGCCCCAAGCCCGCGCTCCTGCCGCACGACGAGCCCTGGCGCATGGCCGAGTTCGTCGCGCGCGGCGGGCAGCTGCGCACCCTGGCCCAGCCGCCGCTGGCCCCCGCGCCACCGCCCCGGACGCACCCGCTGGGGCCCGCCGCCGACGGCGAGGCCCGCACGCTCGACGAGCTGCCGCCCTGCCTCATCGTCCTCGACCGGCGCGTCGCATTCCTGCCCGCGGCCGCGGGGGACGACCCCGCCGACGAGATCGCCTTCGAGGTGCGCTCGCCCGCGCTCGTCACGTACATCGCGACGGCCTTCGACATCCTCTGGCGGCTCGCGCGGCCCCTGTACCGGGAGGACGCCCCGCCCCTGCCCGACAAGGCGGTCTCACCGGTCCAGCTGGAGATCGCGCGCCTTCTCACCGAAGGCCTCACCGACACGGAAATCGCGAGCCGCACCGGCATGAACGTCCGTACGGTACGCGTCCACATCGCCAAGGTGGCCCAGGTGCTGGGCAGCGCGAGCCGTACGCAACTCGGCTTTCTCATCAGCCGGTCCGGAATACTCGAACGCCCTTCCCCACGGTGTCTCCCGACCGGCCGGTGAACGCCGCGAACGCCTCGGGTGCCTCGGGCGCCTCGGGCGCCTCGGGCGCCTGGGGACGCCACCGCCCGCACGGCCCCGACGCCTGGTGCGCCGCGGGCGCCGTGCTCTACGGCCGGGCCCTGCGTGAAGGCCGCGTCCGCGCCCGCGACGCGGAACACGCGCCCTGCCTCCTCGACTTCGGCCTGCTGCACCCGGACCTCGACGACATGGCGTGGCTGCTGCCCAGCGCGCCCTCGCACGCCCTGCTGCGGCTGCTGCGCGGCATCGACGAGGACGTGGCGCACGAGCGGCGCCGCGAGGCGGACCTGGCCACCGCCTTCGAGCCGTTCCTCGCGCTCGCGCGCCGGGCCGCGGAACAGCCCGGCGTGAGCGCGCCGCCGGACGGCGCCCCGCGGACCAGGGCGCCCGTGATCGCCGTGCACGAGGGCCTGCCCCGCATCGCCGGCGCCGTCCGCCGGGCCGCGGACGCCTGCTCCGACGAGGTCCTGACCGTCCGGCCCGGCGGGTCCCACCGCGTCCGGGACCTGGCCTTGGCGCCGCCGCGCGAGCAGCCGCTGCTGTCCCGGGGCTGCCGCATGCGCACCCTCCACCAGCACACGACCCGGCACGCCTACCCCGTGATCGCCCGCTTCGAGCGTCTGGAGGGCGACGTGGAGGTCCGCACGCTGAACGAGGTCACCGCCCAACTGGTCGTCTTCGACCGGGCGGTCGCCTTCCTGCCCGCCGACCGGGACCGCGCGCTCGCCCTGGAGATCCGCGTACCCGCCCTGGCCGGCTATCTGGCCGCGCTCTTCGACCGCCTGTGGGGCCTGGCCACGCCCCTGTTCCCGCACCCGGCGCCGCAGCCCGCGCGGGGCGGCGTCACCGCCCGCCAGCTCGCCATCGCCGAACTCCTCACCGAGGGCCTCACCGACGCGGGCATCGCCGAACGCCTGGGCATGAACGTGCGTACCGTACGCGTCCACATCGCCAAGCTGTCCAAGGTCCTCGGCAGCACGAGCCGCACCCAACTCGGCTACCTCATCGGCCAGTCGGGCCTCCTCAGCCCCGACCGCACGCGCTGAATCACGAACGTCCCCGATTGCGGCGACTTGCCCCCGCCCCCGCCCCTTGCACCGCAACAAGTTGACGGTAGCGGAGCGTGGGCACGGCGTTGCATCGTGGTGACCGCAGCGGCTCTGTTGTGGTCTCCCCCCGCGGGGTCGCGCTTCCCTAAGGTGCTCCGGCCCGCCCTCGTTCCACGGCGGGCCGGGGCCACCACGCCCCGCGCGGGCGGAGCGGGCCTACGCCTCGCCCGCCCACTCCCGCAGCAGCCGCTCGCGCAGCTCCTTGCGGGGCGTGCCGCCCTCGTGCGAGCGCCCCCACTCGGCCATCGCCGACAGCGTGGTCAGCAGCGTCGCGGCCCCCTCCGTGAGGCGGGCGAGCAGGGCGCGGGACAGGTCGTACTCCTTCTGGGAGTAGCCGTACGCCGCCGCCACGTACGCGGTCAGCTCGACCTCCGCCTCTGCGGTCTCCACGCACACGGTCATCGACGGCGCGTCCTCACCGCCGCCGAGCCCGACCGTGAGCGCCATGTCCACCACCATCCCGACCTGCCGCTTCAGCGACTTCACGGGGACGTCCTCGACGGTCAGCGCCCGTACGTCGTCCCACAGCCACAGGCCGGACTGCTGATGCCCGAGCCCGGCCACCCCCTCGGGCGTCAGCCGGACCCCGGGAGCGAGCCCGGACGGCTTCGAGCCCACGTACACATCGCCCTCGGCGATCCAGAACAGCCCCACCATGGCCATGGAGATCCAGCTTTCCCGCGGAAGAAACACGACAGCCTGCCAACTATAGGAGCGCGGCACGCCGCCTACCGTTCCCGCACGGCTGCTGGGTAGAGTGCGCAGTCCCCCACGGACCAGCAGTTTCTCCCCCCACGTCTGCGCCTCCCGTCACTTTCGGAAAGGGACTGCCAGCCGTGTCTCACTCCTCGCGGAGATCCCGTCTCCGCACCGTCGTCGTCCCGTCGGCGGCGGCCGCCGCCGTGCTCGCCGCGGGGCTCGGCCTCGGCGCCGTGCTCGACACCGGGCCCGCCCGCGCCACCGCCGCCCCCGCCTCGGGCACCGCGCCCAAGGCCCCCGAGAAGCTCAGGGCGGTGTCCGGTGAGCGCGCCAACTCGCTGACCTGGAACGCCTCTTCGGGTGCCCGGAAGTACGAGGTGTACCGGGCCGAGGCCGACGGCGCCTTCACCCGCGTCGGCACCGCGACGTCGCCGAAGTACACCGACGAGCGGGTCGTGCCCGACGTCCCGTACGCCTACAAGGTCAAGGCCGTCGGCTCCGCGGGGAAGACCTCGCCCTACTCCGCCGCCGCGCGGGCGGCGCGGGACACCATCGCGCCCCTGCCGCCCGAGCAGCTCTCCGTGGTCACGCCCGACGACGGGCCCGGGGTGGCCCTGGCCTGGCGCGACGGCACCGAGGCCGTGTCGTACACGGTCTACCGCTCGGAGTCCCCGCACGCGCCCCTCAAGAAGATCGGCACGTCCACGACGACCTCGTTCCGTGACACCCGGGCCCCGGGTGGGGACCGCCCGGCCGTCTACTGGGTGAAGGCGGTCGACGCCGCGGGCAACGCCTCCAAGGCCGCCATGACCACCACAAGGCCGACCGAGCCCACCCCGCAGCCCACGCAGCCGCCGACCAGCTCGCCGAGCCCCGGGGAGCCGTCGCCGACGCCCGGCGACGGCTGAGCCGCACCAGCGCCCCGGCACGACGAAGGCCGGGCGGTCGCGCACGAGTCGTTCGTACGCGGGCCGCCCGGCCTCAAGTGCCGCATTCCGGCGGGCTGCTGCTACTGCTCCGGCGACCTCTTCGGCCGCCACACCACGAGCGCGCTCGCCTGCTGCACGTCCTGGTACGGCACCAGGTCGCGGCGGTAGGAGGCGTGGACCTGGGCCTCGCGCTGCTGCATCGCGACCGCCGCGCCCTCGACGGCCGCCGACAGCTCGGCGACCCGGGACTGGAGCGCGGCGACCTGGTTCTCCAGCTCGATGATGCGCTTGATGCCCGCGAGGTTGATGCCCTCCTCCTGGGAGAGCTGCTGCACGGTGCGGAGCAGCTCGATGTCCCGGGCGGAATACCGCCGGCCACGGCCCGCGGTGCGGTCGGGCGAGACCAGGCCGAGGCGGTCGTACTGCCTCAGGGTCTGGGGGTGGAGACCGGAGAGCTGGGCCGCCACCGAGATGACGTACACCGGGGTCTCGTCCGTCAGCTGATACGGGTTGCGTCGGCGGCCGTCCCGCTCCATGAGGTCACGCTCCCTTCGCGGCCTTGAACAGTTCTGCCCGCGGATCGAGATCCGCAGTCGCCTTGCGGTACTCCTCCAGGGCTTCCTTCGCCTCGTCGGACAGCGTCGTCGGTACGGACACCTCCACCGTGACGAGCAGGTCGCCCGGCGTGCCGTCCTTGCGGGCGGGGCCCTTGCCGCGGACCCGCATCGTGCGCCCGTTCGGCGTGCCGGGGGGCAGCTTCAGGGTGACGGGCACGCCGCCGAGCGTGGGCACCCGCACCTCCCCGCCGAGGGCGGCCTCGGTGAGGGTCACCGGGACCGTCACCGTGAGGTTCTCGCCCCTGCGGCCGAAGACCGGGTGGGCGTCCACGTGCACGACCACGTACAGGTCGCCGGCGGGGCCGCCGCGCTCGCCGGGCGCGCCCTTGCCGCGCAGGCGGATCCGCTGGCCGTCGCTGACGCCCGCCGGGATGCGCACCTGCATCGTCCGCGAGGACTTCGCGCGGCCGCTGCCGTGGCACACCTCGCAGGGCGTCTCGGCGATGAGGCCGCGGCCCTTGCAGTCCACGCAGGGGTCGGTGAGGGAGAACCCGCCACCGCCGCCCCGGGAGACCTGGCCCGTGCCCACGCAGGTGGGGCAGACGCGCGGCGTGCCGTTCTTGTCGCCGGTGCCCGAGCACGCCTTGCAGGGGGCCTGGGAGGACATGCGCAGCGGAACCGTCGCGCCCTCCACCGCCTCCGTGAAGCTCAGCGTGACCTCGGACTCGATGTCCTGGCCGCGGCGCGGCTGCGTGCGCGTGCCCGCGCCCGTGCCGCCGCGGTTGAACAGGCCCCCGAAGACGTCACCTAGGCCGCCGCCGAAGCCGCCGGCGCCCGCTCCACCGCCGCCCGGGGCGCCGCCTCCGAAGAGGTCCCCCAGGTCGAAGTTGAACGTGCCGCCGCCCGCTCCGGGGCCTGGCCTGAATCCGCCGTTGCCGAAGAGCGCGCGGGCCTCGTCGTACTCCTTGCGCTTCTTCGGGTCGCCGAGGACGTCGTTCGCCTCGGAGATCTCCTTGAAGCGCTCCTCGGCCTTCGCGTTGCCCTTGTTGGCGTCCGGGTGGTTCTCGCGGGCGAGCTTCCGGTACGCCTTCTTGATCTCGGCTTCGGTGGCGTCCTTGGGGACGCCGAGGACCTTGTAGTAGTCCTTCTCGATGAAGTCCTTGGTGCTCATCCCCGACGTCCCTCCTTCCTCGTCGTCAGGTCGACGCCGACGCCGACCGCGGCGCGGGGCCGGTGACCATCATGGTCGCCGAAGGCCCGGCCGCGGTCGACGTCGCCGTCCGTGTCAACGTCAGCCCTTGTCCGGGCCACCGTTCTCCTTGCTCTCGGCCTGGTCGGCCTGGTCCGCCTGGGCCGCCTGGTCACTGGGCCTGGCGTCCTTGGCTTCGCCCTGCTCCGCCGCGTCCGGCTTGTCGCCCTCGGCGTCGGCCGATTCCGGCTTCACCGTCTGCGCGCCGGGCTGCGGCTCCGCGACCGCCACGCGGGCGGGACGGATGACGCGCTCGCCGATGCGATACCCCGGCTGGAGAATCGCGACGCACGTCGTCTCCGTGACGTCCGGCGCGTAGCTGTGCATCAGGGCTTCGTGGATCGTCGGGTCGAAGGGCTCGCCCTCCTTGCCGAATTGCTGGAGGCCCATCTTGGCGACGACGGTCTCCAGCGACTCGGCCACCGACTTGAAGCCGCCGACCAGCTCGCCGTGGTCCCGCGCGCGGCCGACGTCGTCGAGGGTCGGGAGCAGCTCGGTCAGGAGGTTCGCCGAGGCGATCTCCTTCACCGTCACCTTGTCCCGCTCCACGCGGCGGCGGTAGTTCTGGTACTCGGCCTGGAGGCGCTGGAGGTCCGCGGTGCGCTCACTGAGCGCCGAGCGGGCCTGGTCCAGCTGGGCCGTCAGTCCTGCTTCTCGCATTGCGTCCCCGGCCGGGGCCGCCGGGCCCTCCTCGGTGGAGGGCTCGGCGGCCTGCGGCGCCGCGTCGTCAGGGGTGGCGCCGGAGGGGACGTCGGGCCGCTCGGCGTCGCCGAAGCCCGGGGTCTCCTCCGTCATCAGGCAGCGCCGCCCTTCGCGTCACCGGGCTTCTCGTCGTCGACGATCTCGGCGTCCACGACGTCGTCGTCCTTGGACATGTTCGGCGCCTCGCCACCCGGGGCTGCGCCTTCGGCGCCGGTCGCGCCCGCGGCCTGGGCGTCGGCGTACATGGCCTGGCCCAGCTTCTGGGAGACGGCGGCGACCTTCTCCGTGGCGGTGCGGATCTCGGCGGTGTCCTCGCCCTTGAGCTTCTCCTTCAGCTCGGCGACGGCCGTCTCGACCTCGGTCTTGACGTCACCGGGGACCTTGTCCTCGTTGTCCTTGAGGAACTTCTCCGTCTGGTAGACGAGCTGCTCGCCCTGGTTGCGCGACTCGGCGGCCTCGCGGCGCGCGTGGTCCTCGTCCGCGTACTTCTCGGCCTCTTCGCGCATGCGGTTGACCTCGTCCTTCGGCAGCGAGGAGCCACCGGTGACGGTCATCTTCTGCTCCTTGCCCGTGCCGAGGTCCTTCGCGGTCACGTGCATGATTCCGTTGGCGTCGATGTCGAAGGAGACCTCGATCTGCGGGACGCCGCGCGGGGCCGGGGGCAGGCCGGTCAGCTCGAACATGCCGAGCTTCTTGTTGTACGCCGCGATCTCGCGCTCGCCCTGGTAGACCTGGATCTGCACGGACGGCTGGTTGTCCTCGGCCGTCGTGAAGATCTCGGAGCGCTTCGTCGGGATCGTGGTGTTGCGCTCGATCAGCTTGGTCATGATGCCGCCCTTGGTCTCGATGCCGAGAGACAGCGGGGTGACGTCGAGGAGCAGGACGTCCTTGACCTCGCCCTTGAGGACACCGGCCTGGAGGGCGGCGCCGATGGCGACGACCTCGTCCGGGTTCACGCCCTTGTTGGCCTCGTTGCCACCGGTCAGCTCCTTGACCAGCTCGGCGACGGCGGGCATGCGGGTGGAGCCGCCGACGAGGACCACGTGGTCGATCTCGGAGAGGGCGATGCCCGCGTCCTTGATCACGTTGTGGAACGGCGTCTTGCAGCGCTCAAGAAGGTCGCTGGTCAGCTGCTGGAACTGGGCGCGCGTGAGCTTCTCGTCCAGGTGCAGCGGGCCCTCGGCGGAGGCCGTGATGTACGGCAGGTTGATCGTCGTCTCGGTGGAGGACGACAGCTCGATCTTCGCCTTCTCGGCGGCCTCGCGCAGGCGCTGGAGCGCCATCTTGTCCTTGGACAGGTCGACGCCGTGGCCGTTGGCGAACTGCTTGACCAGGTAGTCGACGACGCGCTGGTCCCAGTCGTCACCACCGAGGTGGTTGTCGCCGTTGGTGGCCTTCACCTCGACGACGCCGTCGCCGATCTCGAGCAGCGAGACGTCGAAGGTGCCGCCACCGAGGTCGAAGACGAGAATGGTCTGGTCGTCCTTGTCGAGGCCGTAGGCCAGGGCGGCGGCAGTCGGCTCGTTGACAATACGCAGGACGTTCAGGCCCGCGATCTCGCCGGCCTCCTTGGTGGCCTGGCGCTCGGAGTCGTTGAAGTACGCGGGCACGGTGATGACCGCGTCCGTGACCTTCTCGCCCAGGTACGCCTCGGCGTCGCGCTTCAGCTTCTGGAGGATGAAGGCGCTGATCTGCTGCGGGTTGAAGTTCTTGTCGTCGATGTCGACCTTCCAGTCCGTGCCCATGTGGCGCTTCACGGAGCGGATGGTCCTGTCGACGTTGGTGACAGCCTGGCGCTTGGCGACCTCGCCGACCAGGACCTCACCGTTCTTGGCGAAGGCGACGACGGACGGCGTGGTCCTGGCGCCTTCGGCGTTGGTGATGACGGTGGGCTCGCCGCCTTCGAGAACGCTGACGACGGAGTTAGTCGTGCCCAGGTCGATGCCGACCGCACGTGCCATTTCAATGCCTCCAGATACCTACTTGAGTGGAACTGACTCAAGGATGCCCCACGGGCCCCCCTGAGTCAACAGACCTGAGTCTTGGGGGCTCAACTCTTATCCACCCCTTACGCGCAACCCCGGGATCACGGGGAGAGACGGCCCCCGGCCCGGAACGGTTGAGCCGGGACACCCGACGGCGGCAAGGGCAGCCTGAGCGACACAGATCACCGCCTGCCCGGCTGCGCGGGCGCACAGTATGTGGGTAGTCTCAGACGGACTGCATAAGTTACTGCTTAGTAATAGACGCCTCGCAGGCCTGAGGAGCCCCGAAATGCAACTCGCCGCGATCATCGTGTCGCTGGTCCTAATCGCGGTCGGCGTCGCGCTGTTCGGCCGTGCCATCCTGCAGATCTACCAGTTCGTGCGGCTCGGCCAGGCCGTGCCCGCGGGCACCAGGACCGACGCTCCCGCCGAGCGCACCCTCACCGTGGCCAAGGAGTTCCTCGGCCACACCCGGATGAACCGGTGGGGCATCGTCGGCGTCGCGCACTGGTTCGTGGCGGTGGGCTTCTTCTCCCTGCTGCTCACGATCGTGAACGCCATCGGCCAGCTCTTCAAGGCCGACTGGGTGCTGCCGGTCATCGGGAACTGGGCGCCGTACAACGTCTTCGTCGAGTTCCTCGGGACGATGACCGTCCTCGGCATCCTGACGCTGATCGTCATCCGGCAGCTGAACCGTCCCGGCAAGCCGGGGCGCAAGTCCCGCTTCGCGGGCTCCAACACGGGTCAGGCGTACTTCGTCGAGGGCGTCATCCTCGTCGTGGGCGTCTGCATCTTCACGCTGCACGCCCTGGAGGGCGCCCAGCACCACGTGGACGGCTACGAGGCCTCGTTCTTCCTCTCGTACCCGTTCGTCTCGTGGTTCTCGGGCATGGACGTCTCCACCCTCCAGAACCTGACGTACTTTTTCGCGGGCCTGAAGATCGCCACCTCCTTCATCTGGATGATCACGGTCGCCCTGAAGACCGACATGGGCGTCGCCTGGCACCGCTTCCTGGCCTTCCCCAACATCTGGTTCAAGCGGAAGGCCGACGGCTCCACCGCGCTCGGCGCGCTCCTGCCGATGACGAGCGGCGGCAAGGAGATCGACTGGGAGGACCCGGACGAGGACACCGTCTTCGGCGTCAGCCAGGTCGAGCAGTTCTCCTGGAAGGGCATCCTCGACTTCTCCACCTGCACCGAGTGCGGGCGCTGCCAGTCGCAGTGCCCCGCCTGGAACACCGGCAAGCCCCTGTCGCCGAAGCTCCTGATCATGTCGCTGCGCGACCACGCGCACGCCAAGGCCCCGTACCTGCTCGCCGGTGGCGGCAAGTCCATGGAGGGCGAGGAGAAGGCCTCGGCCGAGCAGCTCGCGGACGTGCCCGCCGCCGCCCTCGCCGAGGCCGAGCGTCCCCTGATCGGCACCCTCGAAGAGAACGGCGTCATCGACCCGGACGTCCTGTGGTCCTGCACCACCTGCGGCGCCTGCGTCGAGCAGTGCCCGGTGGACATCGAGCACATCGACCACATCGTCGACATGCGCCGCTACCAGGTGATGATCGAGTCCGCGTTCCCGTCCGAGGCGGGCACGATGCTCAAGAACCTGGAGAAGAAGGGCAACCCCTGGGGCCTCGCCAAGAAGCAGCGCCTGGAGTGGACCAAGGAGGTCGACTTCGACGTCCCGGTCGTCGGCAAGGACATCGAGGACCTCACCGAGGTCGACTACCTGTACTGGGTCGGCTGCGCGGGCGCCCTGGAGGACCGGGCCAAGAAGACCACGAAGGCCTTCGCGGAGCTGCTGCACATCGCGGGCGTCAAGTTCGCGATCATGGGCGGCGACGAGAAGTGCACCGGCGACTCGGCCCGGCGACTCGGCAACGAGCCGCTGTTCCAGCAGCTCGGCGCGGAAAATGTGGCCTCGCTGAACATGGCCTTCGGTGAGGACGACGAGGACGAGTCGACGAAGAAGCCCACGTCGGCCAAGAAGATCGTCTCCACCTGCCCGCACTGCTTCAACACCATCGCGAACGAGTACCCGCAGCTCGGCGGCGACTACGAGGTCATCCACCACACCCAGCTGCTCCAGCACCTCATCGACGAGGGCAGGCTCGTCCCGGTCACCCCGGTCGAGGGCCTGATCACCTACCACGACCCGTGCTACCTGGGCCGGCACAACAAGGTCTACACGCCGCCGCGCGAGATCATGTCCGCCGTCCCCGGCCTGCGCCAGCAGGAGATGCACCGCCACAAGGAGCGCGGCTTCTGCTGCGGCGCCGGCGGCGCGCGGATGTGGATGGAGGAGCGGATCGGCAAGCGCATCAACACGGAGCGCGTGGACGAGGCCCTCAGCCTCAACCCGGACATCGTGTCGACGGCCTGCCCGTTCTGCCTCGTCATGCTCACGGACTCCGTGAACGGCAAGAAGAACGATGGCGCGGCCAAGGAGTCCCTCCAGGTCGTCGACGTCGCCCAGCTGCTGCTGGACTCGGTGAAGACCCCGGCCGACAACCCGCCCCCGGCGGGCGAGGCCGAGGCGGAGAGCGAGCCGGAGCCCGAGCCGGTGAAGTAGCCGCACGGGCCCTCGTACGGGATTCCCGTACGAGACGGACCTTTCGGGCCGGTTCCGCCGCTGGGCGGGACCGGCCCTTCGTCGTTCGTGTAAACCTGTGGTGCTCATGACGACTACACGGTCCTGTGGGGTGGGTGGCTTGAGGAGAACCGGTGCACGGCTGCTGGCCGCCGCCGTCGGCGCCCTGGTCCTGGCGGGCTGCGGCGGCGACGGCGAGTCCCACGCCCGCCCCAGCTCCGGTGGCCTCACGGCGCGCGGCGCGCCCCAGCAGGCCGTCCCGCACGGCAAGGGCAGCGAGGTGCCCGACGACTTCAACGGCGACGGCGCCCGTGACCTCGTCCTCGACGACCTGGCGCACCGCGGGCACGGCGACGACCCCGGCATCGGCGTCGTGTACGGCGGCCGCGCCGGGCTCGTCCCCGCCGCCCGGCAGCTGCTCACCGCGCGCGCCCACGGCGCTCGTACGCAGGGCGAGCTGCCCACCGCGTTCGAGTCCGAGGCGGCGTGCGACCTGGACGGGGACGGGTTCACCGACCTCGTGGTCTCCACGGATCCGCCGTACGACGGCCAGGGGCAGCCGCCGGTGCCGCTCCAGCTCCTCTACGGCTCCCCGAAGGGCCTGACCGGCAAGGCCGTCCAGCTCCGGGTGCCCGCGCGGGCGCGGCTCGGCAACGACTGGCCGGACCAGCCGGTGTGCGGCGACTTCGACGGGGACGGCGCCCGTGACCTCGTACTGCACGCGAGCGGCGCCCATCTGACCTTCCTGCGCGGCCCCTTCAGCCGCGCGGGCGCGCCGCGGACCGCCGCCGCGCCGCTCACCGCGCCCGGCAACGAGCTGGTGACGGGCGGCCCCGCGGTGGACGTGAACCGCGACGGCTACGACGACCTGGTGGTCCGCGAGGCCGCGGGCGCCTCCCCGGGCGCCCTCGTCCTCGGCGGGCCCGGCGGGCCGAGCCGCACCGGGGCGGCACTCCCGGCGGGCACGGACACGGCCTTCGGCACCTTCCGCGGCGGGCGGGCGGTGGACGCCGCGCTCCCCGGGCCGGGCGGCATCGCCCTGCGCTACGCCGTGCCGGGCACCGCGCGGGCCGCCCTGGCGGTGCGCGACGCGAGCGTGCGGACGGGCGACCTCGACGGCGACGGCCGCAGCGAACTCGTCGTGAGCGGCGGCGGATCCGGCGAGGTGCGGCTCTACCGGGGCCGCGCCTCGGGCCTCGCGGCCCGCCCCACGGCGACGCTCGCCCCCACGGGCGCGGGCGGGACCGTCCAGGTCCTCAAGGTGGCCGACTTCGACGGCGACCGGCGCGCGGACCTGGTCGTACGGACCTCCGCGGGGCGGGGCAGGGACCGCGTGGCGGTGTACCGGGGCCTGGGGTCCGGCGTCCTGGTGGAGCGGAAGCCGGGGCTCGTCTTCTCCACGACGATGTTCAGCACGCGCTAGCCCGAAAGCCCTGATTCACCTCACAGCCAACCCCGCACAACCATTCGTACAGCCCGCCTGTCACATCCCCGGAAGCACCACTTCACCCACGGGGAGCGTACGTGCGCGTAAGGAACCTGGCCCTCACGGCGACCGCGGTCGCCCTCGCCGCGGCCGGTGTCACTCTGCCGCTGGCGGGCACGGCCGCCGCCGCGCCCAGCGTCCGCAAGGACGACTTCAACGGCGACGGCTACCGCGACCTGGCGATCGGTACGCCGGGGGCCAATTCCGTGACGGTCACGTACGGTTCGGCGGCGGGCGTCGGCACCTCACGGGCCACGACCGTCACGCAGAACACGGCCGGGGTGCCCGGAGTCACCGAGCGGGGCGACGAGTTCGGCGAGAGCGTCACCAGCGGTGACGTGAACAACGACGGCTACGCGGACCTGATCGTCGGCGCCCCCGGCGAGAGGACGACCGGCAAGCCCGAGGGCACCGTCACGATCGTCTGGGGCGGCAAGGGCGGCTTCAAGAAGGGCGGTCGGACCCTCTCCGCGCCCGCCGACAGCGAGCGCCGCTTCGGCGAGGCCGCCGTCTTCGTCGACATCGACGGTGACGAGTCCGCGAACCTCGCCGTGATCAGCGGCGACAGCTGGTGGTTCTACGCCGACGGCGTGCCCCGGGACGGCCACGCGATCGGCCTGGAGACCGACTTCCTGCCCCAGGGCGTCCGCCTGGACAACATGACCGCGGGCCACTTCACGTCCAAGGACGGCTACACGTACGTCCTCACCGGCGAGCGCGCCGAGGGCGGCGCCTACACCGCGTACATGAAGGGCGGCGCGGGCGACTACGGCTACTGGTCCGGCGTCCTCGCCGAGGGCGACGACCCGAGCGCCTCGCGCGACCCGCTCGCCGTGGGCGATGTCGACGGCGACGGCTACGACGACCTGGTCACCGGCAATCCGCGTGCGGCGAAGGGCGGTGCCGTCAGCGTCCGCCGCGGCGGTGACGCGAAGTTCCGCGCGCCCGTGACGTACACGCAGGACAGCGCGGGCGTGCCCGGGAGCGGCGAGGACGGCGACGAGTTCGGCCGTTCGGTGGCCGCAGGCGATGTGACGGGTGACGGCCGTGCGGATGTCGCCGTCGGCGCGCCCGGCGAGACGACCGGCTCCCCGGCCGTGCGGGGCGCGGGCAGCGTCGTCGTCCTCAAGGGCGGCGCGCGCGGCCTGGAGAACGGCCGGGCCTTGCACCAGGACACCCCCGGGGTGCCGGGCGTCGGCGAGGCCGGTGACGCGTTCGGCTCGAACGTCCGCCTGAAGGACGTCACCAAGGACGGCAAGGCGGACCTGGCGGTCGGCGCGGGCGGCGAGGACATCGGCTCGGGCTCCGCCGCGCGGCGGGACGCGGGCGCGGTGTGGGTCCTGCGCGGCTCGGCGGCGGGCGTCACGACCCCGCGCGCGACCTCGTTCAACGGCTCCGACTTCGGCGTGCGGCTGCCCGCGGGGGCAGGCGGTGTCGGCAAGGCCTTCGGCGAAACCCTGCGCTGACGGCGCGCTCCCAGCCCCTCCCCCTCTCAACACCCCTAGCTCTCTCAGCTCAGTTGGAGAACCCCTTGCGCAAGAAGAACCTCTCGGCCGTGATGCTGTGCACGGCCACCGTGATCGGTTTCGCCGGCTTCTCCGCGACGGCCGCCCAGGCCGCCGAGCCCCGGCCGGCCGCGAAGTCGGACTTCAACGGCGACGGCTTCGCCGACCTCGCGGTCGGCGTGCCCGGCGCGACCGTGGCCGGCAAGGCCGGGGCGGGCTACGTGAACGTGGTCTGGGGCGGCAAGAACGGCCTCGGCAAGCACGGCTCGACGACCGTCAGCCAGAACTCCGCCGGGGTTCCCGGCAACGCCGAGAAGGGCGACGGCTTCGGCCAGACGGTGACGACCGGCGACATGAACGGCGACGGCATCACCGACATCGTCGTCGGCACCCCCAAGGAGGACAACGGTACGCACCTGAGCGCGGGCACCGTCACGATCCTGTGGGGCGCGAAGTCCGGCATCAAGGGCGGCTTCACGGCCGCCAGCGGCGCCTACTCCGACAACAACCTGGGCGCCGTGCTCACCACGGGCGACTTCGACGGCGACGGCAAGCGTGACATCGTCCTGAACTCGCACTCCGACGAATCCAGCGCGCTGATGCTGCGCCCGGGCCCGTTCAAGGCGGGCTCGCCCGCGAAGCTGTCGCGCGTCGACAGCTGGCACTTCGGCGGCCCGCGCGCGGTCACGACGGGCGACTTCGACGGGGACGGGCGCGACGACCTGGCGCTGGCGTACGGCGGCATGGAGATCCTCGGCACCAAGGTCGTCAGCCGCGCCTCCGGCGAGTGGAAGACCCAGTGGTCGACGGGCAACGGGTCGACGGCCCTCGCCGCGGGCGACTTCGACGGCGACGGGACGACGGATCTGGCCCTGGGCGGCGTCCAGGCCAATCCGGAGTCGGAGGACCCGAGCGAGGCGTTCTGCCAGAACCCCGTGGGCGGCGCGATCGCCACGGTCTACGGCAAGAAGGACTCGACGCTCGGCGGACCGGTCGCCTGCACCACGCAGGACTCCCCGCAGGTCGGCGGCACCGCCGAGATCGAGGACAACTTCGGTGCGCGCCTTGCCGTGGGCAACCTCGACCGGGACGGCATCGACGAGCTGATCGTGGGCGCCGACACCGAGGCGGTGGGCGCCGCGAAGAAGGCGGGCAGCTACTGGACGCTGGCCTCCGCGGGCACCGGCAAGCCCTTCGTGGGCCCGTCCGTCAGCCAGGACTCGGCGGGCGTGCCCGGCACGGCAGAGGCGGGTGACCGCTTCGGCGCGGCGGTCGCGGTGGGCGACTACAACGGCGACACGTACCCGGACATCGCGGTCGGCGCGCCCGGCGAGGACGCCTCGAAGGGCGGCGTCTGGTACGGCAGGACCCCGAAGGACGGCCCCAACCCGGCCATGGTCACCCTCACTCCGGGCAAGCTGGGCCTCTCCGGGGCCCGCGAGTACGGCGCGGTCATGGGCCGCTAGGCACCGGCTCCCGCTGCCGGGCCCGCGCGACCGCCGCGCGGGCCCGGTGGCGCCCGGCCGCCTGACCCGGGAACGCCGATGACGTAGGGAACGCCGATGGCCCCCTCACCGATCAGTGAGGGGGCCATCGACTTCGTGGAGCGCCCGGCAGGCCTTGCACCTACATTTCCCATCGGATGATGGGCGTCTTTCCTTGGACCACAGACGCGCGACTCCGGTGCTGTGCGCCGAAGTTGTGCCTTGATCATACACAGCTCCGGGACCTTCGGTCCAACTCCGCACCTGTGGGCGGACACCCCGGCGAAAGCCTCCGCCGCGCGGGGGAGGAGAACATCGCGCGACGGCCCGATTCCGGTGCGCCGCCGGTCGACAACAGTGGTGTCCATGGCGATCGACGAAGCGAGTCCGGTGGGTACGAGTGCGGCCCACGCCGTCGGGGTGACCGAGCGGCCCGTGCCCCGCTGGGCGGAGCGCGTGGCCCGTCTGCTGCCGCTCGTGGCCCTGCCCGTATGCCTGTGGCGGCTGCCCATCGGCTTCGGCTACCAGATGGGCATGGACGTGGCGGCCGAGACATGGCCCCTCTGGCGGAGCGTGCTCTACGTGGCGTCCCTGAGCCTGCTGACCGAGGCGTTCGCCCTGTTGTGCCGGGGGTTGGTGCGGCCGTGGGGCGAGACCGTCCCCCACTGGGTGCCGCGGCTCCGCGGGCGGCGGATTCCGCCGCTGCTCGTGGCGGTGCCCGCGGCGCTGAGCGGCCTGCTGTTCACCGCGCTGCTGGTCGACTGGGTGCTCTGCACGTTCCACATCGGCGGCTTCTCCGACGTGCCGTATACGAACGGGTGGTGGCGGCTCCTCGCCGGGACCGTCAGCGGACTGTTCGTGTTGTGGGGCCCCATGGTGCTCGCGCTGACGTACGCCTACTACCGGAGGCGCCAACTCCCCATAACAGCAAGGTAACTTCACCCCGGTCGCACACAACCCTCACACCCCTTCGGGGGTCTCTCCTAGGCCAAGGTCCAGGCCAACGCACACGCAAACGCACGGCCACGTCCCGGCAAACACACCCCCAGACACGCAGGAGAGATCACCGCATGGCTCAGCGCAAGCGCACCACCTCCCGCGACACCCGCTCCCGCAGACCCGGCCGCGGCCTCCGGCTGGCCGCCGCCACGACAACCGTGGCGCTCACCGGCGGTCTCCTCGTGAGCGCCGTACCGACGGCCGCGGCAGCGCCCCGCGCCGGACTCCCGGCCACCGACGCCGACTTCGACGGGGACGGCCGCGCGGACATCGCCACCTCCGCCCCCTTCACGTACGTGAATGGAAAGAAGTATGCCGGTGCCGTCGTCGTCACGTACGGCAAGGCGAGTGGCGTCGGCCGCTCCGTGAAGTACACGCAGAACAGCCCGGGCGTCCCCGGGGACGCCGAGGCGCAGGACTGGTTCGGACTCGACCTGGCGTACGGGGACTTCGACGACGACGGCTACGACGACCTGCTCGTGAGCGTCTCCGGCGAGGACGTCGGCCGGGACAAGGACGGCGGCAGCCTCCAGATCCTGTGGGGCTCCCCGAGCGGCCTCAAGGGCGGTACCACCCTGAAGGACCCGCGGCCCTCGAAGCACGACAACTTCGGCGGGGTCCTGGAGGCCGGCGACTTCAACGGCGACGGCAAGGACGACATCGCCATGGGCACGGTCACGACGGCCGTCGTCGACGTCTACCGCGGCGGCTTCACCCGCAGCGGCAGGACGGGCGGGCACTACACCATCACGCCCCGGATCCACGGCAACGGCGAGGTCGGCGTGAAGAACCTGCACTCCGGGGACGCCAACGGCGACAACAGGGAAGACCTGGTCGTCAACGGCTACGAGAACGACACCCGGCGCGGCTACAACGCCAACTGGTGGGTCCCCGGCTCCCGTTCCGGCCTCAAGGTGTCCGCCGCGCAGAAGCTGCTCCCCGGCGTCATCACGGACCTGGGCGACACCGACAAGGACGGCTACGACGACGTCGTCGTCGGCAACTACTGGGACAGCGGCCTCCCCGGCGCGGCCAGGGGCGGCGCGGTGCACGTCGTGCACGGCGGGAAGCGGGGCCCGGCGCACGGGGACCGCGACAAGTTCACCCAGAACAGCTCCGGCGTCCCCGGCAGCAGCGAGAAGGGCGACAGCTTCGGCAACGAGCTGGACCTCGGCGACATCAACGGCGACGGCAACCTGGACCTGGTCGTCGGCGCCCCCGGCGAGACCGTCGACGGAGTGCGGGACGCGGGCGCGGTGACCGTCCTGTACGGCCGCGCGAACGGCTCCGGCATCAGCGGGCGCGGCGCGAAGCTCCTCACCCAGAACACGCCCGGCGTACCGGACAGCGACGAGAAGCACGACTTCCTGGGGACGGACGTGCACGCCGACGACCTGAACGGCGACGGCCGCGCGGACGTGGTCATCGGCGCCTACGGCGAGAACGGCGGCAACGGCGCCGTCTACCCCCTGATCTCCGGCGCCGACGGCTCCCTCAAGGGCACCTCCGGCATCTACCCCGGCACGGTGGGCGTCCCCGGCACCGGCACCCCGCGCCTGGGCGCGAACTTCGCCGACTGACGCCCGGGCCGGCCGCCGGGCGCGACGAGGGCCTGGGCCGGCCTGGGGACCCGGTCGGCCTGGGGGCCTGGGTCGGCCCGGGTCGGCCTGGGGGCCTGGGTCGGCCCGGGTCGGCCTGGGGGCCTGGATCGGCCCGGGTCGGCGTGTGGAGCCTGGGTCGGCCTGGGGGTCCGGGTCGGCCCGCCACCACAACCCTTGCCCAACCTCGCGTGTCACACAGGTGAAGACCAAGCGTCACCCACAGAGTTGGAGCACCCGTGCGCACACGCACCCTCGCCCTGGCCGCCGCCACGGCGCTCGCGGCGACCGGCCTCACCCTGCCGTTCGCCGCGGGCGCGGGCGCCGCCCCCGCCGGCGCCACCCCGCCCGCCAAGGCCGACTTCAACGGCGACGGCTACGAGGACCTCGCCGTAGGCGTCCCGGCCGCGAGCGTCGGCGGCAAGGCCAAGGCCGGGTACGTGAGCGTCGTCTGGGGCGGGCCCAAGGGCCTGCACGTCAAGGACAACGCCCGGATCAGCCAGGCCACGGCGAACGTGCCGGGCACCCCGGAGGCGGGCGACCGCTTCGGCGCGTCCGTGGCCGTCGCGGACTTCGACGGCGACGGGCTCACGGACCTCGCGGTCGGCGCCCCGGGCGAGGACGTCGACGGCAAGGCCGACGCGGGCAACGCGACCGTGGTGTACGGCGCGAAGGAAGGCTTCGGCAAGGCCAACAGCGCGGGCCGCGGCGCCAAGGCCAAGGACTCCTACGGCAACGCCCTCGCCGCCGCCGACTTCAACGGCGACAAGCGGGCCGACCTGGCCGTCGGCGGCACCGACAAGGTCGTCGTCAACTACGACCCGCGCGCCGCGAAGACCGAGCCGGGCATGGGCGAGCGCATGGGCGGCCGCGCCCCCGTCCTGTCCACGGGCGACTTCGACGCCGACGGCCTGACCGACCTGGTCGTGGCGTACTACACCAAGCAGCAGCCGTACACCCAGTCCCACGTCCACATCTACCGCTACGACAAGCAGGAGCGGCGCCTCCTGCTGTCCTGGGCCAGCAGCAACGGCGCCGCCTCCGCCCTCGCCACCGGCGACTTCAACGGCGACGGCCTGGACGACCTCGCGCTCGGCAACTGCCGCGAGATAGCCGACGAGAACATCGACGACCCCTGCGGCCCCGAAGAGCTGACCAACGGCGGCGGCGTCCACATCAAGTACGGCAACCCCAACGGCAGCCTCGGCGCCCGCGAGCAGACCCTCAACCAGGACACCCCGGGCGTCCCCGGCGTCGCCGAGAAGGGCGACGGCTTCGGCGAGGCCGTCACCGCCCGCGACATCGACAACGACGGCTACACCGACCTGGTCGTCGGCGCCCCCGGCGAGGCCATCGGCAGCAAGAAGAACGCGGGCAGCGTCACCGTCCTGTACGGCGCCAAGAAGGGCATCCTCGACGCCGACGACGAACTGGGCGACGGCAAGGCCAACGGCTACGCCTTCCAGCAGGACACGAACCACATCCCCGGCCCCGCCGAGACCGGCGACCGCTTCGGCGCCGCCCTCGCCACCGGTGACTACGACCACGACGGCAAGCCCGAACTGGCCACCGCCGCTCCCGGCGAGAACGCCTCGTCCGGCGGCATCTGGGCCTCCCCCGACGTCCTGCCGCCCGGCACCACCGTCTTCACCCCCAAGTCCCTGAAGCTGCCCGCGCCGTCGTCCGCGCTGACGTACGGAGCGGTGCTCGGCCGCTAGAGCCCCGCACCACCCGGACCACTCACGCCACTCACGCCACGGCAGACCATCTGCGCCACGGGGACCCTGAGGACAACCCCTCAGGGTCCCCCTAGGGGTTGTTACAGGTCAGCCGCAAACGGGCTCTCCTCCACAGGAGGGGCGCGACCGCCCCGCCGGACCAGGTACGTTCGATTCCGTGGCTGGATTCAGGATCGGACGCGGCGGCCGGGACAACCGCGCACAGCAATCGGGACGCCCCCAAGGACGCCAGGGGCCGGGACAGAGCCCTCAGCAGGGCCCCGGGCAGGCCCCGTACGGACAGCGGCCCCCGCACCAAGGCGGCGGCCAGGCGCCGTACGGCTACCCGCCCGCGCCCTCGCACGGGCACCCGGCCCCACCCCCGTACGGCGGGCAGCCGCCCTACGGCGGCGGCCAGCACCACGGCGGCGCCCAGCAGTGGCCCCAGCCCCCCGGCGGCCGGGACGAGCCCGAGTACTACGGCGGCCAGAGCGGGCACGGGGGCCACGGCGGGCACGGGGGCCACGGAGGTCACGGGGGCCACGGCGGCGCCCACGACCCCTACGCCGCCAACAACCCCGGCAACACCCAGGCCTTCTCCCTCGGCGAGGACCCGTACAACGACGGGGACACCTACCGCGCGGGCCAGCCCCCGGCCGGCCCCATCGGCCCCAAGCTGCACTGGAAGGACCTGCTGCGCGGCATCGTGCTCCGCCCGGGCCCGACCTTCCTCCAGATGCGCGACTACGCGATGTGGGTCCCCGCGGTCGTCGTCACCTTCCTCTACGGCCTGCTCGCCGTCTTCGGCTTCGACGAGGCCCGCGAGGACGTCCTCAACGCCACGCTGTCCACGGCGATCCCGTACGTCCTGACGACCGGGGTCGCGATCTCCATCAGCGCGCTCATCCTCGGCGTCGTCACACACAGCCTCGCCCGCCAGTTCGGCGGCGACGGCGCCTGGCAGCCGACCGTCGGCCTGTCCATGCTGATCATGGCGATCACGGACGCGCCGCGCGTCATCGTCGCCCTGTTCCTCGGCGGCGGCAACGGCTTCGTACAGCTCCTCGGCTGGGCCACCTGGCTCGCGGCGGGCGCCCTGCTCACGCTGATGGTGAGCAAGTCGCACGACCTGCCCTGGCCCCGCGCCCTCGGCGCCAGCGCCATCCAGCTGCTCGCGATCCTGTCGATCATCAAACTCGGCACGTTCTGACGCGGCCGCCCGGCCGTCGCCGGCGCGGGCATGACGAAGGCGCGGTGCTCCCGCCCGGGTGGGCAGGGGGCACCGCGCCCCGGTACGACGCGGGTCAGGCGTCGAGGACCTGCCCGTGCCGCTTCACGACGGGCGGCTCGACGCTCCAGGGATCGTTGACCTTATGAGGGACGTCACCGAAGGTGAGACACCGCAGGTCGGAGGCATGTGGCCGTGCCGATGATCACTGCCACAGGTCCTCTCCCTCAGACCCGCTGGGGTTGAGAGCCAAGAGATCTTCATGCAGGTCCGACAGGACGCGCCCCGTCGGGGCGCCATCCTCACCCAACTCCATGACGATCCAGCCGGCATCGATGCCCGACACGTTCACATCGCCGCCGGAGTCGAGCTCGCCGAGCGTCGCGAACACGGCTTCGTAGGCAACGGCTCGTGCCAGGCGGACGAGATCCTCTTTGTCCGCTCCAGCGGCAAGGAGTCGCTGAGCGGCAGGAAGCTGATCGAGCGCGCCTGGATCGGCCCAACCGTCGATCGGGCTACGCCACAGGCTCCGCAGCAGCACGAACCGCGCAAGATGCGGAAGGTCCTCGGTGATCTCCGACTTGGCCCAGCCCTCGGCATCATCCGCGCCGAGCGCCGCGAGCTGGCTACGGAGGGACTGTGCCGCTGCCCTCTGGTTCGCATCCAGACCGTTCAGCCAAGCCTGCCACTCGGATGGGGTTTCGCTCATCGCGACAGCATGCCTCACCACTGCCGAGGTCGTGCCCCGCGCGCGTGGCGCTCTGAACACGAAGAAGGCCCGGCACGAGAACGGGCCTTCCTACAATCAGTACGGCGACGTCAGCGCCAGACGGGCTCGATCAGGCTCGGATCGAACTTCCGGCGCCCCTTCCCACCGGGATGGATCAGCACGGCCGACAGGCTGTGCAAGATCAACGCCTGCTGACGCTCGATCGGGAGGGAGTGAAAGTCCTCCCCGATGTCCGCGTTCAGGGATTCGGCTTGCTGCCGTGCCTTGTTGAACCGACCGCGCTCCAGCTTCAACTCATCTCGACGCCTCTCAAGATCCGGCAGCAGCAGAAGCAGCGTCGACACGGTGATCTTCTGCGCCTTCGCAGCCTGCGTCAGCTCAGCAAGGTCGGCCTCGACGGAGGCCAGCTCAGCAGCCCGCGGCCACTGCTCAGCCGGGGCGGCTGTGCTGGCCGCAGCCCTCTCCCGCTGCTCGGCGAGGACCAGACTGATGATGAACTCGTCGACAGGTTCACCGACGCGCCCGACCTTGCCGCACCCGCCGTTGACCACCGAGCACTGGTAGGTGAACTTGGCTGCTTTGGAGCCGGGCTTCCACTGCCGGTTGGCCTGCCCACGGATCTTGGTGTGGCACAACCCGCACCGCGCGATGCCGGACAGCAGGTACTTCCGGGCGAGCATGCGCCCGGGGTCCTTCTGCTTGCGCTCGGCGACGACCGCACACACCGCTTCCCACTCCTCGACGGTGTCGATCGTCTCCCACTCGCCGATGACAGGCCGATTGGCGTCGTCGAGGAGGATCTCTCCTCGATAGGTGCGGTATCCGCACAGCCGGGGATTGGTCAGCATGTGCTCAAGGTGGTGGTGAGCAAGCCGCTTGGTCCCCGCTCGGGGATGGCCCAGCCCCCTCTTCTGCCAGTCGGTGCGGATGGTGCCGATCCGTACGCCAGCCAGCAACTGTTGCTGTGCTTCGCGGATGTGCGCAGCAGCCTCGGGATCGACCTTGATCCCACCCTTCAACCACCCGTACGGCGCCGGCCCACCGCTCGGCTTCCCAAGTCGCGCCAACTCAAGATGCTTGCGCTGAATCCTCCGCGAGGCATCGTGGGACGACTTGTTGGCGAACGCGACCATGACACGGGCCATGGTTCGACCATCAGCAGTCCCGAGATTCAGGTCGTTGGTCACGGTGGCGAAGAGGCGCCGCTTGGGCTCCTCGTATAGCTCGATCAGCCGCTCAAGGTCCTTCGGCTGTCGGGCCAGCCGATCGAGGTCGTACGCAACGACTCCATCGATCAGCCCGGCCGCCAGGTCACTCAGCATCAACTCGAACTCAGACCGACGAACGTTTCTCTTGAACGCGGACACGTCGTTGTCCTCGTACACCCTCGCGACGTCCCACCCCCGAAGGTCCGCCAGCCGCTCGCAGTCCTGACGCTGACGCGCGACACCGAGTCCGTCTCCTTCGTCGTCGCGGGAAATCCGCGTGTAGACGGCGACTTTGGATGCGCTCACTCCGCCCGCCCCTGAAGCACGTGGAGCCGACGCACCCACTCCTCATCCCGGACCGGAGCCCGGCGCAGATGCTTCGCTATCCATTCGTCCTTCGTCATCACGCGCTGACGAGACTTCGGCTCAGCCCTGCGTGTCATCGGGGTGACCTCCCATCGAGGGGTGGCAGCTCCGTCGTTCGCTCGGGTGTCGGCGGCCGATGCCGCAAGCCAGGCTTCGGTGGCGGACAGGCCCGTTCCGGCAAAGACCCAGTGGGCGAGGACGTACGTCGTGTCCGTCGCCGGCCGTCCAGCCATTGCTTGTGCTCGGCGTCATTCAGCACGGGCGTCACGGAGGGCGCCGAGGGTCGTGGAGTAGCGGCGGGACTTGGTGGAGAAGTGGCCGCGGAAGCCGAGCATGTGGGCCCAAGCGCGGAGGCGGAGGTGCTCCAGATCCTTACGGGCGCCGAGGGACCAGGCAGTTCGGACCAGGCGGCGCGCGTGGTCGCTGATGTCGAGCTGAGCCAGCTCGGCGGCGAACTTGAGCGGGCGGTCGAGAGCTCCCGTCGCTGTCTCGGCTCCCTTGGTCGCGTACTTGGCGATGTACGCGGCGACGGCTCGCTCGGTCAGCTCCTGGCCGTCGTTGAAGTCGGCGGATCGGATGGTGCGGACGTCGAGTTGCCGACCGAAGGTGAAGGTGTGAGCGCGGCCGTCGATGACCGGGCCGTCCACGCGGACCTTGGTCGCTGCGGCGTCGATGGCGTCGGTGAGCAGCTCGGCGGTGGCCCAAGCCGGGGGTGGGGTGTCTCCCCCGCCGGGGCCGTCGAGGCGTATGACCGCGTGGAAGTGGACGGCACCGCGCTTCTGGTACTCGGCGACCTTGGCGAAGGACACGCGGGCGTGGTCCCGGACCCTGCGCTGGGAGAGGCCCGCGCGCTTGGCGACCTCTCGGCGCAGGTACGTCGAGAGGCGGCGCCAGAGCTGTCCGGCGTGGGCGTTCCAGAGGACGGCCGCTTCGTAGTCGTAGGTGTCCGGGTTGAGCGGGGTGCCGAGTGTCTCGTCGTCCTGGTCGTGGTGGACGCCGCAGCGGCAGGGGCGTCCGTCGGTACGGCGGTTGTGGACCGGGCCGAAGCCGGGAGCGGTGAAGGTGGCGAACACGCGCGGGTGGGCGCCGACTTGTCCCGCGATGCCCTTGCCTCCGCGCAGTCCGGCGGTGATCAGTTGGAAGGTGTCTCGGCGGTAGACCTCGGCGCAGGCCGGGCAGCGGGTCGTACGGCGGTTGTTGCAGCGGACGAGGAGTTGGCCGGCCGGGAGGCTGGGCGAGTCGAGATGGTGGACGAGGGCGCCGATCTCGCCGGTCGTGGTGTCGACGTCGTACTCGGTGCGGTGGCCGTCGAGGCGGATCGGGTGGGTGCAGCCGCCGAGGGTGGAGAGCTGGCGGAGAATTCCCGGGAGCGTGCCTTGCGAGGCCAGGTTCGCGAGTTCCGGGAGTGGGGCCGGAGTGGTGCGGGTGAAGATGGCGTTTCTCCTTCTGGCTGGCTAGGTCGGGAGGAAGAGGCCCCGGGGCGGCGTGATGCTTAGTCGAGCGCCCCGGAGGTCAGGTGAGGGCTCAGCGCCGGTGCTGCTCACGGAGCAGGGAGCGCAGGACCACGGCGGCCACGGCAACGGAGATGGCCGTAATAGCGACAGCGGCCAGGAGCGCGGTGAGGACGACTCCGCCGACGACCAGGGCGACGACGGTCTTCTGATCGATGGAGACCGACGGGAGCGAGCGCCGTACGGGCATCGGGTCGGTCGGGGCGTGGGTGTGCGCGGGCGGCGGGGTCGGGTTGTCGGGGTACTTGGGCAGGAACACGGCGGAACTCTCCTCATCTACTCGTCTAGGCATGTGAGCCGTTTATGACGTCCACGCCGGTACGCGTGCCGGACTCGATGGGGGGGGCGAAGAAGGTCTGCGAGAGCCAGAAGCCGAAGAGGTGCGATCAGTACGACGACCCAGGTACGGACGCCGAGGAACTTGACCGCTCCCCAGGCGAAGAAGCCGAGGACGAAGACGAGCGGCAGGCTGACGGTCACGGGTGCGAGGTCCTCTCAGCGGACGGGGCAGCGGTGGGTGTTGGCGGCCAGTTCGGCGGCGGCGCGGCTGTCGTAGTCGGTGGAGAAGCCGCAGCGCGGGGCAGTGCAGGCGGCGGTGTGTTTCTCGCGGCCGCGTTGGTCGTACGAGGTGGCGACCTGGACGGGGCCGATGCGGGTGACGTTGCGGAAGCGGCGGTTGGCGGGCACGTGGCCTCTCCTTTCAGAGCTGGGCTGCGATGGCTTCGGCCATGGGCGCGGGTACGCCGAGGCGTGCGCGGAGGGTTGGGGTGTCGATCGGGATGCCGGTGCGGGTGTGGTGTTCGGTGGCGACCTTGCGGGCGTGGTCGACCAGGGCGGCCGGGACGGGTACGGCGGGGCGCTCGGGCGGGGCTTCGATGGCTGGTTGGGCGGGTGGCTCGGGGGTGGGTTCGGGCGCGTCCTCCTGGTCCTCGATGACCTCGGTATCGGTGGCCGGTTTCGTCGTCGTGGTGGAGTGGGCGAGGAGCGTTCCGCCGAGGAAGGCGACCGCGGGCCAGCCCGCGACGAGAATGCGCAGCCAGGCCGGCACCTGGTCCAGGTCGAGAAGTCCGGCGGTGGCGACGTTCGCGCCGAGGGAGGCGGCGAGTGCGATGACGAACCAGCACCACCCGGACGCTTTCGCCTCACCGGACCGGAGTCGACGCCATGCGGCGACGAGCAGCAGGTCGACGGAGACGGGGTAGGCCCACGCTTTCCATCCGTCCTGTCCGGCCGCCGAGGCGATGTCGTGGATGTGGGCGAAGGACAGCGCGGCGGCGATCAGCTCCTGGACGAGCACCGCGTCGACGCGGGCCAGTTGGGCACGCATGAGCGGCTCCTTCCGGGTTCAGGCATGGGAGGGGTAGGGACGTGGCGTGAGGCGGTCACGCCGACCGGAGCTGGGGAGGGGAGGTCAGTCGGTGATCGGGCGCGGGTGGACCTGCGGCGCCGGAGATTCGACCGGTCGTACGGGCACGTGGGGCCGGAAGGGCTTGAGCGCGGGCAGTTCAGGGACCAGATGCGCGGAGTCGCGGCAGGTCTCGGCGGCATCGCCGAGGGAGAGATACGGCGTACGGATGCGGGACCAGCCGCCGGAGGTGTCACCGGCGACGGCCAGGCCGGGGCGTTCGGGAGCGATGGCGCAGGCGGCCATGACCGCTTCCGGGGAGCGATGTCGCCGAGGGCCATCTTGGCTGAGGCTTCGTCGTTGACGCGGTGGCAGACGCGGCCGGTCAGTTGGGCGCGGAGCATGGTCGCGCCCTTGCCGAGTTCGGCGCCGAAGCGCTGCCCGCAGACCTCCAGGTAGATGCCGGCGGCGCGGCCGAGCTGGGCGAGGCAGATGAGTTGGGTGACCATCTCGTCGCGCCGTTCCTCGTCCTTCCGAGTGGCAATGAGGAAGAGTTCGGTGACCTCGTCGACGAACAGCACGATGGGGGTGGGTCGTTCGTGCTCGGGCAGGCCCCAGATGTCGGAGGTGATCTCCTCATCGGGGGTGCCGGGGGCGATGCCCTGCCGGGCCTTGATCAGGTCGTAGCGGTCCTCCATTTCCTTGACGAGCACGGGAAGCAGCTCGGCAGCCTGTTCAGGATCGGTGGCGAAGGCCGAGAGCCGGGACGCGAAGGGCGCCAGTTCCACGCCCCGCTTGCAGTCGATGCCGACCAGGGCGACCGGTTGCGGGGCGAGTCCGGTGATCAGGTGGCGCAGGTACATGGACTTGCCGGACAAGGTTGCGCCGAGGGTGAGTTGGTGCGGCATGGTGCGGTAGTCGCGCACGAAGGCGGTGGCGTCCTCGCGCAGGGCGACTGGGATACGCAGGTACCCCGAGTCGACCTTGCGCGGCATCCGCACCTGCCGCAGGACGTCGAAGCCGACGAGCCGCAGTTCGACGACACCGGGCTTGACGGTGGTGACGTAGACGGCGTGAACGCCCCAAGCGTGCCGCAGCCGTTCGGCGGAAGCGGCGACGTCGGCGGATTCCTGGCCCGGGGCAAGCCGGAGCCGTATGCGCAGGCCAGTCGTGGTGGGTCGGATGATGCCCCGGCGGGGCGGGACGGGCCGTATCTCTCGGTTCGTGGTGGCCTTGACCGCGAGGACCCGCAGCCGGGACGGCGCGACGGCCAGGCCGCATGCCTCCATGACAGAGGCGTACGAGCCGAGCAGCCGGGCGGTGGAGACCGGCAGACCGACGGTGGACCAGTAGACGGCCGGGTGCTTGGCCCGGGCGTAGGCAGCCCCGCCGCCGAGCGCGGCGACAGGACCACCTACCTCCAGGAGCGTCGCTATGTCGGTCATCAGGCGGCGGCCCCAGTAGCGGCAGCCGGGAAGGCGGCCGGTGTGATGGCGGCGGCGCGGTAGGCGATGCCGTGGCGCTGCTGGCCGTTGAAGACGCTCTCCCACGGCCGGGCGATGAGCCCCGGCAGCGAGACGGGAGAGCCGAGGGCCAGCCCGTCCGAGATGCCGCCCTCCGGGATGGTGACCTTGATCAGCGAGGACTCGCCCTCCTCGATGTAGACGACGCCGACGGTCATCAGCGGCTCACCGCTGACGGCGTCGGTGGCCCGCTCGCCGGTCTGACGGTCGCGGACCTTCGGCTCGGGGGCCTCGGTCAGCAGGATCGTCGCGGCGGCGGTCTCAACACGGATGGTACGCAAGGAAGTTGCCCTATCTACTCGTCTATACATGATTCGTCCTGCGAACCCGATCTCCCGGGCTCGCACGGACCACTCTGCCACTCAACTTGCCCACTCGTCTATACGAGTATGCCTTTTGAGGTGTACGAGTCCGAGAACCGTCCCCACGCACCACCGCAAACCATGACGATCAGGTCGCCGGAAGCTGGTACGACAGCACGTATGCGTCAGCCGCCATCACGGTGTCGCAGACCTCCACGGCTCGCCCCTCGGTGTCGAAGGCGGTCCGGACGAGGTGAATAACGGGCACGCCGGAGGCCAGACGGAGCGTCTTCACTTCGGCCGGCGAGGGCATCCGCGCGCGGATCTCCTCCTCGAAGTGGTCCAGGCGGTGGCCGAGCTCTTCGAGGCGGGCGTAGATGCCGCCGGGGCCCGGGTTCGGCTCGGCGATCTGAGTCCCGCGGGCGATGTCGAGGGGAAGGTAGGAGGTGGCGAACTCGACCGGCCGACCGTCGAGGAGATACCGGCGCCGCCGGGCGAGCACCCGCCGTACAGAACCGAGCCGGGTGGAGATGTCCTGGCTGGCCTTCTCTTCCTTCACTTCAAGGCTGTCGACCTGGGGGTGACTGCCGACCGCGTCAGCTTCCACGATGAAGGCCGACTTGCCCTGCTCGCGATGCCGCCGCGCGAACCGGTCGGAGGCGAGACGCCGCACGGGCGGCCGGGGCCGCACGAAGACGCCCTTGCCATGCTCGGCGTGCACGAGCCCTTCCCCCTGGAGGATGGAGAAGGAGTTTCGGACCGTCATACGGGATACCCCGTAATGCTCGACAAGCTCTGCCTCCGAGGGCAACTTCTCGCCTTCCCGGAATCGCCCACGGTCGATGGCCTCACGCAGTTGGTCGGCGATCTGCCGGAAGACCGCACGATCACTCGTGGGGTCGAGATCACCGAGAAGGCCCGAAGAAAGAGGGCTCACGTGTACTCCTTTAGGTATCTAGACGAGTGGGCGAGTCTTGTTGCTACGGTGGAGAGCCTAGCCAGCCGAGAGGGCCGAGGAACGTGAGCATGGACCGTCCGCACTCCGTGAGCGTCGCCGGTGTGGTCGTCGACGCCCAGGGCCGGGCCCTCCTGATCCAGCGCCGCGACAACGGCAAGTGGGAACCCCCAGGCGGCGTCCTCGAACGCGAGGAGACCGTCCCCGAGGCCCTGCAACGCGAAGTCCTCGAAGAGACCGGCATCAAGATCGCACTTCCCGCGACCCTGACCGGCGTCTACAAGAACATGACGGGCCTGATCGTCTCCCTGGTCTTCCGCTGCCAGGCCGCCGACGGCACGCCCACCACCGGCGACGAAACCCGCGCACTGCGCTGGGCCACCCGCGAAGAAGTCTCCGACCTTGCCGACGAGGCGTACGCCATTCGCGTCCTGGACGCACTCGACGCGACGTCCCCGCCGGCCATCCGCGCCCATGACGGCGTGAAACTCGTCTAGCCCGAACCCGCTGCACATGGCGGCCTACCAGCACGAAGGAACTTGTATGCACGAGTATACGAGTACAGCCCGGGTCTGGGGGCTCACTTGCCCAGGTTTCCCGGAAGAGGTGAGCCGGGCCCGCCGCTGGACCCGCGACATCCTGCGCGGATCGCCACTGGCGGAGGACGCCGAGCTGATCGTGAGCGAGCTGAGCGCGAACGCAATCCTGCACACGGCCAGCGGCCAGGACTCCGGCAGCTTCCATCTGGCAGTGGCGGTGTCGGCGCAGGTGGTCGCGGTGTCGGTCACGGATGGCGGCGGCACCGGGATGGCCCCGAAGTTCGAGCACCAGGACCAGGAGGCCGAGCACGGCCGAGGCCTGGGCATGGTCACCACAATCGCCCATCGGGTCATGGTCCACGACAGCGACGGCGGCCACACGGTCACCGCGGAACTCTTCACCGACGTACGTACGGGAGGCCACCCATGCTGACGGACCAGCCTTTGCCCGGCTTCTGGTGTGAGTGCTGGACCGAAGACCTCACCGAGGAGGCAGAACAGCCAACCCTCCGAGCGTCGTTCGACGCGTACTCAGCACCCGAGGCCGACAGGTGGGTCGCGAGCACACTCCGCACGATCACACCGGCGCTGGACCCGGACGCCTCCGACGAGGCATGGCACTGGCTGTACTTCGGTCGCATCAGGACCAGGCGAGCACTCCTACTGCTCGACCCCTGCTCGGTCTCGGTGACTCACGCCGCCACACGCATCACCTGGACGATCCGGCCCGTGCTCTTCCTACCGCTCGCACACCGCCGGGGCATCGAACTCCCAGCCTGCGCATACGACTTCAAGCCTCACACGCTCCACGCCACCGACTGAGTTACAACTTTCTCTACTGGTTCAAGGCGGCTCGCTCCGCTCCCCGCGCGCGGCCCGGCCCCCGGCCGGGCCTGCGCTCCTGTCTCCGCCCCGCTCCAGCCCGGCCGGCGCCCGTGCCGCGCTCAAAGCATGCAGCCGCCTGGCGTTAGAGAGGGGGTACGTCGTGGCTGGGGCGGTCGGCTCCGCGGCTTTACGGAGCCACTTTGGCGCGAGCCTCGAAGATCATGGCCCCAACGTCGTGCTTTACCGGGCAGGTCCACGGACTGCCCGACGCGCCGGAAGCTTACGGGGCCATGATCACTCGCGCCAAAGCAGCGCCACCCCAAAGCCGCTCCGCCGACCTCACGCACAACCTCCAAGGATCTTTCCGCGCTAACCCTATCGAGCCCGCATAGCAGCGAAATCAATCTTTATTGGAACGCTCGTCTCGTCAGCTACGAGACGTTCTATTGCCACTTCCCATACGTCGTGGTCGAGCTCGGGCAATGCATCGAGAAAACTGAACATGAGCCTCTGCTGAACGACATCATGTTGGAGATAGATCTGCATCGCAATATATTCAGGATCGATTAGTCCAGTCCTCACCGCCGCCGCCAGAACTTCAATCCTGGCGGAATAATCTTCCTCATCCCTGCATGGCCCATAGGAGCTGACAATGAGACAGACGGCCCCCCTGTGGCGAATGTCAATCGAATCATCATTTGCAATTCTTTTCCATTCGCGAGAAATTACATTGCGGAGCCTCTTGGGAATCGAGCCTACATCTGCAACACAGAGTGCAAGTCCGAGTTCAATTTGAGAAAAGTTCTTCGCCCACTCTTGATAGACAACAGGAGGGACGTGCGGCATCCAGGCAGAACCGGGATTCTCCCGCAACACCTCATTAAGCCAGGCTCCGATCCCAGCTGGAAGCTTCCGCGCGCGTGCAAGCCAAGTGAGGTCTACATGCCCTCGACCTTCCATGGCGATCTGGGAAAGTCTTTTTAGGCTCTCAATCTCCGCCATTCCAAGCTGACCTCTATCGAATACACGCGCGTTGCTAACTGTGAGCTGAGCGATGTATCCCCTTGCATAGATAGGAGAAGTGGAAAGCAGCTGAACGATTTGAGCTAGGTGGCTATCGGTGTATCCTTTACGCCGACTGTCGACAGGCGGGTCGAAGCTACGCGCCATGCCTGCTGCCAGTGGAATAAACGGAAGTCGATCGGAAACACTCGCAGCAAAGCTCTGCGCTAGGCGATCGATTGAGATCGGCTCTTGCCAAGCAGCCTCAATGCGCCGCCAAACGTCGACTTCTCCCACCTGGGAGCGGTCCCCAAGCGTGTCTTTGGATGTCACCCCGTACATCACATCTTGGAGTGCAGCAACAATCGGCCAGGGAATGAACGAGGCACCCCAGGGAATATCAAATCCAACTGCATCGATCGAAAGAGCCGCCTCTTTGAGCGACGAGGCCGACGGCTCGTCGCAAAACCGTTTCACAGCGTGCGTCCAATGGCCAGCAGGAACTCCCGCCAGATTAATACTGCGCCAAATCGAATGATCTTCAAAACCTGAGATATTGCAAGTGATCCGGCTGTCGCCGACTACGAGCGAAGGTGAAATATCGCCCTGATTAACAGGATGATCATAGACGGCGATGAAGTTAGTGATCCAATCCGGTCCTGTAACGATCTGCAAAGGCCGAGAATATGGACGCCTCCACCGAGCAGAAAGGATCGCTGGCAGATTCCGGAGCGGCACGTCCAGAAGGCGTTCACCTGCAACATTCAGCAGCTCTGACGAAGAGACTTCAAATGCAAGGCGTAGAACTCTTCCTTGCGCTGTCTCATCCATGGTCGCATAAACCGTGTCGAGGGTTTCCTTAGCCCAGGCATCGCCCCTAGCGCTTAGAGTGGCTAGAAAGACAAGAAGGGTATCGGTAGGCCGCTTCCCTTCAATAAGCCAATTTTCTACGTTTCCTTTTGCCGTTTGGAGGCCGCTATCGGACAGAGCTGGTACAAGTCGCTCGACGTCGTTGATCGATGGCAAGCTGAAAAGCTTCGACGCTTGGTCAACCAGTACAGCCTCATGTTTGGGCGCCTTTACCATTCCATCAGCCAGAATATCCAACGCGAGGCGCGAGCCCAGCGCCAGACGGCGGGTGGGGGCCTGAGGGCTTTTTGTGTGGATATTCAATTCGGCCACAACAGCACTCACCGAGTCCCGTAGATGGCGCCTCTCCGCAAAGATCTTACCCACCGCAAACAGAACGACGTTTCGCCAGTGGGAGCTAGCGCTAATCAAGCTAAGGCGATCCCGAACTTCCTCATCGCTTGCCGACATCAAGGCATCTGCAGCCCAGAACTCCTGCAAAGATCGGATCTCGAAGCCAACTTCGCCTGCGCGAGACGGCACTAGAAAAACGAGGCGATCTGTGGCCGCAAGACTGATGGCCTTGGTTAGCGAATCCAGCGATTCTCCCGTGTGCCCCTCCCCTTCAAGACGCTCTTGGATTATGGTACTGAATTCCTCAAGCCCTATCCTGGATTCCGTGTCTCCCGAGCGTTCACTTCGCGTTTGAAGCAGAAGGCCTACGTCAGCATGAATGGTGTCAATATCTGCCCTATGATCCCGCAGAAGGTTAGTCGACGCCCCCTCCTTCTCAAGCTCGCGTTCATAGATCACCCTGTAGTAGTCCTTAAAGAGCGTATAGCGATCTTTCGGCGCCTTTCCCATTCGATCAAGCAAAACTGCCATGATCGTGACCTGAAGAGGTGACGCCATGAGGCGTGCAGTTGACACCTCATCCGCTGCTTGGTTCAACCTATGCATAAGCCTCGCCGTGCGCTCAGAATCAGCACCATGGCGGGCAGTGGCCAACTTGCCGGCATAGTGAAGCGCCCGCTCTTTCCCGAGAGGCTTGAGCTCTAGGTGCAAGAAATTAGAGGGGGAAAATTCTTCCGTGTATCCTTGCGGCCGCGTGGTGGCGATGAGCATTACATCCGCAGAGACTTCATCAACGTCCATGAGGAATTCATTGACTGCCGACAATACCTGATCTCGGTTACTTGAAGCTGGAACCTCATCGAGGCCGTCCAAAAGAAGAAGCCACGGAAATGTTGCGAGCCATTCGCGAAGGTCTTGCGGGGTGATATTGACGTCGGAGGAATCCGAAGCTCGTGCGGCAATGAATTGCAGGAGAGACTTTGAGCGGCCGTGTGCCAAGTCGTCTGCCAGCTGAGTCAGTGGAACTTTTACAGGCCACCGGTGAGAGTTTGGGTTCAGGCTCTCGCGCGCCGCCTGCTCAGTGATGAGCTTTACTGCCTGCGCGACTTCTGTTGTGCGCCCAACGGAGGTTCCCTCGATGAGACGGGCACGGTAAATTTGGCAAAGGAACTGACTTACAGTGCTCTTTCCTTGCCCAGGTCCGCCTACGAGTACGTAGCGCCCGTACCTTCCTTTTCTGCGGTCGTCCGTACGCAGGGATCCCATGCTGTCACAAGAATTAATAATGCTACGCAGCACATGACCTTGCGAACCTGAATTACTTGCTCCTGGAGGACCCATAGGTAGGTCGATGAAGACATCTGCAAGTGGAATTTGCAAGTCGTCCGCAGAGCCAGCTTGGTCCAAATTAACGTGAAGATCCCGTACTAGCTCTTTGGCCAGATACCGTTGAAGCCCTTTACCGACTTCCCTTTTTCGTGCGGAAAATTGAGAGTACAAGTCTGCCAACACGTCACCCGGGAGGATCCATGCAGCATAACTTGTCCTGATATTGGCATGGACCTCCAGTAGGCGGTTTACGGTCTCTCCGTGCCAAACATACCACTTCCTAATTCCCAATGCCTCGCACTGCGTCTTGAGTTCTCTGTTTACTCGATCGAGGCCACCAGTGTTGGGTACTCCTGAAAGTGTGACGTTTGTTGTGAAAATAAGGCAGTCCGGCTTCCTGGATCGCTTGGTGGAAGTCTTCCAATCCTTGAGCTCACCGCGAATCTGGCTGATTAGCCAGGTCGCATCTTTCCTTGGGGTGGTCAGATTTTCGCAGTACTTAGCTTGGAGTACTCCGTATCCATCAATGGTCGGCCCGTCCTTACCCAAGGTGACCGGCCCCTCGAAAGTTGCCTCCCGCCCGCCATCTGGACCGGCTCCGAAGATAGTCAGGCCAGAACCGATTTCGGCGAGAGCCAGGGATTGAGTCAAATTCTCGAACTCGCGCGGCCCTAGCTTGGAGAGATCAAATTTCATAGCCGCAGTATGGCGGAAGTTGAAGGTCCTCGCTGAGTCTTTGGCGAGAAGATCGGCCTGCAGTGCCTCGGTTGCATCGCGCAACGCCTGGGGTCTGAGCTTCAGAACGCCTGGGGTCTGAGCTTCAGCCGGACGTCTGCCTGTGGGAGCATTGGGCTCCGCTTGAGACCGGAGGGCTTCCCGTCTCACTTTCCGTCTCATTCACCGGCGTTCACGGCAGTTCAGGCGAGGCCACGAGCCATGTGAGACACGGAGCTGGGGCGTCTACGAACGCAGGTGAACGCCCCTGAACCCAGGCCAAGACCCCACCAGCACAGTTGGAAAGCGTGCACACCAACGGAAGTCTGGGAGGGGGGTGGTGTCGAAGCTTCACGAAGTCCCGGACCGACATGGCTCGGGGACGTCTTCTGAGCCCCCCCCTTGGCCGCGCTCTCGCGTACGGCGACAGCAGACCGACCCCACGCTCAGTAGCGTACGGGCGAGCGCTGACAACGCCGCCGCACCACAGGCGCACCAGATCGAGCGGGAAATAGCGGGGACCCACGGTGAAAGCCGCTAGGGCCATCAGGCCACCTAGCAGCCGTCAGTCGAGGTCAGCACCCCAACCGCCCCTAATTGCTCGCAGCTTCCCAAGCTGATGGCACCCTCGGCCGAGAGACCGTCCCGGTGCCTACCCTGCCCGTTCCGCCAGCAAGGCCGGCCTGTCAGTGCGGTGTGAGAGCCTCCGGGCATGAGCTACGACTTGGCTGTGTGGGAGGGCGAGCGCCCGGCGGACGACAGGGCGGCCGGGCGAGCGTTCACAGACCTCTATGACCGCTACGTCGACACGGATGTGGAGCATCCGCCGACCGAGCGCATAGCGGCTTACGTCGCCGCGCTCCTGGCACGGTGGTGTGACCTGACCGAGGACGTGGAGAACACCTCTCCCTGGTCGACGGGGCCGTTGATCGAAGAGGCGTGCGGCCCGCTTGTCTACTTCCCGATGCGGTGGAGCATGGCTGAGGAGGCTTCCACCTACGCGGCCGCTCTCGCGGACTCAATGGGGCTGGTCTGCTTCGACCCTCAACAGAACCGGCTCAGGTCCTGAAGCTGAGCGGCGCTTCCGTCTCATTCAGCCCCGTTCGTTGCCGTTCAAGAGAGACCCGAAGCCATCCCCGCGCCGACGATCAGCCGCCCATGAACGCAGGTGAACGCCCCTGCACACGAACCATCGCGCCATCAACACAGTTGGAAAGCACACACTGCGCCCTAGCTCCGAGGGCATACCCGGAGCGGCGAGGAGCACAGCGGTAGCATCCCGCATGCCCATCCCATGGAGATCCAGCGCCCAGGTGTTCGCGCAGATCTTGAGACAGCACGGAATCGAGCCCGATGCCGCGCGCGACGTCGATGCCGTCTGGGAGGCTTTCGGCGAGTTCTGCCAGGTCGAGGTCGACGGGATCGAGCGGGCTGAGGACGACGGTGACGGCTTCATCGCCGAATGGGGCCAGTGGGACTGGAACTACGACCAGCCCTCGCTGTGCTTCGGACGGCAGCTAGCGATCACAGGGGCCGACGGGCGGGACGATCCTGACTGGCAGCAGCCTGAGTACTGGAAAGTGGAGCTAGAGCTCATCTTCGCCGAGGACCCGGCATGGGCCGATCTCGACCGGCTCGGGCATCAGGACACCGGATACGCCTTCGCCGAGATCGGTGCTCCCAGGGCCGCCGCGCTCTTGGAGGTGCGCCGGTTCGTCGAGTCCTATCCATCGTTGGCAGCCATGTGGCGAGCCGCGCCCACACACAGCGTGCTGTCTCTTGAACGAGTGGGGTAGCAGTTGCGCGCCGCGGACCAGTTACAGCGAAGCCCTCGGCGATCAGCCGAGGGCTCCCTGACTTGCCGGTGCCACCGCAGCCTGCAGTAGCCGCAGTTCAGACCGCTTCCCTGTTCTCCCTCGGCGCCTCGCCAGACCTATGTACCGGAGGCAACACACTCCACGGGAAGTTGATCCATTCATCGGTACGCTTCCACACGTACTCGCACTTCACGAGCGAGTGCGACTTCTCATAGATCACCGCGGACCGCACCTCGGCGACGTGGTCGAGGCAGAAGTCGTGCACCAGCTTCAACGTCTTGCCGGTGTCGGCGACGTCGTCGGCGATGAGCACCTTCTTGTCCGTGAAGTCGATGGCGTTCGGGACAGGCGCCAGCATCACGGGCATCTCGAGCGTCGTACCCACGCCCGTGTAGAACTCCACATTCACCAGGTGGATGTTCTTGCAGTCGAGGGCGTACGCGAGGCCACCGGCCACGAAGACACCGCCGCGGGCGATGCTCAGGACGACGTCGGGCTCGTACCCGTCGTCGGCGATGGTCTGGGCCAGCTCGCGGATCGCGCCGCCGAACTTGTCGTACGTAAGGTTCTCGCGCACGTCGTTCATGGGGGATGTCACACCTGGGTCCGATGGAAGTTGAGGAAGGAACGGGAGGCGGTCGGCCCGCGCTGCCCCTGGTAGCGCGACCCGTACCGCTCGGACCCGTAAGGGGCCTCGGCGGGCGAGGTCAGCCGGAACATGCACAGCTGCCCGATCTTCATCCCCGGCCAGAGCTTGATCGGCAGCGTGGCGAGGTTCGACAGCTCCAGCGTCACGTGCCCCGAGAACCCGGGGTCGATGAACCCGGCCGTCGAGTGCGTGACCAGACCGAGCCGCCCGAGGCTGGACTTCCCCTCCAGCCTGCTCGCGAGGTCGTCCGGCAACGTGATGACCTCGTACGTCGACGCGAGCACGAACTCCCCGGGGTGCAGGATGAACGGCTCGTCCCCCTCCGGCTCGACGAGCCGGGTCAGATCCGCCTGCTCGACGGACGGATCGATGTGCGGGTACCGGTGGTTCTCGAACACCCGGAAGTACCGGTCGAGGCGCACGTCGATGCTCGACGGCTGCACCATGGATTCGTCATAGGGATCGATCCGTACCCGCCCGGCGTCGATCTCGGCCCGGATGTCCTTGTCTGAGAGAAGCACGGGTTGAGGATACGCAGGGTGGGGGGGTTGGTCGTAATTTGTGGGCCGGGGCTGCGCTTGGCGCGGGGGCCGCGCTTGGCGCGGGGGCCGCGCTTGGGGCCGGGGCCGCGCTTGAGGCCGGGGCCGCGCTTGACGCCGGGGGCCGGCATGGAGCCCCGGGGCCGCGCTTGGGGCCGGGGGCCGCTGGGGCTGCGGTGTGCTGTCGCAGGGGCTGGGGAGTGCCGCCGGGGCCGGGGGCCGCCTTTAGCGCCGGGGCCGCGCTTGGGGCCGGGGGGCGCTGGGGCTGCCGTGTGCTGTCGCAGGGCTGGGGAGTGCCGCCGGGGCCGGGGGCCGCATTTAGCGCCGGGGCCGCGCTTGGGGCCGGGGGGCGCTGGGGCTGCCGTGTGCTGTCGCAGGGCTGGGGAGTACCGCCGGGGTCGGAGGGCGCTGGGGGCGGTGGACACCGGCCGGGGCGGTGGCTTCGCCGAGGGCTTAGGGGTGGCGCCGAAGAGGGCAGGCGCCGAACGGGATGGCGCCTGACGCCGGGGCTGATCGGGCGGCGCCGGAATCGGGGATGCCGCCTAGGCCCGTGGCTCTCGCTGGGCCCTCGGGCGCCGCCAGGGTTGGCTGACACCATCCATCGCCCGGGCTCAGGGGCACCGCCGGGGTCGAGGTGACGCTGCTCGCGCCCGTCGCTATCACTGGAGCTTCGCGCGCCGCCGAGGTTGGCCGACACCATCCGGGCCGGTGGCCATCGCCCGGGCTCAGGGGCACCGCCGGGGTCGAGGTGACGCTGCTCGCGCCCGTCGCTATCACTGGAGCTTCGCGCGCCGCCAACGTTGGCCGACACCATCCGGGCCGGTGGCCATCGCCCGGGCTCAGGGGCACCGCCGGGGCCGAGGTGACGCTGCTCGCGCCCGTCGCTATCACTGGAGCTTCGCGCGCCGCCAACGTTGGCCGACACCATCCGGGCCGGTGGCCATCGCCCGGGCT
>NZ_JBWKJZ010000052.1:43836-44458 GCF_056431945.1 Streptomyces sp. NPDC045778
CTCAGGGGCACCGCCGGGGCCGGGGGGCACCGCCGGGGCCGAGGGGCGTCGCCTGGGCCCGTGGCTACCGCCGGAGTCGGGGAGCTGCCCAGGCCCATGGCTACCGCCAGGGCTGACGGGCGCCGCACGCGCCCATGACCGCCGCCAAGGCCGGTGGGTGCCGCCCGAGGCCATAGTCACCGCCAGGGTTGGGGGGCGCCGCCGGGGCGAGTGGACGTCGCCCGGACCGATAGCCCCCACGCAGGTCGGCGGACGCCGCGCCACGGCCGAGGGCCATCACCACGATCAACAGGCCCCCTGGGAGCCGACGGGCCCCACCCGGGCCGGGAGCCACCGCCAGAGCCAGTGGGCACGACCGGGGCGGTGGTCGCCGGCCGCCGGCCGGAGCGGTGGTCGCCGGTCGCGGCAGTGGACGCCGGTCGCGACGCGGGGCGCGGGGCGGGTCGCCGGTCACGGGGCGGGACGCCGGACGCGGGGCGGGACGCCGGACGCGGGGCGGGACGCCGGACGCGGGGCGGGACGCCGGTCGCGGGGCGGGACGCCGGACGCGGGGCGGGACGCCGGACGCGGGGCGGGACGCCGGTCGCGGGGCGGGACGCCGGACGCGGGGCGGGACGCCGGA
>NZ_JBWKJZ010000053.1:0-43620 GCF_056431945.1 Streptomyces sp. NPDC045778
GGCAAGGGGCAGATCTTCGTGAAGGGCGAGGTCATCAAGACGGTGCCCGAGTCGAAGATCGTGGAGACGCTGATCGAGGAAGCGATGAAGATCGCTGAGCAGATGGAGAAGGACGGCATCCCTTCGGGCGAGCCTGAGGTCACCATCAGCTGAGGCCTGGCCTCACCGGGGCGGGGCCTGGGCGGCGGCCCGCCCGTCCCGTCGGCTCGGCCGGCCTGTCTTTCCCACCCGCCCGCCCGTACCTCCCGGGCTTCGCGGGACGGGCCCCGACGCGTTGCGCTTTGCGTCCGTGCCCGTCCCCGCCGCTACCGCGGCGGTTTTCCCGCCCGCCCACCCGTGACGTCCTTGCTTCGCGGGCCCGGCCCGAAGCGTCGCGCTCTCCGTCCCTGCGACCGGGCCCACCCGCAGCGCGGAGCCGCGCCCGCCCCGCCTCGCTGTGGGCAATCGTCCCGCGGGGCGGGACGGGTGGGCACAGCGCCAGGTGCCGCCCGACCGTCGAGGTAGGGCCCGGGCTGGGTGTCGCACGGCAAGCGGCAGCCAGCCCCAGCGCCCCGCCCAGGCGCCGCCGGCCCCCGGGCCAAGACGCCCAGGCCCCAGCCCCAGGCCGAACCGCTCCCCGTTGCGCTGCACTTTCGTGATTCCACGAGCACACCGCCTTGACAGCTCCGATGTATGGCAGGACCTTGTTCGGGCGGCTCGACCACGGAAGCGCTCTCTCGCAGAGTCCTCGCACGTTGCCGGGCTGAACTCGGCCGGGTTCGAGTAGGCCTGGCGGTGATTCATCCGATGACGGGGGAGTCGGAGCTGCCCCGTGCCGAGGCGCCTCAGCCGCTCTTCGTCATCGGAACCGAGGTGCATCCATGAGACGCCGTGGTGCCCTGCCCCTGTGGGCCACCGTCCTGTCCCTCGTCGGGGGGCTGCTGCTTGCCGGGGCCGGGGCCGCGATCGGGACCCCCACCACCCGCCCGGCCCGGGCCGTTGCCGACCCGCCCCGCCAGCAACCGCTCAGGGACGCCACCGCCGGGCTCTTCCTGCACTGGGGCATGTTCACCAGCCCCAAGCACTACGACTGCGCGGCCTGGGAGAAGGCCGTCACCGACAGCGGGTGGACCCCCGGCTACTGGGTCGACGAGGCCAGGAAGCTGGGCGCGAGCTACCTCGTCCTCGCCACCTTCCACTCCCGCCTCGGCTACGCCCGGCCCTGGCCGTCGAAGATCCCCGGCAGCTGCTCCACGACCCGCGACTTCCTCGGCGAGGTCATCGCGGCGGGCGCGGCCGAGGGCGTCAAGACGATCCTCTACATGACCGACGACCCCAAGTGGCACGCCGAACAGGGCGTCGAGACCCTCGACTCGGCCGCGTACTCCGCCCACAAGGGCCGCGAGGTCGACCTCACCACCCGCCCCGGCTTCGGCGAGTTCAGCTACGAGAACTTCTTCGAGGTCATGGACAACTACCCGAAGCTGTCCGGCTTCTGGATCGACAACGACAACGAGTACTGGGAGCGGCACAAGCTCTACGAGCAGATCCGCGAGCGGCGCCCCGACCTGACCCTGAGCAACAACAACGAGGACACCCCGATCATGGACATGGTGTCCCACGAGCAGAAGACCGGCATGACCCCGCCCTACGACCAGCCGGCGGCGATCTGGACGCCCATGCCGCGCCTGACGGAGTCCTGCTACAAGGTGCCGAGCACCGGCGCCTGGTGGTACGACGGCCAGGACCGCCCCGTCGACACGGGCCTCAACGTCGGCCGGTACGTCGCCAACGCGGGCACCTCCATCAAGTCCCTCATGGACCTCCAGGCGATGGTCGACGGCCGCTTCCCGTCCCAGCAGCAGAACTTCACCGACTTCATGAAGGACTACCTGCCGCCGATCCGGGAGTCCCTGCACGGCGTCCACGGCGGCGGCTACGCCCACGGCGGCATGCAGCCCGGCGCCTGGAACGACGGCGCGTACGGCTACGTCACCGTCAGCCGCGCCCGGCCCACCACGCAGTACGTCCACGTCACCACCCGGCCCACCGGCGGCGACCGGATCCGCCTGCGCGACAACGGCTACCGCGTCACCGAGGTCACCGACCTGCGCACCGGCGAACGCCTGCCGTTCGGCCAGAGCGACGGCAGCCTCACCATCCGGTCGATCGGCCACTGGGACCCCTACGACACCGTCTTCAAGGTCGAGACGGCCCCGCGGCGCCACGGCATCTACCCCACCGGCTCGGTCAAGGCGAGCCAACCGCAGCTCACCGACGGCGACTTCACCACGTACACGGACAACGAAGGCACCCTGCCCGTCTCCTTCACGCTCGACCTCGGCCGCGTCAAGAAGGCCACCCGCCTCGGCGTCAACCAGCGCGAGTGGTCTCCCACCCACAACCGCTCCACCTTCGGCAGGCCCGAGGACTCCGCCCGGATCAAGGACTACACGGTGTCCGCGAGCCACGACGGCGCACACTGGCGGCAGGTCGCGGCGGGCGAGTTGGAGAGCGCCCGCGGCATCCGCTTCGTCGACCTCGGCGACCGCCTGCGGACCCGCTATCTGAGGCTCGACGTGGCCACCACCTGGAGCGCCCCCGGAGCCCCGGCCTTCCACCGCCAACTCAAGATCGACGAAATCCAGGTCGGCCACGACCACGTGCGGCGCCGCTGACCGACGGGCGCGGCTGCCCGGCCGCCCTCGGCGACCGGGCGGCGGCACGGAACCTCGCCAGGTACAGTGCGGAGATCAGCAGACCGTATGGTGAGGCCCCGCCCGTGTTGACCCAGACCACCACCAGGGTCCTCGAACCGAGTGACCTGGACGCCGCGCTCGCCGTGCTCGACCGCGAGCCCGTCGCCAACGCCTTCGTCACCGCCCGGGTGCAGGTCGCGGGCCTCGACCCGTGGCGCCTCGGCGGCGAGATGTGGGGCTGGTACGCCGACGGCATGCTGGAGTCCCTCTGCTACGCGGGCGCCAACCTCGTGCCGGTCTGCGCCACCCCGCGCGCCGTGCGGGCCTTCGCCGACCGGGCCCGCAGGACCGGCCGCCGCTGCTCCTCCATCGTCGGCCCCGCCGAGCCCACCGCCCAGCTCTGGCGTCTCCTCGAACCCTCCTGGGGCCCCGCCCGCGAGGTCCGCGCCCAGCAGCCGCTCATGGTCGCCGACCGGCTCCCCGACGACGTCACGCCCGATCCGTACGTCCGCCGCGTCCGCAAGGACGAGATGGAGACGATCATGCCGGCGTGTGTGGCGATGTTCACCGAGGAGGTCGGCGTCTCGCCGCTCGCCGGCGACGGCGGCCTGCTCTACCAGGCCCGGGTCGCCGAACTCGTCGGCTCAGGACGCTCCTTCGCCCGCCTCGACGCGGACGGCCGGGTCATGTTCAAGGCCGAGATCGGCGCCGCCACGCCCCGGGCCTGCCAGGTGCAGGGCGTGTGGGTGGCCCCCGAGTACCGCGGCCAGGGCCTCGCCGCCCCCGCCATGGCCTCCGTCCTGCGCTACGCCCTCGCGGACGTGGCACCCGTCGTCAGCCTCTACGTCAACGACTACAACACCCCGGCCCGGGCCACCTACCGCAAGGTCGGCTTCGAGGAAGTCGGCGCGTTCATGAGCGTGCTGTTCTGACCGAGCGCGGCCCCGTACGGCGGCGAAGTAGGGTTCCCGCATGACTGACGACGTCGTGATCGGCCCCCTCGACCTGGCCGCCAGGGTGGACGAGGCGCTGCGCGTGCAGGCGCTCGCCTTCGGGCTCGGCGACGACGAGGTGGCCGTACGGCGGCAGATCGTGCTCCGGCACCTCACCTACCCGGGCGCGCGCTCCCTCGGCGCCACCACCCCCGACGGGCGGCTCGTCGGCTTCGTCTACGGCATGCCCAACGACCGCGCCCACTGGTGGTCCACCGTCGTCGAGCCCTATCTGCGCGCCCAGGGCACCGACGACTGGCTCGACCACTCCTTCGTGATCACCGAGCTGCACGTGCGGCCCGGCTACCAGAACCAGGGCATCGGCCGCGCCCTGATCACCGACATCACCGACAGCGCCACTGAGCCCCGCTCGATCCTCTCCGCCATCGACGGGGAGAGCCCGGCCCGCGCCCTGTACCGCTCGCTCGGGTACACCGACCTGGCCTGCCAGGTGCTCTTCCCCAGCGCCCCCAAGCCGTACGCCGTGATGGGCGCCCCGCTGCCGCTCGCGCGCCGATCGGCCCACTGACCGATTTCCGCCCGCGCCCGTGCCCCGGATAACCTGCGCCCATCATCTTTAGGTAGCAGCCAGGGGGGATTCAGCCCGTCCGGCGCTTGAGGACGAGGCCGAAGGCCGATTCACGGCACCGGACGCCCCCGTCAGAGGAACGCAGGAGTTCATCATGGCCCAGGTCCAGCGCATGTCCCGGTTGATGGTCAAGACACTGCGCGACGACCCGGCGGACGCGGAGACGCTCAACCACAAGCTGCTGGTCCGCGCCGGTTACGTACGCCGCACCGCCGCCGGCATCTGGACCTGGCTGCCGCTCGGCAAGAAGGTCTACGAGAACGTCGCCCGGGTCGTCCGCGAGGAGATGGACGCCATCGGCGGCCAGGAAGTCCTCCTGCCCGCCCTGCTGCCCAAGGAGCCGTACGAGGCGAGCGGCCGCTACGAGGAGTACGGCGACCTGCTGTTCCGCCTCAAGGACCGCAAGGGCTCCGAGTACCTGCTCGGCCCCACCCACGAGGAGATCTTCACCCAGGTCGTCAAGGACCAGTGCGCGTCCTACAAGGACCTGCCGGTGATCCTCTACCAGATCCAGACCAAGTACCGCGACGAGGCCCGGCCCCGCGCGGGCGTCCTGCGCGGCCGCGAGTTCCAGATGAAGGACTCGTACTCCTTCGACACGACCGACGAGGGCCTCGCCGAGGCCTACGCCCTGCACCGCGCCGCCTACCAGCGCATCTTCGAGCGCCTCGGCCTCGACTACCGCATCGTCTCCGCGGTCTCCGGCGCGATGGGCGGCTCGGCGTCGGAGGAGTTCCTGGCCCCGGCCCCGGCCGGCGAGGACACCTTCGTGGACTGCCCGGCGTGCGACTACGCCGCCAACACCGAGGCCGTGACCTTCGCCCTGAAGCCGGTCGAGGGCGCGGAGCACCCCGCCGCCGAGGACCTCGACACCCCGGACACCCCGACGATCGAGACCCTCGCCGATCACCTCGGCGTCCCGGCCTCCGCGACGCTCAAGAACCTCCTCGTCAAGGTCGACGGCGAGATCGTCGCCGTCGGCGTGCCCGGCGACCGCGAGGTCGACCTCGGCAAGCTCGCCGAGCACCTGGCGCCCGCCGAGGTCGAGCTGGTCACCGCCGAGGACTTCGAGGGCCGCGACGACCTCGTCCGCGGCTACATCGGCCCGCAGGGCCTGGAGAAGGTCCGCTACCTCGCCGACCCGCGCGTGGCCCCCGGCACGGCGTGGATCACCGGCGCCAACAAGCCCGACACGCACGCGAAGAACGTCGTCTGCGGCCGTGACTTCGAGGTCGACCAGTACCTGGACGTCGTCGTGGTCGAGGAGGGCGACCCCTGCCCCGCCTGCGGGGCCGGGCTCAAGCTCGACCGCGCCATCGAGATCGGCCACATCTTCCAGCTCGGCCGCAAGTACGCCGACACCTTCCAGCTCGACGTCCTCGGCCAGCAGGGCAAGCCCGTGCGCGTGACCATGGGCTCGTACGGCATCGGCGTCTCGCGCGCCGTCGCCGCCCTCGTCGAGCAGACCGCCGACGAGCAGGGCCTGTGCTGGTCCAAGGAGATCGCCCCCGCCGACGTGCACGTCGTCGCCGCGGGCAAGGCCGTGCAGACCGAGCTGGCGCTCGACGTCGCCGAGCAGCTGAACGCCGCCGGGGTGCGGGTCCTCGTGGACGACCGCGCCGGAGTCTCCCCCGGCGTCAAGTTCACCGACGCCGAGCTGATCGGCGTACCGAAGATCCTGGTCGCGGGCCGCCGTTCCGCCGAAGGGGTCCTGGAGCTGAAGGACCGCCGCACCGGGGAGCGCGAGGAACTGTCGGTCGCCGACGCGATCGCCCGCCTCTCGGCGTAGGCCCGCGTGGGACGCCCCTGACCCGCCCCTTCCCGATCCGGGGGCCGCGCCCCCGCTTTTCCGGCGCTCCGCGCCTCGTCCTCAAACGCCGGACGGGCTATGAATAGCCCCTCCGGCGTTTGAGGAGCGGGGGTCTGGGGGCGGAGCCCCCAGGAATCGGGGGCTCCCGGCAGGGCTACAGCCAGCCCGCGAACTCCAGGAGCAGTTCCGCGTCCTGGGCGCGGCCCACGCGCAGGGCCCGGACACCCGACTCCACGGCGCGGAACAGCGTCCAGCCGCGCAGCCGCTCCTGCTCCACGTCGAGGGACTCGGCGAGCCGCTTGACGCGCCGCCGCGTCACCGCCGCCCCGGACGGCGTCGCGATCAGGTCCTCGACCCGGTCCCGCACGAGCCGCGCCAGGTCGAACGCGCACTCGCCCACCACCGGGTCGGGCCCCACGGCCAGCCACGGCACCCGCTCGGCCGCGAGCACCTTGCTCTGCCGGAAGGTGCCGTGCAGCAGCCGCTGCTCCGGCGCGTCCGCGAGCAGCTCCGCGCGCGCCGCGAGCGCCGCGTCCACCAGCGGGGCCACCTCCGGATCGGGGCAGGCCCGCATCGCGTCGGCCTGCCGTCCCGTCCGCTCGGCGACCGTCTCGAAGCGGTGCCCTTCGGGCGGGGCCACCCACAGCCGCCGCAGCGTCCCCGCGGCCTCCAGCATGGACTTGGCCTCGGGCAGGGAGCGTACGGAGACGTCCCGCTGGAGGCGTTCGAGCAGCAGCACACCGTCGGCCGCCGCCGCGTCGGCGTCGAGCAGCCGCACCGCCCCGAGCCCGCCCCAGTGCGCGAGCGCGGCCCGCTCGCTCGCGGGGCGCGAGCGCGGCGGCACCAGCTTCAGGACGGCGGGGGTCCCGTCGGCCCGCCGCACGAGCACCACGAGGCTGCTGCGGCCCCCGGGCACCTGCACCCGCTCGACGGTCAGGCCGAGCCCGGAGACGGCCTCACCGGCGGTCTCGGGCAGGTTCCGCAGCCAGTCGTCGGTGTCCGCGGCGCCCGGCGTCTCGCCGAGCGCACGGACGAGGCGCGGCGGCGGTTCGAAAGCCATGCGCGAGGTGTTCCTTTCCCAGGCCGGTCCCGGCCGCGCCGGGATGCGTGTGCGGTGGCGGGATCACGCCCGCGGTGCCGCGGACGGGTCCCCGGAACCGCCGGCCCGCTCCGCGAGCCCAGGGAAGGCTACGCTCCCGCCGCGCCACCGCGCCGCCCGGACGGCCGCCTCCCGCAGCGCCTCGGCCGCACCGTCGCGCCGGGCCCCCTCGGCGGCCCGCACCAGATCGGCGTACACCCCGGCGAGACGCTCCTCCAGGGCGACCGCGAGCCGCACGGCGGCCGCCGCGTCCGGCACCGCGAACGGCAGCGCGTACGCGGCCGCCGACGGCTCCGGGTCGCCGTCGAGCCGCCGCACCGCGCGGCGCAGCTCGTCCCGGCGCGCCCGGTGCGCGTCGTAGGCGGCGCGGGCCTCGTCCCGGCGCGCCGCGCCGACGCGGCCACCGACCACCCCGTAGCCGTACACGGCCGCGTGCTCGGCGCGCAGCGCCGCCTGCACCGCCGTCAACTCGTCGTCACGCGCGCTCACTTGTCGCCCCCCTTGCCGTTGCCCTCGGCACCCTTCTCCGTCAACAGGTACGCGTGCGCCGCGCCCGCGGCGGCGACGGACGCGAGCAGCCGGGCCAGCTCGCCCGGCGCCTCCAGGAGCTGCTCGCCGCGCCGCCGGGCCAGCTCGCGCTCGGCCCTCGCGAGCACCCGCAGGGCCTCCTTGCCGTCGCCGGGCACGGGCTCCGGCGCTCGCTCCGAGGAGGCAGGAGCCGGCTTCGGCCCGCCGTCCGCGAAGAGCTTCGCGTGCCGGGCCACCTCGTCCCGCAGCGGGCGCAGCCGGGCGGCCAGCGGGGCGTGGGCCACGAGCACGGCGTCGTAGCGGCGCAGCAGCGCGGCGCTGTCACGGGCCGCACGGGCGCGCAGCCGCTCTGCGTCGGCGGAGCGCCCGTCGCCGTCGCCGGGCCCGGTGTCCGAGCAGCCGGTGAGCAGCACCGCGCCGGCGGCCGAAGCGAGCAGACTTCTGCGGCGCGGCCCCGGTCGGGACCGCGAGGGGGTGGGAAACGACGGCACGGCAGGCGTCCTCGGGAGGCGGGCCGCGAGGGCACGGGGCAGGCGGCCCACAGGCGGCGAACGGTGGCGGCGGCACAGAACGGGCCGAGGCCCGGTGATCACCGTACCTGCGCCCGCTCCTCGCACGCGTGACCGGCTCGGTCCCGTACGCGCGTACGGAGCCGAGGGGCGGGCCCCGGGCCCGGTGGACGGCAACACCCTCCCGGACCGGATACCCTTTGACCTGACACGCGACGATCCCACAACAGCACACGCGGCCGAGGAGTCACCCGGATGAGCACCACCCAGAGCGAGAGGCTGCGGGAGCTGCTGGAACCGCTCGTCAGCTCCCAGGACCTGGATCTCGAAGAGATCGAAGTGGCCTCGGTCGGACGCAAGCGGGTGCTGCGAGTCGTCGTCGACTCCGAGGACGGCGTGGATCTGGACCGCATCGCGGATGTGAGCCGCGCGCTCTCCGCGAAGCTCGACGAGACCGACGCCATGGGCGAGGGTGAGTACACCCTGGAGGTCGGTTCCCCGGGCGCCGAGCGCCCCCTCAAGGAGCAGCGCCACTACGAGCGCGCCGTCGGGCGCCTCGCCCGCGTCCAGCTCGCCGACGGCGCGGAGCTGGTGGCGCGCATCGTGCGGGTGGACGACGAGGGCGTCGACCTGGAGGTGCCCGGCGTGAAGGGGCGCAAGCCCACCGCCCGCAGGCTGGCCTTCGGCGACGTCGTCAAGGCGCGCGTGGAAGTCGAGTTCAACCGCAAGGACGACAAGAGCATGAAGGAAGAGGAGGAGGCGTAGCCGTGGACATCGACATGAGTGCCCTGCGGGGCTTGGTACGGGAGAAGGAGATCTCCTTCGACCTGCTGGTCGAGGCGATCGAGTCGGCCCTCCTCATCGCCTACCACCGCACCGAGGGAAGCCGCCGCCACGCGCGCGTGAAGCTCGACCGGGACTCCGGGCACGTGACGGTCTGGGCGAAGGAGGACCCGGAGGACATCGAGGAGGGCCAGGAGCCCCGCGAGTTCGACGACACCCCGTCCGATTTCGGCCGGATCGCCGCCACCACCGCCAAGCAGGTCATCCTCCAGCGGCTTCGCGACGCCGAGGACGACGCCACGCTCGGCGAGTACGCGGGGCGCGAGGGCGACATCGTCACCGGTGTGGTGCAGCAGGGGCGCGACCCCAAGAACGTGCTCGTCGACATCGGCAAGCTGGAGGCCATCCTGCCCGCGCAGGAGCAGGTCCCGGGCGAGGACTACCCGCACGGCATGCGTCTGCGCAGCTACGTCGTCCGGGTGGCCAAGGGCGTGCGCGGCCCGTCGGTGACGCTCTCGCGCACGCACCCGAACCTGGTCAAGAAGCTGTTCGCCCTGGAGGTCCCCGAGATCGCGGACGGCTCCGTGGAGATCGCCGCCATCGCGCGCGAGGCCGGGCACCGCACCAAGATCGCGGTCCGCTCGACCCGCTCGGGGCTCAACGCCAAGGGCGCCTGCATCGGCCCGATGGGCAGCCGCGTGCGCAACGTGATGGGCGAGCTGAACGGCGAGAAGATCGACATCGTCGACTGGTCGGACGACCCGGGGGAGATGGTCGCCCACGCGCTGTCCCCCGCCCGGGTCAGCAAGGTCGAGATCGTCGACATGGCAGGCCGCTCCGCCCGTGTGACGGTGCCGGACTACCAGCTGTCCCTTGCCATCGGCAAGGAGGGCCAGAACGCCCGCCTCGCCGCCCGGCTCACCGGCTGGCGGATCGACATCCGTCCCGACACCGAGCAGCCGGGCCAGGACGGCGAGAGCCGTTCGTGACCGAGGGGGCGTCCGCGCGTCCGGAAAACCGGTTGCGCGAACCCCCCTCGTCCTGGTCACGTTACTGATCAAGACAACAACCGTTCGATTTTTGCCCCAAAGGGGTGAGGTCGCTACGGGGAGGTAGACTTAAGCGTGTCTGGCCGGACGCCTGCCCGCGCACGCCCTGAGCGCACCTGTGTGGGGTGCCGGGAGCGAGCGGCCAAGAGTGAGCTGCTGCGCATCGTGGCGGTCGAGGGCGCCTGCGTCCCCGATCCAAGCGGTACGCTGCCCGGCCGGGGTGCGTATGTACACCCCGCCCTGGTCTGTCTCGACCTGGCGGTCCGCCGCCGGGCGTTCCCTCGGGCCTTCCGGCTCCAGGGACCGCTCGACACGGCGGAGCTGCGCGGGAATCTCGAGGCAGCCGAGACCGTTGCCGAGCAGGCAACACCGTAAGACGTGCCGCACGGAGCCCCTGTGCGGTCCTGGTACCTCGCGAGTTGGAAGTAGGTCGAGATTGCGATGAGCACTCGATGAGTACGCGATGAGTACGCCCATGAAGTAGCGACGGTCCGGCGGTAACCCGGACCTAAAAGGAGCGAAGTGGCTAAGGTCCGGGTATACGAACTCGCCAAGGAGTTCGGAGTGGAGAGCAAGGTCGTCATGGCCAAGCTCCAAGAACTCGGTGAATTCGTACGTTCGGCGTCCTCGACGATCGAGGCGCCCGTAGTACGCAAACTGACTGACGCACTGCAGCAGGGCAACGGCTCCGGTAAGCCCGCCCCGCGCAAGTCCGCCGCGAAGCCCGCGGCACCGTCCCCCGCGCAGGCCGCCCGTCCGGGTCCGGCCGCGCCCAAGCCCGCGGCGCCGAAGCCCGCCGCCGCGGAGACCCCGGCGAAGCAGGCCCCGGCGGCTCCGGCCGCCCCCGCGGCCCCGGGTCCGCGCCCGACGCCGGGCCCGAAGCCGCCCGCCGCGCCCAAGCCGGCCCCGGCGGCTCCGGCCGCGCCCGAGTTCACCGCGCCGCCGTCGCCGAACCCGGCCCCGGCAGCGTCGTCCGGTGCCCCGGCAGCGCCGCGCCCCGGCGCCCGTCCCGGTGCCCCGAAGCCCGGCGCCCGTCCGGCGCCCGGCCAGGGCCAGCGCGGCGGCGACCGCCAGGGTGCCCCGCGCCCCGGCGGCCAGGGTGGCGCACCCCGTCCCGGCGGCCGTCCCGCGGGACCGCGCCCGGGCAACAACCCCTTCACGTCCGGCGGCTCCACCGGCATGGCGCGCCCGCAGGCGCCCCGTCCCGGCGGCGCCCGTCCCGGCCCCGGTGGACCCGGTGGCCAGGGCGGTCCCGGCGGCGCCCCGCGCCCGCAGGGCCAGGGCGGCCCCGGTGGCGCTCCGCGTCCGCAGGGCCAGGGCGGCGCCCGCCCGACCCCGGGCGGCATGCCCCGTCCGCAGGCCCCGCGTCCCGGCGGCGGCCCCGGTGGTAACCGTCCGAACCCGGGCATGATGCCGCAGCGTCCCGCCGCGGGCCCGCGTCCCGGCGGTGGCCCCGGTGGCGGCCGCGGTCCCGGCGGCGGTGGCCGTCCGGGCGGTGGCGGCGGCGGTCGTCCCGGCTTCGCCGGTCGTCCGGGCGGTCCCGGTGGCGGCGGCGGCTTCGCCGGTCGTCCCGGTGGTCCCGGTGGCGGCGGCGGTCGTCCGGGTGGTCCCGGTGGCGGCGGCGGTGGCTTCGGCGGCCGTCCCGGCTTCGGCGGTCGTCCCGGCGGTCCCGGTGGCCGTGGTGGCACGCAGGGCGCCTTCGGCCGTCCCGGCGGTCCCGCGCGTCGCGGTCGCAAGTCGAAGCGGCAGAGGCGCCAGGAGTACGAGGCCATGCAGGCCCCGTCGGTCGGCGGCGTGATGCTGCCTCGCGGCAACGGCGAGACCGTTCGCCTGTCGCGCGGTGCCTCCCTCACCGACTTCGCCGAGAAGATCAACGCCAACCCGGCGTCGCTCGTCGCGGTGATGATGAACCTCGGCGAGATGGTCACGGCCACGCAGTCCGTCTCCGACGAGACGCTGCAGCTCCTCGGCGACGAGATGAACTACACGGTTCAGATCGTCAGCCCCGAGGAGGAGGACCGCGAGCTGCTCGAGTCGTTCTCCATCGAGTTCGGCGAGGACGAGGGCGGCGAAGAGGCGCTCATGTCCCGTCCGCCGGTCGTGACCGTCATGGGTCACGTCGACCACGGTAAGACCCGCCTGCTCGACGCCATCCGCAAGACGAACGTCGTCGCGGGCGAGGCCGGTGGCATCACCCAGCACATCGGTGCCTACCAGGTCGCCACCGAGGTCAACGGCGAAGAGCGCGCGATCACCTTCATCGACACCCCGGGTCACGAGGCGTTCACCGCCATGCGTGCCCGTGGTGCGAAGTCCACCGACATCGCGATCCTCGTGGTCGCGGCCAACGACGGTGTGATGCCCCAGACGATCGAGGCGCTCAACCACGCCAAGGCGGCCGACGTGCCGATCGTGGTCGCGGTCAACAAGATCGACGTCGAGGGCGCCGACCCGACCAAGGTGCGCGGTCAGCTCACCGAGTTCGGTCTGGTGGCCGAGGAGTACGGCGGCGACACGATGTTCGTCGACATCTCCGCCAAGCAGGGTCTGCACATCGACTCCCTGCTCGAGGCCGTGGTCCTGACCGCGGACGCCTCGCTCGACCTGCGGGCCAACCCGGAGCAGGACGCGCAGGGCATCGCGATCGAGGCCCACCTGGACAAGGGCCGCGGCGCCGTCGCGACCGTCCTCGTCCAGCGCGGTACCCTCCGCGTCGGCGACACGATGGTCGCCGGTGACGCCTACGGCCGCGTGCGCGCCATGCTCGACGACAAGGGCGAGAACGTGGAAGAGGCGGGTCCGTCGACCCCGGTCCTCGTCCTCGGTCTCACCAACGTCCCGGGCGCGGGCGACAACTTCCTGGTGGTCGACGAGGACCGTACGGCCCGTCAGATCGCCGAGAAGCGCGCCGCCCGCGAGCGCAACGCCGCGTTCGCCAAGCGTGTCCGCCGCGTCTCGCTCGAGGACCTGGACAAGGTGCTCAAGGCCGGCGAGATCCAGCAGCTCAACCTCATCATCAAGGGTGACGCTTCTGGTTCCGTCGAGGCCCTGGAGTCCTCCCTGCTCCAGCTGGACGTCGGCGAGGAGGTCGACATCCGCGTCCTGCACCGTGGCGTGGGTGCGGTCACCGAGTCGGACATCGACCTGGCCATGGGCTCCGACGCCATCGTCATCGGCTTCAACGTCCGCGCGGCAGGCCGTGCCGCGCAGATGGCGGAGCGCGAGGGCGTCGACGTCCGCTACTACTCGGTGATCTACCAGGCCATCGAGGAGATCGAGGCGGCCCTCAAGGGCATGCTCAAGCCGGAGTACGAAGAGGTCGAGCTGGGCACGGCGGAGATCCGCGAGGTCTTCCGCTCCTCCAAGCTGGGCAACATCGCGGGTGTGCTCATCCGCTCCGGCGAGGTCAAGCGGAACACCAAGGCCCGACTGCTGCGCGATGGCAAGGTCATCGCGGAGAACCTCAACATCGAGGGCCTGCGTCGCTTCAAGGACGACGTCACCGAGATCCGCGAAGGGTTCGAGGGCGGTATCAACCTCGGCAACTTCAACGACATCAAGGTCGACGACGTCATCGCGACGTACGAGATGCGCGAGAAGCCGCGGGCCTAGCGCTCGCAGGGTCGGGGGTTGCTCCGGGGCTTCGGCCCCGGGCGGCCCCCGACCCCTTTTCGGCGCTCCGCGCCTCGTCCTCAAACGGGGCTGTTCCCCTGGGGCGGGGGCGAAATCCCGTCGAGCCGGGCCGCCGTTCGTTGTACGGTTCTGGTGACCCTGCCTACCACGCGCGGGGCGCGATCCCGCACCGGCGGGTTATCCGGGCACACATGTTTGTGGGGACTCTGTCCTTCGACCTGCTCCTCGGCGACGTACATTCGCTGAAGGAGAAACGCTCCCTCGTCCGCCCGATCGTGGCGGAACTCCAGCGGAAGTACGCGGTGAGCGCGGCCGAAGTAGGCCACCAAGAGCTGCACCGCAGGAGTGAGATCGGCCTCGCGCTGGTCTCCGGGGACGCGGCGCACCTCACCGAGGTACTGGACCGGTGCGAACGGCTCGTCGCCGCCCGGCCCGAAGTGGAGCTGCTTTCGGTACGGCGGCGCCTCCACGGTGACGACGATTGAACGACCTGAACGACCAGCGACGAGCACAGCACAGAAGGAGACGGAGCAGTGGCCGACAACGCGCGGGCGAAGAGGCTGGCGGACCTCATCCGAGAGGTGGTGGCCCAGAAGCTGCAGCGCGGGATCAAGGACCCGCGGCTCGGCACGCATGTCACCATCACGGACACCCGGGTCACGGGTGACCTGCGGGAGGCGACCGTCTTCTACACGGTCTACGGCGACGACGAGGAGCGCGCGGCCGCGGCCGCGGGCCTGGAGAGCGCCAAGGGCGTCCTCCGCTCCGAGGTCGGGCGCGCGGCGGGCGTGAAGTTCACGCCGACGCTGACCTTCGTGGCGGACGCGCTGCCCGACAACGCGCGCGCCATCGAGGACCTCCTCGACCGGGCACGCGCCTCGGACGAGAAGGTCCGCGAGGCCTCCGCGGGCGCCGATTTCGCCGGTGAGGCGGACCCGTACCGCAAGCCCGGTGAGGACGAGGAGACGGGCGGCGACGCCGCCTCATGACCAAGCGCACCACCACCACGCCGGACGGCCTCGTCATCGTCGACAAGCCGTCCGGCTTCACTTCGCACGACGTGGTCGCGAAGATGCGGGGCATCGCCAAGACCCGCCGCGTCGGCCACGCGGGCACCCTCGACCCGATGGCGACGGGCGTCCTCGTGCTCGGCGTCGAGCGCGCCACCAAGCTCCTCGGCCATCTGGCGCTGACGGAGAAGGAGTACCTGGGCACGATCCGGCTCGGCCAGTCCAGCGTCACGGACGACGCCGAGGGCGAGATCACGGCCTGCGCGGACGCCTCCGGCGTCAAGCGGGACGCCATCGACGCGGCCGTCGCCAAGCTCACCGGCGACATCATGCAGGTGCCGTCGAAGGTCAGCGCCATCAAGATCGACGGCAAGCGCTCGTACAAGCGGGCGCGCGACGGCGAGGACTTCGAGATCCCGGCCCGGCCGGTGACGGTGTCGTCCTTCCAGGTGTACGACATCCGCGACGCGGTCGCCGACGACGGCACCGCCGTGCTCGACCTGGTCGTGTCGGTGGTCTGCTCGTCCGGTACGTACATCCGCGCGCTCGCCCGGGACCTCGGCGCCGACCTCGGCGTCGGCGGGCACCTCACGGCGCTGCGCCGCACCCGCGTGGGGCCGTACAAGCTGGACTCGGCGCGGACCCTCGACCAGCTCCAGGAGGAGCTGGCCGTGATGCCGATCGCGGACGCGGCGGCGGCCGCCTTCCCGCGCTGGGACGTGGACGCCAAGCGGGCGCGGCTGCTCACCAACGGCGTGCGGATCGAGATGCCCGAGGAGTACGCGGGTGCGGGGCCCGTGGCGGTCTTCGACCCCGAGGGGCAGTTCCTGGTCCTGGCCGAGGAGTCGCGGGGCAAGGCGAAGAGCCTCGCCGTGTTCGTCTGACGGCTCGGCTCACGGGCGTGTCGCCGCGGGGGCGCTTTGAGCGCTGCTCAAGTCCGATGGGCCTGGCGGCGCTTGCCCCTCCCTGTCGTGGAGCGGCGCACAGTCGTCCGCCGCTCCACATCCCCCCCAAGGTAGGTGTATCCACGCCCGGCCGCCCTTTCACCCCAACGGGCAGGCGCTCGGAGTGAACCACAGGAGCGGAAGGGGGCGCGTTCGGCTCGCGTTCTGTCCCGCTGATCACCGCCGACCTACGGTCGGAGGAACGGGGGTCGGGAGCGGGCGGGGAGGTGCGCGCATGGCGGGACGGGGCCCGCGGGCCCGGGGCGGCGGGGACCGGACCCGGGGCCGCAGCGGAGCGACCAAGGAGCAGGACGACCGGGGCGCGCCCCAGTGGTCCCTGGTGCGGATCTGCGACCTGGCGGGGCGCCCGCGCGGCGCCGGGTTCGCCGCCGACGAGCTGGGCACCGTGATCACCAGCCACGAGGCCGTCGACGGCCTCGCCCGGATCGTCCTGCACGCGGCCGGCGAGCGCACCTGCGTCGTGGCCGCCGACGCCGTGACGGCCCTTCCCGAAGCCGACCTCGCGCTGGTGCGCACCGAGGGCCTCGGCCTCAAGCCGCTGCCCGTCACCGTGCGCGACACCGTGCCGGTGGGCTCGTACGTGCGGATCGCCGCGGGCGGCTGGCGGCAGGCCCGGGTCCTGGACTCCGTGGCGGTGACGTACGCGGCCACGGACCGCTTCCACGTCCTGGACGCCGCCATGGAGCTGGCCATCGGCACGGACGGCGCCGACGCCCTGCGGCTCGGCGGCGGAGCCGCGGGCGGGCCCGTCCTCGACGCCGCGTCCGGCGCGGTGCTCGCCGTCCTCGCCACCGCTCTGCACGCCCCGCACCGCGCCGCCGGATTCGCGGTCTCACTGCGAGAGGCCGCCGCCGCCGACCCGCAGGGCCCCCTCGCCGCGCTCCTCGACCGCAACGCGGCCACCGTGCCCGCGTACGGACCCGATCTGAACCTCGCGGGCGCCCTCCAGCTGACCGCCACGTCCCTGGGCTCCGACGGCCCGGCCCCTCCCGACCCCGACCCGGTCGAACGGCCGGACACGGCACGGGAGTTCACCGACTTCACCGAGGGCCCCGCGCGGGTACTCGGCCTTGTCGGCGACCCCGGCACCGGGCGGACCACGGAACTGGCCGCGCTCGCCGCCCGCCGCGCCCGGGGCGGCGCGCCCGCGCCCACCCTGTGGCTGCGCGGCGCCGACCTGCGCGACGCCGACACCTCCGTGGCCGACGCGGTGGCGCGCGCCCTGGAGCGGTCCTGCCGCATCCTCGCCGCCTCCGACGACGACCGGCCGGCGGGCGAGGGGCTCGGGGACGTCTCCGCGAGCCGTGTCGCACGGCTCGTAAGGGACGCGGGCCGGCCGCTCCTGCTGCTGCTCGACGGGCCCGAGGAGATGCCGCCCGTCCTCGCCCACCGGCTCGCCGAGTGGAGCACGGGCACCGCCGGCTGGCTGCGGGACACCGGGGCGCGGCTCGTCGTCGCCTGCCGCGCTGAGTACTGGGAGCAGGCAGGCGAGCACTTCCCCGCCGCCCTGCTGCACACCGGGGGAGAGGGCGGCCCCCACCCTCTGGGCGCGGCGGCCCCGGGCGCCTTCGGGGACGCGCTGCCCGGCTGCGTACGGCTCGGAGACCTGCCGGAGCCCCAGGCCCGCCGCGCCCGCGCGCGGTACGACATCCCGGACGAGGCCCTCGCCGCCGCCGACGCCCGGCACCCTCTCGCCCTGCGGCTGCTCTCCGAGGTGCGGGCCGCGCTGCCCGGCGCGCCACCGGGACGGCCGGGGCGGGAGGAGATCCTCGCCGCCCACCTGGACCTGATGAGCCTGCGCGTCGCCGTCCGCCTCGCGGCGGCGAACGGCCTGCGCGGGACGGCCGTGCGGCGGCTCGCCGCACGCGTCGCGGGCCAGATCCACGAGGCGGCGCGGCGCTGCCTCGGGCCCGGGCAGGGGGAGCTGGACCGGGCCGCGTTCGAGGAGGTCTTCCCGTGGGGCGCCCTGCCGGGGCGGGACGGCTGCACCGGCTGGGCCTCGGCCGTCCTGGCGGAGGGCCTGCTGGTCCCCGCGGGCGCCGGGTACCGCTTCGCGCACGAGGAGGTCGCCGACTGGCTCCAGGGCACCCACCTGGACGTGGAGGGCGCCCTGACCTCCCTGGTGTACCGCCACGCCGAAGGCCCGTCCCCGGCCACCCGCTCCCTGCCGGTGCCCCGCCACCGGATCGGCCCCGTGCTCCAGGCCCTGCTGCTCCTGGAGCGGCAGCAAGGGGCGGGGGAGCTGGCGGTCTGCCTGGGGCGGCTCGCGGCGGCCCTGGAGGCGCTCGACGCGGCGGCCTCCCGCGGTGCCGAGCAGCCGGAGGGCGCGCGGGACGCCACCTGGTGGGCCAGGCACCTCCTGGGCGAGGTCCTCCTCAGGGTCCCCGACGCGGGGCCGTACGTGGACGTGCTCCGCACGCTCGCCGCGCGACGGCGGTTCCCCCCGGCCTTCTGGATGACCCTCCCGCTGCCCCAGGCCACCCGCTACGACCTCCTGCGGGCCGTCGTGCCCCACGACGGCCCGCCCGGCACGGCCGGGCGCGTCCTCGACGCCGTGGCCGAGCACCTCGCCGCCGACCCCGGCGCCGTCCAGCGCCACCTGACGCGCTGGTTCACCGACGAGAGCCCGCTGCGGGCCACGCCGGACGCCACCGTCGCCTCCGCCGCACAGGCCCTGCTGTACACCCACCGGCACCGCGCCATCGACGACCTCACGGAGGCCCTCGCCGACTGCGCGCACACCCGCGCCGACGAACTGCTCGGCGCGCTCGCCGAGGACGAGCCGTCCGCCGTGTGCCGTGCCGTCGACCGCTGGGCGCGCGACGACCGTGCGGCGCGCCGCGTGGCCGCCGTGGTCTGGGGCCTGCGCACCGCCCGGCACGCCACCGGCGACGCCGACCGCACCCTGCTGCGGCACGCGGCCTACGCGCTGCTCGCCCGGCCCGGCGACGCCTCCCTGCACGGCGCGGCGCTCGCACTGCTCGTGCGGGACCCGCAGACCCGGGCCCGGCATCTGCCGACCGCCCTGAAGGCGTTCGCGGCGGGTGACCCGTGGCTGCCCGGGAGCGCGCTCGCCGCCGCCCTCACGACCGACCCCGAGCCGGTGCTCGCGGCCTTCCGCGCCCGCCTCCACGGCCCCGGCCCGGCAGCCGGTGACCTGCTGCGGGACCTCGCCGGAGTCACCTCGCCCGCCCTGGCGCGCCGCGTCGCGGCCCTGGTCCGCGACCACGCGGAGCAGTGCCCGGAGTCCGCGGGGGCCGTCGCCAGGTACGTCGACCTGCTCCTCGACCACGGCCCTGGCGTGCGGGCCGTGCTTTTCCCGACGGTCACCGGGCTGCTGCGGAGCGGCGCCGTGGAGGTGCGCCGGGCCCTCGCGCCGGTCCTCGCCGCGCCCGGCGGCCGGGCCTCGCGGCCGCTGCGCGCCGAGCTGCTCGACCTGCTGCTCGCGCGGGAGGAGGACCCGGACGTCGTCGAGGCCGTGCTGCGCGCGGTCGGTGAGCGCGGTGGCGACGCCGAGCACGACCGCCACCTCGTCCAGCGCGCGGGCCTGCTGCTCGGCCGCACACCGGAGGGCGCGACCCGGTTCGATCGCGCCCTGGTGGACCTCGCGCGGCGCGCGCCGGGCTTCGCCGCGCGCCTCGCCCGCTGGATGGCGGACGCCCCGCAGGACTGGGCGGCCCTCATCGGCCCGAGCGCCCGCCGCACCGTCGAGGGGCTCGCGGACGCGGTCCCCGTGTCGGCGTGAGCTTCCCAAGTCGGCGTGAGCACCACCACCCCGGCCGATGCGAGCGACAACCTGTCGGCATGGCACTCTTAGACCTGCGCAATCGGCAAGGGAACGTACACACGTACGGGACGTACACGGGTTCGGCGAGGAGCGAAGACAGTGCAGCGCTGGCGTGGCTTGGAGGACATTCCCCAGGACTGGGGGCGCAGCGTCGTCACCATCGGTTCCTACGACGGCGTGCACCGCGGGCACCAGCTCATCATCGGCCGCGCGGTGGCCCGCGCGCGCGAGCTGGGCGTACCCGCCGTGGTCGTCACCTTCGACCCGCACCCCAGCGAGGTCGTGCGCCCGGGCAGCCACCCGCCGCTGCTCGCCCCGCACCACCGGCGCGCCGAGCTGATGGCCGACCTCGGCGTGGACGCCGTCCTCATCCTGCCGTTCACGACCGAGTTCTCGAAGCTGTCGCCCGCCGATTTCGTGGTGAAGGTCCTCGTCGACAAGCTGCACGCCAAGGCCGTCGTCGAAGGTCCCAACTTCCGCTTCGGACACCGCGCCGCGGGCGACGTGGCGGTCCTGGCCGACCTCGGCGAGACGTACGACTACGAGGTCGAGGTCGTCGACCTGTACGTCAGCGGCGAGGCGGGCGGCGGCGAGCCGTTCTCGTCGACGCTCACCCGGCGCCTCGTCGCCGAGGGCGACCTCGCGGGCGCCCGCGAGATCCTCGGCCGCCCGCACCGCGTGGAGGGCGTGGTCGTCCGCGGCGCCCAGCGCGGCCGCGAGCTGGGCTTCCCCACGGCCAACGTGGAGACGCTCCCGCACACCGCGATCCCCGCCGACGGCGTGTACGCGGGCTGGCTGCACGCCCAGGGCGAGGCCATGCCCGCGGCGATCTCCGTCGGGACGAACCCGCAGTTCGACGGCACGGAGCGCACGGTCGAGGCCTACGCCATCGACCGCGTGGGCCTCGATCTGTACGGGTTGCACGTGGCCGTGGACTTCCTGGCCTTCGTGCGGGGCCAGGCCAAGTTCGAGTCCATCGACGCGCTGCTGGTCGCCATCGGCGACGATGTGAAGCAGGCGCGGGCTCTGGTCGAGGGCTATGAGGCCGACCGGGGCTGAGGCGGATCGCCCTTCGGGCTCGTCCTCAATCGCCGGACGGGCTGATGGGGTCGCTCGTCGTCGCCCAGTGGCAGGCCACTTGGGCACCGCCGCCGCCCGACAGGACCGGCAGGTCCTTCGTGCGGCAGTCCCGGGCCACCCCCGCCCGCTCCGCCTCGCCGCCGGCGAGGACCTGGCAGCGGACGTGGAAGCGGCAGCCCGCCGGGACGCGGGACGGGTCCGGGGGCTCACCCGTGAGGACCACGGGCTCGCCGCCGGCTTCCGGCAGGACCGACAGCAGGGCCTTCGTGTACGGGTGCTGAGGCGCCGTCAGGACCTCGTCGACGGCGCCCGTCTCCACGATGCGGCCCAGGTACATCACGGCCACGCGGTCGGCGATGTTCCAGGCGAGGCCCAGGTCGTGGGTCACCACGAGCGCGGAGAGGCCGAGTTCCTCGCGCAGCCGCAGCAGCAGGGCGAGGATCTCCCCGCGTACGGACGCGTCGAGGGAGGCCACCGGCTCGTCCGCGACGATGAGTTCGGGTTCGAGGACCAGCGCGCCCGCGATGACGACGCGCTGGCGCTGGCCGCCGGACAGCTCGTGCGGATAGCGCAGGAAGAACCGCTCGGGCGGGCGCAGGCCGGCCCGTGACAGGGCCCCCGCGACGGCCGCCCGCTCGTCCCCCGCGTACTTGTGGATGCGCAGCCCCTCGGCCACCGCGTCGTACACCGTGTGCCGCGGGTTGAGCGAGCCGCTCGGGTCCTGGAGCACGAGCTGGACGCGCTTGCGGTACGCCTTCAGGGCGCGGGACCGGTATCCCAGCGGCTCGCCGCCGAAGGTGACCCGGCCCGACGTGGGCGGCACCAGGCCGAGCAGCGAGCGCGCCAGCGTCGTCTTGCCGCAGCCGGACTCGCCGACGAGCGCGACGATCTCACCCGGCCGGATGTGCAGGTCCACGCCGTCCACGGCCCGCGCCGGATCCGCGCCGCGCCGCCCGGGGAACGTGACGTGCAGGCCCTCTGCCGCGAGCAGCGGCGCCGCGTCCCCGGGCGGGGCGGGCGGCGTGAGGGGGGAGTGGATGGTCATGCGCGTCTCCTCGCGGCCGGGGGCCAGGGCGGGCGGATCGGGGTGCGCGGCCCGGTCACGGCGCCCCGTCCACGGCCGCCGGGGCCTGCTGGGTGGGGACGGGGGAGCCCACGTGCACACAGGCCGCATGGTGGGCCGGGCCCGCCGCGCGCAGCGCCTGGTCCTGCGTGGCGCAGGAGTCGAGGGCCACCGGGCAGCGCGGATGGAACGTACAGCCCGCCGGGAGCGCCGACGGGTCCGGCGGGTCGCCGGGCAGGCCGCGCGGCGCGAACCGTGAGGCGAGGTCCCCGACGCGCGGGAACGCCGCCGAGAGTGCCTTGCCGTACGGGTGCTGCGCCCGCTCGTACACGTCCCGGGCCGGGCCCTCCTCGACCACGCGGCCCGCGTACATCACCGCGAGCCGGTCGCAGGTGTCGGCGAGCACCGCCAGGTCGTGGCTGATCATGATCAGGCCGAGGTCCTGCTCGGCCACGAGCTGTTCGATCAGGCGCAGGATCTGCGCCTGGATCATCACGTCGAGGGCGGTCGTCGGCTCGTCCGCGATGATCAGGCGCGGGTCGCAGGCGAGCGCCATGGCGATCATCACGCGCTGGCGCTGGCCGCCCGACAGCTCGTGCGGGTAGGCGTCCGCGCGTGCGCCGGGCAGGCCCACGTGCTCCAGCAGCTCCCGGGCCTTCTTCTTGGCGCCCGCCGGGGTCGCCTTCTTGTGCAGCAGGATCGGCTCGGCGATCTGGTCGCCGATGCGGTGCACCGCGTTCAGCGAGTGCATGGCGCCCTGGAACACCACGGACGCGCCCGCCCAGCGGACCGCGCGCACCCGGCCCCACTTCATGGTGAGCACGTCCTCGCCGTCGAGCAGCACCTCCCCGGTCACCCGGGTCCCGGCGGGCAGCAGCCGCAGCAGGGCCAGGGCGAGCGTGGACTTGCCGCAGCCGGACTCGCCCGCGACGCCGAGCTTCTGCCCGGCGCCCACGGTCAGGTCGACCCCGCGCACGGCCGCGGCGCCGGACGCGTACGTCACTTCGAGGTTCCTGACGTCGAGCAGCGGCTGCCCGGCGCCTCGCCCGGACGCCTCGGGGGCGTCGGTCGCGGTGTGGGCGGTGGTCACGGCGGCCTCCGGTTCGGCGGTCAACGGGACACCCCGAGGCGGGGGTTGAGCACGGACTCCACGGCCCGCCCGCACAGCGTGAACGCGAGCGCGACCACGGCGATCGCGATGCCGGGCGGCGCCAGGTACCACCAGTCGCCCGCGCTGACGGCGCCCGCCTCGCGGGCGTCCTGGAGGAGACCGCCCCAGGAGACCGCGGTCGGATCGCCCAGGCCGAGGAAGGCGAGCGTGGCCTCGGTGAGGATGGCGCCCGAGATGACGAGGGTCGTCTGCGCGAGCACCAGCGGCATCACGTTCGGCAGCACGTGGCGGAGCATGATGTGGGTGTGCCCGCCGCCGAGGGCCCGGGCCCGCTCGATGTACGGGCGGGACTCGACCGCGAGGGTCTGCGCGCGCACCAGGCGGGCCGTCGTCGGCCAGGTCGTCACGCCGATGGCCAGGATGATCGTGCTCAGGGAGCCGGACAGCACGACGGCGAGGGCGATCGCGAGCACCAGCGTGGGCATCACGAGGAACCAGTCGGTGACGCGCATCATCACCGTGCCGTACCAGCCGCGGTAGTGCCCCGCCGTGATGCCCACGACCGTGCCGATCGCCACGGACAGGAAGGCGGCCAGCAGCCCGATGGTGAGGGAGATCCGCGCCCCGTACACCAGGAGCGCCAGCAGATCGCGCCCGAACTGGTCGGTGCCGAGCGGGAATTCGCCGTTCGGGGACTCCATGGCGTCGCCCGGCGCGTGGGTGACGCTGTCCGCGTCCGAGCCCACGAGCAGCGGCGCGAAGACCGCGGCGAGCGAGATCAGGACGAGCACGGCGAGGCCGAAGAGCCCGGCCTTGTGCGTGCGGTACTCCCGCCAGAAGCGGGCCGCGGAGTGCCGCCTGCGCGTCCAGGCGAGCGCCCGCGGGTTCGGTGCCGGGGGCGGTGCGGCAGGCGTCTCGGTCGTCATCGGCCCACCCTCGGGTCGAGCAGCGGATACACCACGTCGGCGACGGTGTTCATCAGGATCACCGCGGTGGCGAAGACGAAGAACAGGCCCTGCACGAGGGGCAGGTCGGGCACGCTCAGCGCCTGGTAGAAGAGGCTGCCGAGCCCCGGCCAGGAGAAGACGGTCTCGACCAGGATCGCGCCCGCCACCACCGTGCCCAGGTTCACGAACATCAGCGTGACCGTCGGCAGGAGCGCGTTCGGCACGGCGTGGCGGCGGCGCACCAGGTCGTCCCTGAGCCCCTTGGCGCGGGCGGTCGTCAGATAGTCGCTGCCCATCTCGTCGAGCAGCGAGGAGCGCATGACGAGCAGCGTCTGCGCGTATCCGACGGCGACGAGCGTGACCACCGGCAGGATCATGTGGTGCGCCACGTCCACGACGTACGCGAGGCCCGTCTCGTCGCCGCTCTCCATGCCGCCCGTCGGGAAGAGGCCGGGCAGCGGCCCCGCGCCCACCGAGAAGGTGATGATGAGCAGCAGGCCGAGCCAGAACGACGGCACCGAGTACAGCGTCAGGGCGAGCCCGGTGTGGAAGCGGTCCCCGAGGCCTCCGTTGCGCCACGCCGTGCGCGTGCCGAGCCAGATGCCGATCACCGTGTAGAGGACGTACGCCGTCCCGGTGAGCCACAGCGTCGGCCCGAGCGCCTCGGTGATCTTGTCCATGACCGGGGTGTGGAACTGGTACGACGTGCCGAAGTCCCCGGTGAGGACGTTGCCGCAGTAATCGGTGAACTGCTTCCACACCGGGTCGTCCAGCCCGAACTCGGCCCGCATGGCGGCCAGTTGCTCGCTCGACACGCGCCGCCCGCCGGTCATCTGTTTCACCGGGTCGCCCGGGATGAGCCGGAAGAGGAAGAAGCTCGTGACGAGCACGGCGAACATCGAGACGAGCGCGCCGCCGATCTTGCCGGCGACGTACGTCAGATAGGCGGTGGTGTCGCGTGCCCGGGGGCCGCGGCCCCGTGGGCGGACCGGTCCTGCCGGTCCGCCGGGTGCCTCGGCCTCGGCCTCGGCGGCGAGGATCGCCGCCGGACTGTTGTCGGCCGCGGTCATGCGCTGCTCACGGTGTCGGTCGCGGGGTTCTTCGTCATCCGTTACTCGCGGTCCTCTGCGGTCGAGCGGCGGCGCAGGGCGATCAGGGCTCCGCCGCCCACGACCACCGCCGCGGCGACGGCGATACCGATGATGACACCGGTGGAGCCGCCCCCATCGGAACTGCCGTCCCCACTCGCCGGGGTCGCCGACCACCAACTCCAATAGCCGTCCTGGCCGTAAATGTTGCCCGCGGCCTCCGGCATGGTGGTGATGGACTTGATCTGGTCGGTGCGATAGGCCTCGACGGCGTTCGGGTACGCCATCACGTTCATGTAGCCCGAGTCGTACAGCCAGGACTGCATCTGCTTGACGATCGCCGCGCGCTTGGCCGGGTCGTACTCGGCGAGCTGCTTCTCGTACAGTTCGTCGAACTTCTTGTCACAGATGAAGTTGTCGGTCGCGGCGCTCTCCTTGGCCTTCTCCGGCAGGGCGGCGCAGGTGTGGATGCCGAGGACGAAGTCCGGGTCCGGATTCACCGACCAGCCGTCGAAGGCGAGGTCGTACTCACCGGCGTACCAGGGCACGGAGACGTCGTCGAGACAGTTCACCTTGAGCCCGATGCCGAGATCGCCCCACCACTCCTTGAGGTACTTCCCGACGGCCTTGTCGTTGGGGTCGGTGGCGTGGCAGAGGATGCGGAGGTCGAGGGGCTTGCCGTCCTTGCCGACGCGTTTGCCGTCGCCGTTCTTCTTGTAGCCGGCCTGGTCGAGGAGGGACGCGGCCCGCTTCGGGTCGTACGCGAGCTTCTGCTCCGGGGACGGCTGCCAGGCGTAGTCGGAGAAGCGCGGCGGGATGTAGCCGGCGCCTTCGACGGCGTTGCCCTGGAAGACCTTGTCCACGATCGTCTTGCGGTCGACGGACAGGAAGAGGGCCTGCCGGACCCGCTTGTCGAGCAGCGCCGGGTGGCCGTCGCCGAACTTCTTCCCGTCCAGGGTCCGCGCCCCCGGATTGGTGGCGATGGCGAAGAAGCGCCGTCCGGGGCCGTTGTTCACCTTGACGTCGGGCTCGCCCTTGAGGCCGTTGGCCTGCGCGGGCGTGAGGGCGGGCTGCCCGGCGACGAAGGACACCTCGCCCTTCTTGAGCGCGGCGACGGCCGCGTCCTGGTCCTTGTACGTCTTGAAGACCAGCTCGTCGAATTTCGGCTTCCCGCGCCAGAAGTCGTCGTTGGCCTTCAGCTTCACATACGAGTCGACCTTGAAGTCGTCGAGGACGAAGGGGCCGTTCCCGACGACGGGGAAGTCCTTGTCGTTGTTGAACTTGGACAGGTCGCCGACCTTCTCCCAGACGTGCTTGGGCACGATGGGCACGTCGAGCGCCGCCATGGTCGACTGCGGCTTCTTCAGCTCGATGACCAGCTTGGTGGGGGACGGCGCCGTCACCTTCTTGAAGTTGGTGACGAAGTTCGAGTTGGCGGTGGCCGTGCCCTCCTTGGACATGATCTTGTTGAACGTCCAGGCGGCGTCCTCGGCGGTCGCCTTCTTCCCGTCGGACCAGGTGGAGTCGGTCCGGATGGTGTACGTCCACGTGAGCTTGTCCGCCGACGGCTCCCACTTGGTGGCGAACCCCGGGACGGTGTGGTTGTCCTTCGCGTCGTAGTTCGTGAGGTACTCGTACGTCAGCCGGTGGATGCTGGTGCTGAGCAGCCGCTGGGCCAGGAACGGGCTGAGCGAGTCCACGCTCTGTGCGACCGCGACGGTGAGCGTCTTCTTGCCGTCGGCCTTGGCCTCGGCCTGCTGCGGGGCCGGGTTGAGCGGTGTCGCGAGCCCGGCCGTGAGACCGAGGGCGGCGAGGGCGCCGCCCGCGACGAGGAGCCGGGACCGTGCGGAGGGTGCCGGGTGGCGCCCTGTACGGGTTCTGCCGTGCTGATCTTGTCTGTCCATGGGTCGGTGACCTCGCGTCATCGCTCGCGCAGGGATGGCTGCTTACGACTGAGTTGCGACTGAGTACGGCTGGTGTACGTGTGGTCGATCAAGGAGGGGCCCGCTGGATGCTGTGTGTCTACCAGCGCCAGTCTGCACGCGTCAACGGCCGGTGAACCCCATGTGGCCTGCGGAAATAACGAGTTGACCGGGATTTCATCCGCATTGGTCAAGACCAGTGACGCCCTCCAGGCCAGAGGATGACGCCCTTCCTGCTGTGGGCAGCTGGTCCGCCCAGGGGGCGGAACGGGTGGGCACAGCCCGCGGCGCCGAGCAACCGTCGCGCCTGGCATCAGCCCAAATGGGGCAGGCCCGCACCGAGGACGGCACGGGCCTGCGAAGTAGGGCGAAGGGCTACGGCTGCGGCGGAGGCACCTGCCCCGGCTGCGGCTGGGCCTGAGGCTGCTGGGGGTAGCCCCCGGGGGCGCCCCCGTACGGCTGAGCCCCCGGCGCGGGATACCCCTGCTGCCCCGGCAGCGGCGGAGCCACCCGAGGCGGCGGGTTCCCGTCCGAGGTCCACAGCCCCTGTGCCTGCTGCGCCCGGGCGAAGTCCTCACCCACCATCGCGGCAAGGGTGAAGTAGGCCTCCCGCACCTTCGGCCGCATCATGTCGAGATCGACCTCGGCCCCGGCGGCGAGGTGCTCGTCGAAGGGCACCACGACCACCCCCCGGCACCGCGTCTCGAAGTGCGACACGATGTCCTCCACTTTGATCATCTTCCCGGTCTCGCGCACCCCGGAGATGACCGTGATGGAGCGCTGCACCAGCTCCGCGTACCCGTGCGCGGAGAGCCAGTCCAGCGTGGTGGAGGCGCTGGACGCCCCGTCCACGGACGGCGTGGAGATGATGATGAGCTGGTCGGCGAGGTCGAGCACCCCGCGCATCGCGCTGTAGAGGAGCCCCGTGCCCGAGTCCGTGAGGATGATCGGGTACTGCTTGCCGAGGACGTCGATCGCGCGCCGGTAGTCCTCGTCGTTGAAGGTCGTGGACACGGCCGGGTCGACGTCGTTGGCGATGATCTCGAGCCCGGACTGCGCCTGCGAGGTGAAGCGCCGGATGTCCATGTACGAGTTGAGGTACGGGATGGCCTGGACGAGGTCGCGGATGGTCGCCCCGGTCTCGCGCCGCACGCGCCGCCCGAGCGTACCGGCGTCCGGGTTGGCGTCGATGGCGAGGATCTTGTCCTGCCGCTCGCTGGCGAGGGTGGAGCCGAGCGCGGTCGTCGTGGTCGTCTTGCCGACGCCGCCCTTGAGGCTGATGACGGCGATGCGGTAGCAGGAGAGCACCGGGGTGCGGATCAGCTCCAGCTTCCGCTGCCGCTCGGCCTCCTCCTTCTTGCCGCCGAGCCGGAACCGGGAGCCGCCGACGGGACGGCTGCTCTTGGTCCGCTGCTTCTTGTTGTTGAGCAGCCGGTCGGAGGACAGCTCCACGGCGGCGGTGTACCCGAGCGGCGCCCCCGGGTTGGTGCGCTCGCGCTGATCGTGCCGCACGGGCTGCGGCCAGGCGGCTCCGGCCCTCGGGTCGACGGGTACCTGCGGCGGCTGCGGCTGTGCCTGCTGCGGCTCGGGCAGGGGCTGCGCGGGCGGGAGCGGCTGCGGGGCGGCCTGCGGCGGCTGGGCCTGGTGGGGGATCGATGCCGGGAAGCCGTAGCCCTGCTGCTGCTGCGGCTGCTGTTGTTGCGGCGGTACGGGCGCGGGCTGCGCGGGGAAGCCGTAGCCGCTCTGCGGCTCGGGCGCGGCCGGGGCGGGCGGCTGCGCGGCGGGCGTGCTCCAGGCCTGCGGCACGGGCGCGGGCGCCTGCGGCTCGACGGGCGGCTGGGGCTGCGCCGCGGCCGGGGGCTGGGCCTCGGGGCCGGGCGCGGCCTGGCTCTGCGCGGGCCACTGGGGCGCGGCCGTGGGTGCGGCGGGCTGGAACGCGGGGGGCAGCGGCGGGAGCCCGCCCTGCGGCGCGGGCGGCGCGGGCGGCGGGGTCCAGGTGGGGGGCGTGGCGTCTTGTACGTCACCGGGGCCGGCCTCCGGCGCGGCTGCGGCGCGGGGGTCGACGGGGGCCGGGGGTTGGGGCTGTGCCTGTTGGGGCTGGGCCTGCTGCGGCTCGGGCTGCGCGGCGAAGGGGGGCGGCACGTCGGCGGGTACGCCGGAGGGTGGCGGCGCGTCGACGGGCGCTCCGGAGGGCGGCGGTGCGTCGGCCAGCGCGGCAGCGTGAGCCGGTGCCATGGGGGGAGGTGCCAGAGGGAGAGGGGTATCCGCTGCGGTTCCGCCGGCAGCTTCGGCCATAACGCTCGCGGGGTCGACGGGAGCCACCGCCTCGGGAGCCTCTGCCTTGGGGGCCACGGTCTTGGGAGCCTCCGCCTCGGGGGCCACGGTCTTGGGAGCCGAGTCGTCGGGTGCCATGTCGCTGGGGGCCGCGTCGTCGGGAGCCCCGTCACTGAGGGCTGCCTCGTGGGTGCCCTCCTCGTCCGAGGCCGAGGTCTCACCAGCCCCAGACCCGTCCTCGGCTTCGGGCTCAGCCTCACCGTCTCCGGCGGCGGCTTCGCCCGGGGTAGCGGTCGCGTCCGGGGAGGGCTCATCCGAAGCCGCCGCCTCAGCCGGAACCTCGGCGTCGGCCTCGGCCGAGCCCTCCGCCCGGGCGGCCCCCCGCTCACTCATCTCCCGCTTCAGCGCGGCAGCCGAGAACCGCACGGTGGCACCGCTCTCCAGGTCGCCGCCGTCGTCGCCGTCAGCATCTGCGGCCCCTACCCCCCGTACGGGAACGGACGGAGCGGCGGTCCCCGCGACCGCCCCGCTCCAGTCCGAGGCTCCGCCGGACACCGGCGGCGCCGCCGGAGGGGGCGGGAGCAGCGGCTGCCCCGTGGGAGGCGGCGGCACGGTCCAGTCCTGCTGGAAGCCGCTGCCGACGGGAAGCTTGGGCACGGCTGGCACGGGAGCGGGCGTACCGCCGGACTCGCCGGAACCGGAAGCTCCGGCAGCCTCGTCCCCGGAGGGCTCGCCATCGCCGCCCGCCGCGAACGGCGTGGAGACGGGCGGGGGCGGCGTGGACACCGGCGGCGCGGCCGACGTGTCCTGGCTGCTGCCGGAGGCGTTCTGCGTGTACCAGGCGGGCGGGGCGTAGTCGATGGTGAACTCGCCCGTCGTCTCGGCAGCGGACTCCGCGTCGGACTGATCGTCGACGGGTGCGTCCCAGCCGCCGCGGATCTTGTCCCGATCGCTGTTCACAATGCCTCCTGGTGTGCTCGAGCACGCTCATGCCGTGGTGGGGGGCGACCGTTCCTGTCGTCCGATCCGCCTGGCTCTCCCCGTGTGACGGACGCGTGCACCCCACTCGCGGGTTCTGACGTCGCGCCCCGTCCCAGCCTAATCACCAAAAGCACGAGCACGGCAGGCAAGTCCGCCCCCCGAACGACGTCCTTCGCGCCATGTCTCACTCAAGGACGGTCACCGACTCCGCACCATCACGAGCAAACCGGTCGCACACCGCCAAACGCCATGAAATGCCCCTGGGGACACGGCGAAGGGGCGGAAGCGGTACGCACCGCTTCCGCCCCTTCCAAGGCTCCTGGCGAACCCGGCCGCCCGGCCGGGCCTGTCTCACTCCGACGAATCGGCCGCGGGCACGCCCCCGTTGTGCGGCGCGGGCTCCAGGTCGAACTCCCCGTCACGCGCCCCCAGTACGAAGGCGTTCCACTCGGCTTTCGTGTACCGCAGCACGGTCTCGGGTGCGAGCGAAGACCGCATCGCCACCGCGCCCTCCGGGAGATGGGCGATCTCCACCCGCTCCTCGTGCGTCTCGGTACCGGGGGCGCTCTGCCATTCGACCCCGGAGATGTCGAGAGCGTAGAGCTCGTTCTTCTCGCGCTCCTTGCGTGCCCTGACTTCCTCGTCCTGTGCCTCGGCCATGGCGGAACGGCCCCTTCCCGACGTACGAACGCGCTGTGCGCACACCCTACTTGGCAGCCGCGGCTCGCGGAGCGCATACGGCCGGTCACCCTCGGGCGGCCGCGCGCGGGGTCACGATTTCTTGAGCGCGGCCAGGGCGTCCCGGGCGTCCGACTTGATCATCTTCTCGACCTCCTGCTCGGAGGGCGCCTTCGAGCTGCCGCTCGTACTGCTCCCGTACCAACTCCACTGGAGTTCGAACGTGAACCACCCGTCACGCACGCCCAGCGTCATGCCGCCGAACTCCTTGGGGCCCGTCTTGCTGCCCGTGGCGGACCGCTTCTCCACGATGAGGTAGGCCTCGTCGCCGATGCCGCCGACGGACTTCGTCGTGTACGCGTACGTGCCTCCCGTCCGGTCCTCGAACCCCTTGTAGAGCGAGGCGAACTCCCCCTTGGGGTTGCTCTTCTTGTGCCACTGCGCGGTGCTGTTCACGAAGACGCTGCTGTAGTCGCTCGCGCTCGCGTTCTTGTCCTTGAGGCTCCAGCTGCAGTTGTTGGCGTCGAGGCCCCGCTGCTTGGAGGCGTAGTGGCTGTTCGGCTCGCTTCCGAGCCGTGGCTCGTAACGCTCCTTGAAAGCGTCGATGGTGACGGCGTCGCAGAGGTTCTTCTGGAAGTGATAGCCGGCGAGGTCGGCCTCGTCGTCGCCGCCACCCAGCGTGCCGCCCGCGAAGAGCACCCCCGCCCAGACCGCCGAGGCGACCACCGCGCCCCCGATGCCCCACACCCAGGCGGGCACCGGTCTCTTGGCCGCCGGCGGCGCGCCGTACGGCGGGAAGGCCGGTGGCTGCCCCACCGGGGCCGGCGGCTGCCCCGCGGGGGCCTGAGGCTGCGCGTAGGGGCTCGGGGGCACCGGGCCCGGAGGCTGCTGGGCGTACGGATTCTGCTGATACGGATTCGGCTGCTGAGGGCCGGGCTGCTGCGGCGGTATGGGCATGGTGGGCAACGTACCCAACGCCCGCGCCGGAACCTGCCAGTCCGGCGGCCCCGGCCGCCCGCGGTGCCACCGGCGAGCGGTCGGCGGGAGGACACCGGCGTACGGAGGCGCGCGGCCCTTCCGTACTCTGCCTTCGGCGCTGACCGGTTGACGTGCGGCGCCCCAGTGTCATCCCGCCTCTTGGTCGGCCCGGAGAAAGGCGCCCCAGCGTGAGCCAAGGCCCACCCCGTTCCCAGTTCACCCAGTCCGTCCTGGCCGTGGACGACGCGCGCAGACAGCGCCGCGCGCGCCTGCTCGCGGGCCTGGCCGGACTCCTGGCCCTCGTGCTGTGCGCGGGCGGCTGGATGCTCTGGGCCGCGGCCGACGAAAGCGAGGCGGGGAACCAGGACGCGAAGGCCGCCCAGCAGGCGCCGGACGACATCAGGGACACCGCCGAGACGGCTCCCGGCTCCCCCGTGGGGCACCTGGCCGTCGACTACCGGGAGAAGGAGTTCGAGAAGCGGTTCGGCCGGGACGCCTCCGTACGCGCCCCCGGCACCTGGGCGACGGACAAGACCCTCGTACGCGGCGTCGGCGGCACACTCAAGGGCTTCGCGTTCGGCACCTCCAAGGAGGTGTGGTCGACCGACCTCGGCGGAACCATCTGCGGCACGACCCGGCACGTCACGGCGGACGGACGCACGGCGGTCCTCTTCCAGGAGCCCACGAAGGAGCCTGAGAAGAAGCCCAAGGACAAGAAGAGCGACAAGAAGAGCAAGAAGGACGACAAGAACAAGAAGAAGGGCGACAAGAAGAAGGACGGCGACAAGAAGGGGAGCAAGAAGGGCGACAAGAAGAAGGGCAAGGGCAAGAAGGACAAGGCCAAGAAGGAGCCCGCTCCCGCCCCGCCCCCCTGCACCCAGCTCGCCCTCCTCGACCTCGACACCGGCAAGAAGCTCTGGCAGGTCGCCCTCCCCGACGCCAAGGACGCCTCCCCGACGAGCACGAACGTGACCCTGATCCGCGGGACGGTCACCGTCGCCTGGGGACGCGGATCCGTCGCGTACGACATGAAGGGCGGCGAGCGCCTCTGGCAGGACACCCGCCCCTCGGTCTGCCGGAACGCCGGAGTCGCCGGCGGGAAGGTGCTGCTCGCCCTGCGGGAGTGCGGCGCCGACGCCGACCGTACGTACCGCGTCCAGCGCCTCGACCCGCGTACCGGCAAGCCGCTGTGGACGTACAACGTCGCCAGCGGGGTGCAGCGCGTGCACCTCGTGTCGGCCGAGCCCGCCGTGGTGGCCGTCGCGGTCAGGGGCTCCGGCGTGGACAAGCTGCTCGCCCTCGACGACCTCGGCGCCTACCGGTCCACGGTCGACATGCCGGAGGGCCGCTACATCGACGACTGCTTCACGGCCCGCTTCGGGACCGTCGAGACCTGCGATGCCATCGTGGCGGAACGTGACCGCCTGTTCCTCGCGACCAAGCCCAAGGACCCCGAGGTGAACCGGATCGTCTCGTTCGACCTCGCGACGGGCAAGGTCGTCCAGAAGTTCGACTCGCGGGGCCGCGGCGCGATGTACCCGCTGGAACTCAGCGGCGGCAAGCTCCTCGCCTTCCGGGGGAGCGCCGACGGCGTCGCCCCCGACGCCGTCGTGAGCCTGGACCCCGAGTCGGGGAGGGAGACCCCCTTCCTGCTCTTCAGCGTCCCGGACGGCGCAGGCCCCGTGAAACCGGGGGAGACCGACGTGCTCGTCGAGGGAGGCCGGGTCTTCATCGCCCCCAAGGAGCTGCGCGCCGAGCGGGGCGACGGGAGCGAAGGAGACGAGGGGGCGGCTTACGGCGCACTCGGCGTCGAGGGGGCGTGACCGGCGGGCGCCCGGCGCGCGACCTGCGACGACGCATCGGGCCATACGCCAGGTGAGGCATCAGGCGAGGCATCATGGGACCAGGCCCGGCCCGCCTCCGAGCCGCCTCCCCACCGCTGCCGGCCCGCTTCCGGACCGCTCCGGACCAGCGGCACAGAGGCGCCACGCCCAGGCTGGTACGCTGTGTAACGCCCGCATGTCTGCGCACATCCCCCAGGCCCCCGGCCGGTGGACCGCGCCACGCGGCATCCCGCCGCAAGGCGGACCCCACCTCTCCCAGGTGGACCCCCTGCCTCCCGAGTACCGGAAGCACCCCTGAGAAGAAGACCAGGGGCACTCGGAGGCGACAAAAGACATCACAAGGAGTACGCGTGTCGCTCGACGCCGCCACGAAGAAGCAGATCATGACCGAGTTCGGCCAGAAGGAGGGCGACACCGGCTCCCCCGAGGTCCAGGTCGCGCTGCTCTCGCGTCGCATCTCGGACCTGACCGAGCACCTGAAGACGCACAAGCACGACCACCACTCCCGCCGTGGTCTGCTGATCCTGGTCGGCCAGCGTCGCCGTCTGCTTCAGTACCTGGCCAAGAAGGACATCCAGCGCTTCCGCGCCCTGGTCGAGCGCCTCGGCATCCGCCGCGGTGCGGCGGGCGCCAAGTAAGACGCCGTGAAGGGAGCGGTTCCCACTCGAAGCACTCGAAGGGGGCCGCTCCCTTTGCTGTACGTGCGCGGTGTCACCGACCCTTTGTAGTCTGGTGACGTCCGACACAGCCCCGGACGTGTGTGCCGGGCCGAGCGCGCCAGCGCGCGGGCCCCGTCGCACGACCGCGGCCACCACCGCATAAGCGGGCACACCGCATAAGCGGCACACCGCACAAGCGGGCACAACCACATAAGGAGAAGCGCACCCAGCCGCCGCCGGTCCTCGGTAGTGGCCTCCGGGATACGCGAGTACGAGTCCCCGGGGGCTTCGATCGAAGACCGGCCCGCACCCAAGGCGCGCTTCTCCGCACCGCTCCCACGCCACACGGGCAGGGGCGGACCCCGGGCCACACGGGCCCAGGGGTGAAAAGACGCTACGTAACGGAGAAACCGCTAGTGGAGAACGAGACCCACTACGCCGAGGCCGTCATCGACAACGGCACCTTCGGCACCCGCACCATCCGCTTCGAGACGGGCCGCCTGGCCCGTCAGGCCGCCGGCTCCGCCGTCGCCTACCTGGACGACGACACGATGGTCCTCTCGGCCACCACCGCGTCCAAGAAGCCCAAGGACCAGCTCGACTTCTTCCCCCTGACGGTGGACGTCGAGGAGCGGATGTACGCGGCCGGCAAGATCCCCGGCTCCTTCTTCCGCCGGGAGGGCCGCCCCTCCGAGGACGCCATCCTCACCTGCCGCCTCATCGACCGCCCGCTGCGCCCGTCCTTCAAGAAGGGCCTGCGCAACGAGATCCAGGTCGTCGAGACGATCATGGCGCTCAACCCCGACCACCTGTACGACGTGGTCGCGATCAACGCCGCCTCCTGCTCCACGCAGCTCGCCGGCCTGCCCTTCTCGGGCCCGATCGGCGGCACGCGCGTGGCCCTCATCAAGGGCCAGTGGGTCGCCTTCCCGACGCACACCGAGCTTGAGGACGCCGTCTTCGACATGGTCGTCGCCGGTCGCGTCCTCGAGGACGGCGACGTCGCGATCATGATGGTCGAGGCCGAGGCCACCGAGAAGACCATCGAGCTGGTCAAGGGCGGCGCCGAGGCGCCGACCGAGGAGGTCGTCGCCGCCGGCCTCGAGGCCGCGAAGCCCTTCATCAAGGTCCTGTGCAAGGCCCAGTCGGACCTCGCCGCCAAGGCCGCCAAGCCCACCGGCGAGTTCCCGATCTTCCTCGACTACGAGGACGACGTGCTCGAGGCCCTCACGGCCGCCGTCAAGCCCGAGCTGGCCCAGGCGCTGACCATCGCGGGCAAGCAGGAGCGCGAGACCGAGCTGGACCGCGTCAAGGCGCTGGCCGGCGAAAAGCTGCTCCCGGAGTTCGAGGGCCGCGAGAAGGAGATCTCCGCCGCGTACCGCTCGCTGACCAAGGCCCTGGTCCGTGAGCGCGTCATCAAGGAGAAGAAGCGCATCGACGGCCGCGGTGTCACCGACATCCGCACCCTGGCCGCCGAGGTCGAGGCCATCCCGCGCGTGCACGGCTCCGCCCTGTTCGAGCGCGGCGAGACCCAGATCCTGGGCGTGACGACGCTGAACATGCTCCGGATGGAGCAGCAGCTCGACACCCTCTCCCCGGTGACGCGCAAGCGCTACATGCACAACTACAACTTCCCGCCGTACTCCACCGGCGAGACCGGCCGCGTCGGCTCCCCGAAGCGCCGCGAGATCGGCCACGGCGCCCTCGCCGAGCGCGCCCTCACGCCGGTGCTCCCGACGCGCGAGGAGTTCCCCTACGCGATCCGTCAGGTCTCCGAGGCCCTCGGGTCCAACGGCTCGACGTCCATGGGCTCCGTCTGCGCCTCCACCATGTCGATGCTGAACGCCGGTGTGCCCCTGAAGGCCCCGGTCGCCGGCATCGCCATGGGTCTGATCTCCCAGGAGATCGACGGCGAGACGCACTACGTCACCCTCACCGACATCCTCGGTGCGGAGGACGCCTTCGGCGACATGGACTTCAAGGTCGCCGGCACCAAGGAGTTCGTGACCGCCCTCCAGCTCGACACCAAGCTGGACGGCATCCCGGCCTCCGTCCTGGCCGCCGCCCTGAAGCAGGCCCGCGACGCCCGCCTGCACATCCTCGACGTGATGATGGAAGCGATCGACGTTCCGGACGAGATGTCCCCGAACGCGCCGCGGATCATCACCGTCAAGATCCCGGTGGACAAGATCGGTGAGGTCATCGGCCCGAAGGGCAAGATGATCAACCAGATCCAGGAGGACACCGGCGCCGACATCACGATCGAGGACGACGGCACCATCTACATCGGTGCCGCCGACGGCCCGGCCGCCGAGGCCGCCCGCGCCACGATCAACGGCATCGCCAACCCGACCATGCCGGAGGTCGGCGAGCGCTACCTGGGCACCGTCGTGAAGACGACGACCTTCGGCGCGTTCGTGTCGCTGCTCCCGGGCAAGGACGGTCTGCTGCACATCTCGCAGATCCGCAAGCTCGCCGGCGGCAAGCGCGTGGAGAACGTCGAGGACGTCCTCGGCGTGGGCCAGAAGGTCCAGGTCGAGATCGCCGAGATCGACTCCCGCGGCAAGCTCTCCCTGATCCCCGTCATCGAGGGTGAAGAGGGCGACGACAGCGCCACCGACAAGAAGGACGACACCGACAAGTGACGTCGCGTAGCACCACGACGACGGCCCGCCCCTCCTCGGAGGGGCGGGCCGTCGCCCGTACCCAAACTTTGATCAAGGGCCAGAACGGCATCGGCACGGTCCGCAAGACCACCCTCCCCGGCGGGCTGCGCGTCGTCACCGAGACCCTCCCGTCGGTCCGCTCGGCCACCTTCGGCATCTGGGCCCACGTCGGCTCCCGCGACGAGACGCCGTCCCTGAACGGCGCGACGCACTACCTGGAGCACCTCCTCTTCAAGGGCACCCGCGAGCGCAGCGCCCTGGACATCTCCTCCGCGATCGACGCCGTCGGCGGCGAGATGAACGCGTTCACGGCGAAGGAGTACACGTGCTACTACGCGCGCGTGCTCGACACCGACCTGCCGCTGGCCATCGACGTGGTCTGCGACATGCTCACCGGCTCGCTGATCCGCCAGGAGGACGTCGACGCCGAGCGCGGCGTCATCCTCGAAGAGATCGCGATGACGGAGGACGACCCGGGCGACTGCGTGCACGACCTGTTCGCGCACACGATGCTCGGCGACACCCCTCTCGGCCGTCCGGTCCTCGGCACGGTCGACACGATCAACGCCCTCACCGCGGACCGCATCCGCCGCTTCTACAAGCGGCACTACGACCCCACCCACCTGGTCGTCGCCGCCGCGGGCAACGTGGACCACCAGAAGGTCGTCCGCCAGGTCCGCGCCGCGTTCGAGAAGGCGGGCGCCCTCACACGCACCGACGCCACGCCCATCGCCCCGCGCGCGGGCGTGCGCCGCGTGCGCGCCTCGGGCCACGTCGAGGTCGTCGACCGCAGGACCGAGCAGGCCCACGTCATCCTCGGCATGCCGGGCCTGGCCCGCACCGACGAGCGCCGCTGGGCCATGGGCGTGCTGAACACCGCGCTCGGCGGCGGCATGTCCTCCCGCCTGTTCCAGGAGGTCCGCGAGAAGCGGGGCCTGGCCTACAGCGTGTACTCGTACACCTCGGCGTTCGCCGACGCCGGTCTGTTCGGCGTGTACGCGGGCTGTCGTCCCAGCCAGGTCCACGACGTCCTCAAGATCTGCCGGGACGAGCTGGACCACGTCGCCGAGCACGGCCTGACGGACGACGAGATCAGGCGCGCGATAGGCCAGCTCGCGGGCTCCACGGTCCTCGGCCTCGAGGACACCGGCGCGATCATGAACCGCATCGGCAAGAGCGAGCTGTGCTGGGGCGAGCAGATGTCGGTCGACGACATGCTGGCCAGGATCGCGGAGGTCACCCCGGACGAGGTGCGCGAGGTGGCCCGCGACATCCTGGGGCAGCGCCCTTCGCTCTCCGCGATAGGCCCGCTCAAGGACAAGCAGGCCGCCCGCCTGCACGAAGCGGTGGCCTAGGCCCGGGACTCCCGGACCCAGGTCCCGTCCGACTCAGAACTCGGTTAAGGAAACAGGCAGATGAGCAAGCTGCGCGTGGCGGTCATCGGCGCCAAGGGCCGGATCGGCTCCGAGGCCGTACGAGCCGTCGAGGCGGCCGACGACATGGAACTGGTGGCGGCCCTCGGCCGCGGCGACAAGCTGGAGGCGCTGGTCGAGGCCGGAGCCCAGGTCGCGGTCGAGCTGACCACGCCCGCTTCCGTGATGGGCAACCTCGACTTCTGCGTCCGGCACGGCATCCACGCCGTCGTCGGCACGACGGGCTGGAACGACGAGCGTCTCGCGCAGCTGCGCACCTGGCTTGACGCCTCCCCGGAGACCGGCGTGCTCATCGCGCCGAACTTCTCCATCGGCGCGGTCCTCACCATGAAGTTCGCACAGCTCGCGGCCCCGTACTTCGACTCCGTCGAGGTCGTCGAGCTGCACCACCCGCACAAGGCCGACGCCCCCAGCGGCACCGCCACGCGCACCGCCCAGCTCATCGCCGAGGCGCGCAGGGCCGCGGGCAGCGCCCCGCAGCCCGACGCCACGGAGACCGCCCTGGAGGGCGCCCGCGGCGCGGACGTCGACGGCGTCCGCGTGCACGCGGTGCGCCTGAACGGCCTCCTCGCCCACCAGGAGGTCCTGCTCGGCGGCGAGGGCGAGACCCTCACGATCCGCCACGACTCGCTGCACCACAGCAGCTTCATGCCGGGCATCCTCCTGGGCGCCCGCCGAGTCGTGGCGACCCCGGGCCTCACCTTCGGCCTGGAACACTTCCTGGACCTGGACTGAGCCGAGCCGAACCCATGCGCGCAAAGATCACCTACGCCGTCACGGCCGCCGTCCTGGTCGTCTACTTCGTCCTGGTCGGCAGCCGTGGCGTGCTGCTCATCCAGCACGGCACCGTGCTGACCGTGACCTTCGGGGTCGCGGTGCTCGTCCTGCCGGCCATCGGCCTGTGGTTCCTGTGGCAGAACACGCGCTTCGTCCAGCGGGCCAACCGGCTCGCGGCCGAGCTGGAGGCCGAAGGCGGCCTGCCCGTCGACGAGTTGAAGCGCACGCCCAGCGGACGCATCGACCGCGATTCCGCCGACGAGGTCTTCGCCCGGCGCAAGGCCGAGACGGAGGACACCCCGGACGACTGGCGCTGCTGGTTCCGCCTCGCCATCGCCTACCACGACGCCCGGGACACCCCCCGCGCGCGAAAGGCCATGCAGCGGGCCATCGCCCTGCACGAGGGCAGGCCGCTGAGCGTCTGACCGCCGTACGCCTACGACGTCTAGGCCGTACGGCTGTATTCGTCCGCCCACACCTCGATGGTGTCGGCGGCCCGGTCGAAGGCCGTGCGGCGCGCGAGGAAGTCCGCCCCGCGGTCGGTCAGCAGCGTCGCCCGCTCGTCCGCGGGCCGGTCGACGCGGACGAGCATCAGGGCCTGCCCCTGCACCGTGCGGGGAAGCCCGAGCCACCGCACGGGCTGCTGGATGGTGCGCACGGAGGCGATCCGCGCCCACGGCACGGTCCGGGTGCGGAAGAAGGTCACGTGCCGCAGGCCGTGGGCGCTGACCCAAGTGCCCGCGCGCAGCAGCCGCAGGGCGGCACAGATGACGAGGACGGCCACGCCCACGCAGACCCCTGCGCCCGCCAGGCCTCCGGCGAAGGCGATGATCACGGCGGCCACGAGGACGTACGAGGCGAGGAGCAGCAGCACCGCGGCGGCGGCAACGCGCCACGGGCCCGGGCGGTAAGGCCGGCGCCAGTGGTCGCGGTCGTCGAACGGGAGCGCGGCGTCCGTGGCCGCGTCGTCGAAAGCGCGGTCCGCGGTCAGGAAAGGCAGGGGCACGGCTGGTCCTCACTCACTCCACGCACGGGCTGTGCCCGGTGAGGCTATCGAGCCGTGCCCCCCGCTACCAGCGTTGGGGGCCCAAGGGGGTACCCGACGGGGCCAAGGGGGTGCCTCGGCGCCCGTCCGTGTCGTACGCGGTCCTCAAGAGCCGTCAGCGGCCCTCGGAGGCCTCGGACTGCTGGGTCTTGGCCGGTGACTGGTCGGGGGACATCGCGGGCACGCCGAAGAGCAGGGAGCCCACGAGACCGGCGACCACGGTGAGCCCGATGAGCGTGCGGCCCACGACCTGACCGGCCGTGGCGCGCTCACGGGGTGGGGGAGTGACATTGCTGCGGAACTTGTCGGCTTCGGCGATGAAGGCGAACGGAACGGGCTCTCGCCGACGGAACATGGGGCGCGCGTCTCCTCACGAGTCTCGAACGGAACTCTGCTACCTGGACAGACGCTCGAATCGGCCAAAAGGTGCCCGCTTTCAGCAAATTCGCCGAAGATTGTCATGAGGGGTCGCCGCACGGCCGATTGTCGGCCCGCGTCCTCTTCGTCGCCCACCCCCCTCGCTGTCGCGCCCCGCGCACCGTGTCCCGCTCCGGTGTCTCCGCCTCCTGGGCCGGGGCACGGTCGGCCCGGCACGGCACAGATGTGCGGACGAACCGACAGAAGTGTCCGTATTGCGGCATTTCTAGAAGTTCATCTAGCCTGATCAAACGGACCCGGCACTGCTTGAACCCCCGAGCAGGCAGTGCCGGGCTCCCTGAGTGTCAGACCCAGCACATCCCCCGAGGGGCGACCCCGCGCTGAGCAGCGAGTAGCGTGTTACCCATGGCTCCGACCTCGACTCCGCAGACCCCCTTCGGGCGGGTCCTCACCGCCATGGTCACGCCCTTCACGGCGGACGGCGCACTCGACCTCGACGGCGCGCAGCAGCTCGCCGCCCACCTGGTGGACGCAGGCAACGACGGCCTGATCGTCAACGGCACCACCGGCGAGTCCCCGACCACCAGCGACGCGGAGAAAAACGAGCTCGTACGGGCCGTACTCGAGGCGGTCGGTGACCGCGCCCACGTCGTCGCCGGCGTCGGCACCAACGACACCCGCCACAGCATCGAACTGGCCCGCGCCGCCCACGAGGCCGGCGCCCACGGCCTGCTGACCGTCACCCCGTACTACAACAAGCCCCCGCAGGACGGCCTCTACCGGCACTTCACCGCGATCGCGGACGCCACCGACCTGCCGGTGATGCTGTACGACATCCCGGGGCGCAGCGGCGTACCGATCAACACCGAAACGATCGTGCGTCTCGCCGAGCACCCGCGTATCGTCGCCAACAAGGACGCGAAGGGCGACCTCGGCCGCGCCAGCTGGGCCATCGCCCGCTCCGGCCTCGCCTGGTACTCCGGTGACGACATGCTCAACCTGCCGCTCCTCTCGGTCGGCGCCTGCGGCTTCGTCTCCGTCGTCGGCCACGTGGTCACCCCCGAGCTGCGCGCCCTCCTGGAGGCGCACCTCAACGGCGACGTGCAGAAAGCCACGGAGATCCACCAGAAGCTGCTTCCGGTCTTCACAGGCATGTTCCGTACGCAGGGAGTGATCACCACGAAGGCGGCGCTCACCCTGCAAGGGCGCCCCGCGGGACCGCTGCGGCTGCCGCTGGTCGAACTCTCCCCGGAGGAGACGGCCCAGCTCAAGATCGATCTTGCGGCCGGCGGGGTACAGCTCTAAACACAGACTTCACAACTCAATACGCAACACACCGCGGGCCAAGTGCCCGCACCTATAACTGCTACTGCACGAACGTCACGCGCGCCACGTGCCCTGGAGGTACGTGGCGCGCGTGGTGAGGAGAGTCTTTTGAGTCATCCGCATCCTGAACTCGGCGCCCCGCCGAAGCTCCCGAAGGGCGGCCTGCGGGTCACCCCGCTCGGCGGCCTCGGCGAGATCGGCCGGAACATGACGGTCTTCGAGTACGACGGGCGTCTGCTGATCGTCGACTGCGGAGTGCTCTTCCCCGAGGAGGAGCAGCCCGGAATCGACCTGATCCTGCCGGACTTCACGTCCATCCGTGACCGCCTCGACGACATCGAGGGCATCGTGCTCACGCACGGCCACGAGGACCACATCGGCGGTGTCCCCTTCCTCCTGCGCGAGAAGCCGGACATCCCGCTGATCGGCTCCAAGCTGACCCTCGCCCTGATCGAGGCGAAGCTCCAGGAGCACCGTATCCGTCCGTACACGCTCGAGGTCGCCGAGGGCGACCGGGAGCGCCTCGGCCCCTTCGACTGCGAGTTCGTCGCGGTCAACCACTCCATCCCGGACGCCCTCGCGGTCGCGATCCGCACCCCCGCGGGCATGGTCGTGCACACGGGCGACTTCAAGATGGACCAGCTCCCGCTGGACCGGCGCCTGACGGACCTGCACGCGTTCGCGCGGCTGAGCGAGGAGGGCATCGACCTTCTCCTCTCCGACTCCACGAACGCCGAGGTGCCGGGCTTCGTCCCGCCCGAGCGGGACATCTCGAACGTCCTGCGCCAGGTCTTCGCGGGCGCCCGCAAGCGCATCATCGTGGCGAGCTTCGCCAGCCACGTCCACCGCATCCAGCAGATTCTGGACGCGGCCCACGAGTACGGCCGCCGGGTCGCCTTCGTCGGCCGCTCGATGGTCCGGAACATGGGCATCGCCCGTGACCTCGGCTATCTGCGGGTGCCGCCGGGCCTGGTCGTGGACGTCAAGACGCTCGACGACCTGCCCGACCACGAGGTCGTCCTGGTCTGCACGGGTTCGCAGGGCGAGCCGATGGCGGCCCTGTCCCGCATGGCCAACCGGGACCACCAGATCCGCATCGTCTCGGGCGACACGGTGATCCTGGCGTCGTCGCTCATCCCGGGCAACGAGAACGCGGTCTACCGCGTGATCAACGGCCTCACCCGCTGGGGCGCGAACGTCGTCCACAAGGGCAACGCCAAGGTGCACGTCTCCGGCCACGCCTCGGCCGGCGAGCTGCTGTACTTCTACAACATCTGCAAGCCCAAGAACCTGATGCCGGTCCACGGCGAGTGGCGCCACCTGCGCGCCAACGCCGAGCTGGGCGCCCTCACCGGCGTCCCGCACGACCGCATCGTCATCGCCGAGGACGGCGTCGTCGTCGACCTCGTCGAGGGCAAGGCCAAGATCGTCGGCAAGGTCCAGGCGGGCTATGTGTACGTGGACGGCCTCTCGGTCGGCGACGTCACCGAGCCGGCGCTCAAGGACCGCCGGATCCTCGGCGAGGAAGGCATCATCTCGGTCTTCGTCGTCGTCGACTCGACGACCGGCAAGATCACCGGTGGCCCGCACATCCAGGCCCGCGGCTCGGGCATCGAGGACGCGGTCTTCAGCGAGGTCATCCCGCGGATCCAGGAAGTCCTGGAGAAGTCGGCCCAGGACGGCGTCGTCGAACCGCACCAGCTGCAGCAGCTCATCCGCCGCACGCTGGGCAAGTGGGTGTCGGACAACTACCGCCGCCGCCCGATGATCCTGCCCGTCGTCGTCGAGGTCTGAGGCCTCCGGGGCCTGTCCGCCCTGGCTGACGACGTGTGCTCCGGAGCGGGGGGGGGGGGGGGGGGTGGAGGGGGGCCCCCCCCCCCCCCGCTCCCTCTTTTCCCCATAGAGGAACCCCCCCCACACCCACCACACGGCATCGCC
>NZ_JBWKJZ010000054.1:0-39328 GCF_056431945.1 Streptomyces sp. NPDC045778
CTACGCCTGCTCCAGACCGTCGTGGCCGTCGCAGCCGAGAAGAACTCCACCCTCGTCCTGCCCTTCCCCGTCGAGCTGCTCCGGTTCCTGGAGCGGGCCGCACAGCAGCAGTCCCCGCAGGGCGGGAGCTGAGAAGGGGGGGCCGCGGGGTCTTGAGGGGCCTGCCCCCGCATGCTAGAAAGCGCTTGCCAGACCGCGCGGCACGCCTCTGCTCCCCCCTGCTCGCACCCCCTGCTCCCCCTCCGTCTCCCGGGAGTCCCGCATGCCCTCATGGCCCCGCCGCGCCTTCCTGCTGACCACCGGCGCCACCGCCCTCGGGCTCGGCACGCCAGGCGGCCCCGCCGCCCGGGCCTCGACCGCGGACGCGTACGCCGCTCTGCGCGCCACCTGGCGGACCCTCGTCCTCGGCGAGGGGTTCGATCCGGCCGCCGAGCCCTTCAAGAGCCGCCTCGCCGGGCTCGGCGACGCGGCGCGGCGGTGGCGCGCGGCGATGGCCCCCGCGAGCGGCTCCCTGTGGCCCGACCTGCCGTACGCCGACCCCGAACCGGACACCGACCAGGACTCGTTCACGTACTCCGCGAACATCGTGGCCAGTTACACCCGGCTCGCCACGATGGCGCAGGCCTCCTGTCAGCCGGGCACCGGCCTGACCGGCGACGCCGGGCTTCGGGCCGACGTCGTGGCCGGCCTCGACCAGCTGTACGCGCAGGTCTACAACGAGCGTCGCACGCGCTTCGGCAACTGGTGGAGCTGGCAGATCGGCGCCCCGCAGGCGCTGCTCGACACCTGCGTGCTGCTGTACGACGCGCTGTCGGCGGAGCAGGTGGCGCGGTTCTGCGCGGCGGTCGACCACTTCGTGCCCGACTCCGCGGTCGCCCGCTACACCGGCACCAGCACCGGCGCCAACCGCGTGGACCTGTGCCGGGTGCTCGCGCTGCGCGGGGTCGTGGGCGGGGCCCCGGCGAAGCTCGCCCTGGCCCGGGACGCCTTGTCACCGGTCTTCCCGTACGTCACGAGCGGCGACGGCCTGTACCGCGACGGCTCGTTCATCCAGCACACCACCGTGCCCTACACGGGCTCCTACGGATCGGTGCTGCTCGGCGGGCTCGGCCTGCTGTTCGCGCTGCTCGACGGCTCGCCCTGGGCGGTGACGGACCCCGGCCGGCAGATCGTGTTCGACGCCGTGGAGCACGCGTGGGCGCCATTCCTCCACGACGGCCTGGTGATGGACTGTGTCGCGGGCCGGGCGCTCAGCCGGGGCGTCGCCGCGCTGGACGAGCGGCGCGTCCAGGCCGACGACCATCTGCGCGGCCACCCGATCCTGGCGTCCGTGCTGCTGCTCGGCGAGGCCGCGTCCGCAGCCGAACGTGCCCGCTGGCGCGGCCTGGTGAAGGGCTGGATCCGCCGCGACCACTACAGCCCGCCGCTCGCCGACCCGCACCTCGGCCTCGCCGCCCTGGCCCGCCTCAAGGACGTCGAGGACGACGCCGGGGTGGCGCCGCTGCCCGAGCCGGCCGGCCACCGGCTCTTCTCCGACATGGCGCGGGCCACGCACCGGCGCCCCGGCTGGGCCGCGTCGGTCAGCATGGCCGACTCCCGCATCACGTACTACGAGACCGGCAACGGCGAGAACCTGCGCGGCTGGCACACCGGCGCGGGCCTGCTCGCCTGGTGGGGCGGCACCTCCGCGGGCGGCCAGTACAGCGACGCCTACTGGCCCACCGTCGACCCCTACCGGCTGCCGGGCACCACCGTCTCGCGCAAGGTCCTCGCGGACGGGGCGGGCGGGGACTGGGGCGCGGCGTGCCCTGCGGTGCGCTGGGTGGGCGGGGTCACGGACGGGCGGTGGGCCGCGCTCGGGCAGCATCTGAAGGGGTTGCAGAGCACCCTGTCGGCGCGGAAGTCGTGGTTCTGTCTGGACGACACGATCGTGTGCCTGGGCGCGGGCATCGGCTGCGCGGACGGCACCACGGTCGAGTCGACGGTCGAGAACCGCAACCTGGGCTCTGCGGGCCGCGCCCCCTTCCAGGTGGACGGCGTCACCGAGCCCGTCGCCACGCCCTGGTCACGGACGCTCACCGGTGCCCGGTGGGCGCACATCGGCGGGCACGGCGGCTATGTCTTCCCCGGCGGCGCCACCGTGAAGGCCCTGCGGGAACAGCGCACCGGCAGGTGGAGCGACATCAACCGGGGCGGCTCCGCGACGCCCGTGACCCGCGTCTTCCTCACGCTGTACGTGGACCACGGCGTCGACCCCACGGACGGGACGTACGCGTATCTGCTGCTGCCCGGCGCGAGCGCGGCGCGCACCGCCGAGCGGGCCGCGGCCACCGGGTGGCTGCGGATCCTCGCCAACTCGGCGGCGGCGCAGGGCGTCGGCGTGCCCTCGCTCGGCTGCACGGCCGTGAACTTCTGGGCGGGCGGCGCGGCCGGGCCGCTCGGCGCGAGTGCCGCGTGCTCCGTCCTCGTCGCCGAGCGGCCCGACGGCACGGCGACGGTGTGCGTCAGCGACCCGACCCGGGCCGCGGGCGGCGGCCTGACGGTGACCTGGCACCGGCCGGTCGCCGAGGTCACGGGCAGGCCCGCCACCGTGACATCGGCCGTGACGGGCGACCGTCTCCAGCTGGCCTTCGGCGACCTCGCGGGCACGCGGGGCGCCCCGCAGGAGGTCACGGTGCGGCTCGGCTGACCCGCCCCTCCCGTGTCGCTACGAGGTGGCCGCCGCCGGGAGGTCAGGCCTGCTTTGCGCGCGCCCGGGGGCCGTCCGCAGGACCAGGACCATGGTGAGCCCGCCGCCCGGGGTGTCCTCCGCGGTGAGGGTGCCGCCGAGCGCCTCGGTGAAGCCGCGGGCGACGGCGAGACCGAGGCCCACCCCGGCGCCGCGCGGGGCGTCGCCGTGGCGCTGGAACGGCTCGAAGATGCGGTCCTTGGCGTCGTCGGGGACGCCGGGGCCCCGGTCCACGACGCGCAGCTGCACCTGGTCGGCCATGGAGCTGGCGGCGACGAGGACGGGCTCGCCCTCGGGGCTGTACTTCAGGGCGTTCTCGATGACGTTGGCGACGGCGCGCTCCAGGAGGCCCTTGTCCGCGGCCACCATCGGCAGGTCCTCGGGGATGTCGAGGACCACGTTCTCGGCGGGCGCGGCGATGCCTTCGAGAGCGAGCGGGACCACCTCGTCCAGGTCGGTCTCGCGGACGATCGGCTGGACGGTGTCGGTCTGGAGCCGTGACATGTCCAGGAGGTTGCCGACGAGGTGGTCGAGCCGGTCGGCGCCCGCCTCGATCGCCTCCAGGAGTTCGGCCCGGTCCTCGTCGGACCACTCGATGTCGTCGGAGCGCAGGCTGGTGACCGAGGCCTTGATCCCGGCGAGCGGGGTGCGCAGGTCGTGGCTGACGGCGGCGAGCAGGGCGGTGCGGATGCGGTTGCCCTCGGCGAGGGCCCGGGCCTGGTCGGCCTCGGACTGCAAGCGCTGCCGGTCGAGGACGACGGCGGCCTGCGCGGCGAAGGCGCCGAGCACGCGGCGGTCCTCTGCGGGCAGCACCCGCCCGGTGAGCGCGAGCGACATGGTGTCGCCCACCGGCATGTCCACATCGGCGTCCTCAGGGCGGCCGGCGTGCGCGCCGGTGCCGACGCTGCCCGCGCAGGTCCACGGCGCGGTGTCGCCCGCGCGCTCCAGGAGGGCCGCGGTCTCCATGGCGAAGGTCTCCCGGACGGTCTCCAGGAGTGCTTCGAGGCTGTTCTCGCCGCGCAGCACGCTGCCGGCGAGGTGGGAGAGGATCTCGGACTCGGCGCGCAGGCGCGCGGCCTGGTGGGTGCGCCGGGCCGCCAGGTCGACCACGGACGCCACGGACACCGCGACCCCTATGAAGATCACCAGGGCGACGATGTTCCTGGGGTTGGAGATCAGGACGTGGTGGACGGGTGGCGTGAAGTAGTAGTTGAGGAGGAGGGAGCCGAACGCCGCGGAGGCGAGGGCCGGGAGCATCCCGCCGAGCAGTGCCGCCGCGACCGTGAGGGTCAGGAACAGCAGCATGTCGTTGGCGAGGCCGAGGCCCGGGGCGACGCCGCGCAGCAGCACGGCGAGCAGCACGGGGCCCGCCATGCCGATGAGCCAGCTCCAGATGAGACGGTTGCGGCTGAGCCGGGCGGTGCGCGGGGTCCTGGACAGGCCCGTGCCGGTGCCGACCTCGTCGTGCGTGACGAGGTGGACGTCCAGGTCGGGCCCCGACTCGCGGGCCACCATGGCGCTGACGCCGGGTCCGAAGGCGTACTGCCAGGACTTGCGGCGCGAGACGCCGAGGACGATCTGGGTGGCGTTGACGCCGCGCGCGAACTCCAGGATCCCCGCGGGGATGTCCTCGCCTATCACCTGGTGGAAGGAGCCGCCGAGGTCTTCGACCAGGGTGCGCTGGATCGCGAGTTCCTTGGGCGAGGCCGCGGTCAGGCCGTCGCTGCGGGCGATGTAGACGGCGAGGACCTCACCGCCCGCGCCCTTCTCGGCGAGCCGGGCGGCGCGGCGCAGCAGGGTGCGGCCCTCGGGGCCTCCGGTGAGGCCGACGACGATGCGCTCGCGGGCCTGCCAGGTCGAGCGGATGTTGTGCTCGCCCCGGTACTGCTGCAAGTACTCGTCGACCCGGTCGGCCACCCACAACAGCGCCAGCTCCCGCAGCGCCGTGAGATTGCCCGGCCGGAAGTAGTTCGACAGAGCCGCGTCGACCTTGTCCGCCTGGTAGATGTTCCCGTGCGCCATCCGGCGCCGCAGCGCCTGCGGCGACATGTCGACCAGCTCGATCTGGTCCGCGCGCCGCACCACCTCGTCCGGCACCGTCTCGCGCTGCCGCACCCCCGTGATCGACTCCACCACGTCACCCAGCGACTCCAGATGCTGGATGTTGACCGTGGATATGACATCGATGCCCGCGGCCAGCAGCTCCTCCACGTCCTGCCACCGCTTGGCGTTGCGCGAACCCGGCACGTTCGTGTGCGGGAGTTCGTCGACGAGGGCGACGGCGGGAGCCCGTTCCAGGACGGCGTCCACGTCCATCTCCGTGAAGGTCGCGCCCCGGTACTCCAGCTCCTTGCGCCGCACGATCTCCAGGCCGTGCAGCATCACTTCGGTGCGCGGTCTGCCGTGGTGCTCGACGAACGCCACCACGCAGTCCGTGCCGCGCTCGACGCGACGGTGGGCCTCGGACAGCATCGCGTACGTCTTGCCGACGCCCGGTGCCGCCCCCAGATAGATCCGCAGCTTGCCGCGTGCCATATATCTCGGTGTCTCGTCTCTGCGCTCGGGTGCGATGGATTCTGCGCTCGGGTGCGATGGATGCACCCATCACTCAAAGGCGCTCAGAATGCCAGACGCCCGCCCGGCACGCACCGTTGACCTCGGCGGAGTGTGCGGCGAAGGGCAGCGAGAGCACCATGGTGAGCCCGCCGCCGGGGGTGTCCTCCGGCGTGAGGGTGCCGTCCATCGCCTCGGCGAGGCCGCGGGACAGGGCGAGGCCGAGGCCGAGCCCGGTGGTGTTGTCGGTGTCGCCGAGCCGCTGGAAGGGCTCGAAGACCCGGTCGCGGTCGGCGGCGGGCAGGCCCGGGCCCCGGTCGACGACGCGTACCTCCACGCGGCCCGCGAGGGCGCTCGCGGTGACCAGGACCCGGCCGCCGGGCGGGGTGTGCCGGGCGGCGTTGTTGACGAGGTTGGCGAGCACGCGTTCCAGGAGCGGCGGGTCGGCGAGGACGGCGGGGATCTCCTCCAGGCCGCCGGTGTCCACGGGGCAGGCCACCGGCAGCGAGTCGAGGGCGGGCCCGAGGACCTCGTCGAGGGCGGTGGCGCGCAGCTCCAGCTTGAGCGCGCCCGCCTGGAGGCGGCTCATGTCGAGGAGGTTGTCCACGAGCCGGTTCAGACGGGTCATGGACTCCTCGGCGGTGGCGAGCAGCTCCTGCCGGTCCTGCTCGCAGAAGTCCAGGTCGGGGCTGCGCAGCGAGCCGATCGCGGCGAGGGCCGCGGCCAGCGGGGTGCGCAGGTCGTGGCCGACGGCCCGGAGCAGGGCCGTGCGCATCCGGTCGGCGGCCTTGACCGGCTCCACCTCGGCGGCGGCCTCCGCGAGCCGGGCCCGCTCCACGGCGGCGCCGACGTGCGCGGCGAACGCGGCGAGCACGCGCCGGTCGGCCGACGGCAGGGCGCGGCCGCGCAGCACCAGGTAGGCGTCGTCGCCCGCGGGCACGGTGGTCACCCGGGGGTCGGTGGTGCCGGGCGGCCGCTCGACGAGTTCGGCCGCGGCCACGCCGAAGGCCTCGCGGGCCCGTTCGAGGAGCGCGGGCAGGGGCCGGCCGCCGCGCACGATGGTGCCCGCGAGGGCCGACATCGTCTCGGCCTCGGCGGTGGCGCGCGCGGAGCGCCGGGACAGGCGCAGCGAGCGGTCGACGACGGCGGCGACGGTGGCCGCGACGATCGCGAACACCGCGAGGGCGAGGACGCTGTTGGGGTCGCCGAGCGCGAAGTGTCCGACGGGCGGCATGAACCAGTAGTTGAGCAGCAGCGACGCGGTCACGGACGCGACCACCGCGGAGGCCACGCCGCCGATGCACGCCACGCCCACCACGGCGAGCAGGAAGAGCAGCGCCTCACTGGTGAGGCTCAGGTGCCCGCGGGCGGCGTCCAGGTCGAGCAGGAGGGTCAGGGCGAGGGGCAGGAGCAGCCCCGCCACCGGTCCCGCGACGCGGCGCGGGCCGGACAGGGTGCGTCTGCGGGAGGGCAGGAGGGTGCCGTGCCCGGCGCGTTCGTGGGTGACGGTGTGGACGTCGATGGCCCCGGAGAGGGCCACGACGGTCTCGCCGGTGCCGCGCCCGGTGAGGAACCGCTCGAAGCGGCCGCGGCGGCTGGAGCCGAGGACGAGCTGCGTGGCGTTCTCGGCGCGCGCGAACTCCACGAGGGCGCTCGCCACGTCGTCGCCGACCACCGAGTGGTAGCTGCCGCCGAGGTCCTCCACCAGGCGTCGCTGCCGGGTCAGGGAGGCGTGCGAGGCGCCGGCGGCGAGGCCGTCGCTGCGCGTGATGTGCACGGCGAGCAGCTCGCCGCCCACCGAGCGGTCGGCGATGCGGGCGGCGCGGCGGACCAGGGTGTCGCCCTCGGGCCCGCCGGTCAGGCCGACGACGACGCGTTCGCGGGTCTCCCACACGCCGCCGATGCCGTGTTCGCAGCGGTAGGCCTGGAGGGCCTCGTCGACGCGGTCGGCCAGCCACAGCAGGGCGAGCTGGCGCAGGGCCGTGAGGCTGCCGGGGCGGAAGGCGTGGGCGAGGGCCGCGTCGACGTCTTCGGGGGCGTGGATGTCGCCGCGCGCCATCCGGCGGCGCAGCGCCTCGGGGGCGACGTCGACGAGTTCGATCTGGTGGGCGCGGCGCACCACCTCGTCGGGGACGGTCTCGGCCTGCGGCACCTTGGTGATTTCCTCCACGACATCGGTGAGGGACTCCAGGTGCTGGATGTCGACCGTGGTCACGACGTCGATCCCGGCGGTGAGCAGCCGGTCGACGTCCTGCCACCGCCTGGGGTTGCGGCCCTCCCCCGGCACGTTGGTGTGGGCGAGGTCGTCGATGAGCGCGATCTGGGGGCTGCGGGCGAGCAGCGCGTCCAGGTCAAGCTCGGTGAACTCCTCGCCCCGGTAGGAGCAGGGGGCGCGGTCGACGGCCGTCACGCCGCCGGCCCGCGCCCGGGCCAGGGCGGCCTCGGTGTGCGGCCGCCCGTGGCACTCCACGAGGCCGACGACGACGTCGGCGCCGCGGGCGGCCCTGCGGCGCCCTTCGTCGAGCATGCGGCAGGTCTTTCCGACCCCCGGTGCCGCTCCGAGGTAGATCTTCAGCTGTCCGGGTCGTACGTCCGTCATCGCGCCGGTGTCAGAACCTCTCCGGGTGGTGCCGCGCGAGGACGAGGTACCCGACGAGGGCGGCGGCGATCAGAAGTCCCACCACGTTCTCGGCGCTCATGTTCCTCAACTCCCTGGCGTCCTGGGTGACTTCCTCCCACCGAAGCGGGTGCCCGGAGGTTCGGACACGGCCCTTGACGCTTCCTTGTCAGCCCGCGCCAGGACGTTGACACCGCCTTGACGGGCGGCCCGAGGCGCGGCGCCTAGGTCAGGGACTCGACGGCGCGGGCCATGCTCTCGTGGCCGTGGCCCGCGGCGAGCTGGCGCTGGAAGACCTCGTGCAGCGGCTGGAGCAGCTCGACGCCGACGCCCTGGGCCCTGGTCGCGGTGAGGATGTTGGCGAGCCCGACGGCGTTGATGTCGATGTTGGACGTCTGCGTGCGGTAGTCGCGCGCGTCGATCTCGGCGGCGAAGGCGGGCAGGGCGCCGAGCGCCTCCTTCAGCCAGCGGACCAGGAGCCCGGTGACCTCCCCCGCCTCGATCCCGGCCGAGCGGGCGACGGCGACCGTCTGGAAGAAGCCCGCGAACATCCCGTACATGCCGCTGAGCAGGGCCACGTCGTGCACCGGCGCGAGCCCGGCGTCGGCCCCGACGAACACCGGTGCGCCGAGCGGCTCCAGGAGCGGCCGGTACGCGGCGAAGGCGTCGGCGTCGCCGCTGTACAGGACGAAGGCCTCCGGCGTCCCGATGGTCTGCGGGATCGCGTACACCGCGCCGTCGACGTAGGAAGCGCCCCGCGCGGTGACCCAGGTGCCGAGTTCGCGGGCGGGGCCCGGGATGCCCGAGGTCAGGTTGACGACGACGCGGCCCGCCAGGGCGTCGCCGGCGGGGGTGAGCAGGTCGCGGACCGTGGTGTAGTCGAGGACGCAGACGACGACCAGCTCACCGGCCTCGACGGCGGCGGTCGGCGTGGGCGCCAGGGTGGCGCCCAGCGCGACGAGTTCGTCCGCCTTGCCCTGCGAACGGTTCCAGACAGTGACCTTGTGGCCCTGGCCGACGAAGGCGCGGGCGAGGACTTGGCCGAGATTGCCGAGTCCGATGACGGTGACCGCCTTGGGGGCGGCGGGAGGGGTGGCGGGCGTGGCGGGGGTCGTGGTGCTCATGGTGTCGCTCCGTGGTGAGGGGCCGCGCCGCGGTCGCCGCGGCCTGTGGTCATCACCTTGCTGGCGGCCCCTTTCGATCGGCTGTCGGTTCACTGCCGGTGCGCTGCCGATGCGTTGTCACGGGGGCGATCGTGCCGCTCACCAGGCGGGTTATCGTCGTCGGCATGCGATTCAGGGTGCTCGGTCCGCTGACGGTGCGGACGACGGACGGCGCGGCCGTCACCGTGCCGGGCACCAAGGTCCGTGCGCTGCTCGCCCAGTTGCTCGTGCACCCCGGGCGTCCGGTCTCCGCCCGGCGGCTCGTCGACGGGCTGTGGGGCGAGGCGCTGCCGGACCACCCGGCGGGCGCCCTCCAGGGCAAGGTGTCCCAGCTGCGCAGGGCCCTGGAGAAGGCCGAGCCCGGCGGGCGGGATCTGGTCACGTCCGGGCCCGCCGGGTACGCGCTGCGGGTCGCGCCGGACGCCGTGGACGCGCACCGGTTCACCGCCCTGACCGAGCGGGCGCGCGGCGCCGGCGAGCCGCGCGAGCGGGTCCGGCTGCTCACCGAGGCACTGGGCCTGTGGCGCGGTGACGCCTTCGCCGACTTCGCGGGTGAGGCGTTCGCGCGGGGCGCGGCCGACCGGCTCGACGAGGCGCGGCTCACCGCGTGGGAGGAGCACGCCGAGGCGCGCCTCGCCGTCGGTGAGCACGGGCCGCTGGCCGCGGACCTCGCCGACCTCGTCGTACGTCATCCGGCGCGGGAGCGGCTGCGGGCGGCGCAGCTGCGGGCGCTGTACCGCTCGGGCCGGCAGACGGAAGCGCTTGCCGCGTACGAGGAGCTGCGGCGGCGCCTCGCCGATGACCTCGGGCTCGCGCCGGGCCCGGAACTCGCGGCGCTGCATGGGGCGATCCTGCGCCAGGACCCGGCGCTCGACGGGCCGTCGACGCCGCCCGGGGGGCCGGTGCGCCGGGGCGGTCCGCCGTCGTCCGCCGCCTCCGGCGTCCGTTCGAATCTGCCCGCGCCCGTCGCCGGACTCGTCGGCAGGGACGACGCCGTGCCCGGAGTACGTCACCTCCTCGGCACCACGCGCCTGGTGACGCTCACCGGTCCTGGCGGGGTGGGCAAGACGCGGCTCGCGGTGGCGGCGGCGCGCGGGCTCGCGCCGGACTTCCCCGACGGGGTGTGGCTCGTCGAGCTGGCCGGGATCGAGGCGGGCGGCGACCGGGCCGCGGACGCCGTCGCGGAGGCCGTGGCGCGGGTCATCGGCGTCCACGAGGAGCCGGGGGCGGGCCCGCCCCTGGACGCCGTGGCCCGCCTGACGGACGCGCTGCGCGCCCGGCGTCTGCTCCTGGTGCTCGACAACTGCGAGCACGTGGTGGACGCCGTGGCCGACGTCGCCGCCGCGCTGCTGCGTGACGTGCCGGACCTCGCCGTCCTCGCGACCAGCCAGGAGCCGCTCGACGTGAGCGGCGAGCGGGTGTGGCAGGTGCCGCCGCTGGAACTCGACGGCGCCATGGAGCTGTTCGCGCGGCGGGCCGGGCTCGGCCCCGGCGCCGCGGCGCTCGGCGCGGACGACGCTCAGGCCGTCGCGGAGCTGTGCGTACGCCTCGACGGGCTGCCGCTGGCCCTCGAACTCGCCGCGGCCCGGGTCCGCACCTTGGGCGTGCACGGCCTGCTGGCCCGGATCGACGACCGGTTCGCGCTGCTCGGGCGCGGCTTGCGCGGCGCCCCGGCCCGGCAGCGCACGCTCCGCGCGGTGATCGACTGGAGCTGGTCGCTGCTCGGCGAGGCCGAACGCACGGTGCTGCGCAGGCTCGCCGTGCACGACGGCTGCGGCCTCGCCGCCGCGGAAGCGGTCGGCGCGGGCGGCGCGGTGCGCGCCCCCGACGTCCTCGACCTGCTCGCGCGGCTCGTGGACCGCTCGCTCGTGGTGGCGTCCGACCGGCCGGACGGGCCGCGTTACCGCGTCCTGGAGTCCGTACGGGCGTACGGGGCCGAGCGGTTGCGGGAGGCGGGCGAGGCCGACGAGGTGCGCGAGCGGCACAGCGTTCACTACGCCGCGCTCGCCGAGCGCGGCGGCGCCGCGCTGCGCGGCCCGAAGCAGCGGCGGTGGCTGGAACGGCTCGACGAGGAGAGCGGCAATCTGCGCCGCGCCCTGGACACGGCGATCGCGCGCGGAGCCGCGGAGCGGGCGCTGCGGATGGTGAACGCGCTTGCCTGGTACTGGGTGCTGCGGGGCCGTGTCGCCGAGGCGCGCCGCTCGCTCGACGCGGCCCTGGCGCTCGCTCCCGCGGCCGCGGGGCATCCGCGGGGGACGGCCGCCGCGCGGGCGCTGGCCCTCGCCTGGCGCGTCGGCATCGCCCTGCGCGAGGGCGACGAAGGCTTCGCCGACGCCTGCGCCGGGTCCGGCGCGGAGGGGGCCGCCCCCGCGGCCGCCCCGTCGCCCGGGGAGCGCAGGGACGCCGACCCGCCGCTCGCCGCGGCCCTGGCCGCCTACGAGCACGTGGACGACCCGCCGGGGCGCGCCACCGCGCTGTGGATCCTCGGTTCCGCGCAGCTCGGCGCGGGTGCCGTGCGCACCGGGGAGCGCCTGGTGAACGAGGCCCTCGACGCCTTCGAGGCGCTGGGCGACCGCTGGGGCACCGCCGCCGCGCTCAGCGTGCGGGCCCGGCACGCCATGGCGCACGGCGACCTGGCCGCGGTGCGGCGTGACAGCGAGCGCAGCGCGCGCCTGTTCCGCGAACTCGGTGACGAACTGGGGCAGTTGCAGACGGTTTTCCCGCTGGCCACGCTCAGCGAGATCGCCGGTGACTACGCCGAGGCCGCGCGGCTGCACGAGGAAGGGCTCGCCGTCGCGGAGCGGCTCGGCCTGGGGGCGGAGGCCTCCAAGCGCCTGTCGGGGCGCGGCCGGATCGCGCTGCTCACGGGTGACCTGGCCGGGGCCCGGGCCCATCACGAGCGGGCGCTCGGCCTCGCGCGCGACCACGGTTTCCGCTCCGGCGAGATCGACGCGCTGATCGGCCTCGGCCTGGGCGCGCGCAGGGAGGGCGACCTGGACGGCGCCGAGCGGCACATGCGCGAGCTTCTCGCGTGGTTCCGCAAGGCCGATTACGGCCCCGGCGTGACGCTCGCGCTCGCCGAGCTGGGCTTCGCGGCGGAGCTGCGCGGCGACGCGGCGGCGGCCAGGGCGCTGCACGCGGAGGGTTTCGCGGCGGCGCGGGCCCTGGGCGACCCGAGGGCACTCGCCCTGGCCCTGGAGGGCCTCGCGGGAGCCGAGGCGGCCGCGGGCGCGTACGGAACGGCCGCGACGCTGCTCGGCGCGGCGGCGGCCGCCCGGGCGTCCGCGGGCGCGCCCCTCCCGGACGGGGAGCGCGCGGACGTGGACCGGGTGGCGGCCGCGGCCCGTGCCGGTCTGGGTGTGGAGTCGTACACAACCACTTTCAAGCAAGGGCAGGGCCTGAGCCCGGCGGAGGCGCGCGGCCTCGTGGACCACCCCTAGGCCCGTCACCTGCGTGAACGGCCATGGTCGCGCCGGTTTCAGCGGCCGCCGCGGGCCTCCCGCACGCCCCGTCCGCCCCGGCGGTTACCGGCTCCGACCCCTCCGGTCAAGCACCGGTTTCCGGTCGAAGCCCACGCCACGGAAAACGACCGACCGCTCATTTTCCCAGGTCAGAGGGTTGTTTTGGGTTATACCACCAGGGTCAAATCGGCGCGCCGCATGGCCCGTGGGCCCGCTCCCGCATACCTTGAGCTGCCCGAACGGCCGGACGCGCCTCGCTCAGCGGACGCGTGCATCCGGAAATCGACCATCAGTTTGCCGCTCACTCAGCGCACTTGCCAGACTCCCCAACGCAATCGCCGCTACGGCACGCAACCCGTCCGTAACGCGCAGCAGTATCGGTACGCAACACCCATTCTCGTACCACTCACCCGCAGTTGAAGGAGCCTCAAAGTGCGTCACCTCCTCAAGACCGTGAGCGCGGCCGCGGCCGTGGCCGCCGGCGTCCTGACCGTGTCCGCGGTCACGACGGGCGCGGCCCAGGCCGCCACGCCGAAGCCGATGGGCCTGTACGCGCCGTCGGACCTGGTGCTCACCGTCGGCCAGGGCGAAGACGCCGCCACGGCCACGGTGCAGCGCGCGGTCACCCTGACGTGTGCGCCGACGGCCTCGGGCACCCACCCGGCCCCGCGTGCCGCTTGCGCGGAGGCCGCCGCCGTGGGCGCGCGGTTCGACGCGCTCGTGGACAAGGAGCCCAAGGCCTTGTGTACCAAGGAGTGGAACCCGGTCATCGTCTCCGTGAGCGGTGTCTGGCAGGGCAAGCACGTCGCCTGGACGGCCAAGTTCGGCAACCCCTGCATGAAGGACGCGGCGCTCGCCGAGGGGGCGCTCCTGAACTTCTGACGGCCCCCGTCCCCCATACCCCTCGGCCCGCCTTTCGTGGGGGGAGGCAGCCGAGGTACGCGGCCCCCGATGTCCCGAGCATCGGGGGCCGCACAATGCCGTCCTGGGACCGTGGGGGTCCAGGAACCCCGGCCGCCCGGAGCCCTGTGCTCCCGGCGGCCGTCGGGCGTGGGCGTACGGCTTTGCGCCCGGTACGCGCGCATGCCCGCCGGGGCGCCGCATCGCGGCGGAGGCGTCCCGGCCCCTCACCGCCTGGCCCGCCCCCACCGGCGGACGACAGGGTCAAGTGGCTGCTCGTACGAGAGCCTTGAGGGGTTAACCACACCGACCCGCCCCCCACCCCGGGGTGACCATGACGGATGATCGTGGCAGCCACACCAGGCAGCTGCACGCAGCACCGCATTCGCAGAGAGGAACCACCCCATGGATGACCGCTTCGACGTCGTCGTGCTCGGAGCAGGACCCGGCGGTTACGTGGCCGCCATCCGCGCCGCCCAGCTGGGCAAGCGGGTAGCGGTCGTGGAGGAGAAGTACTGGGGCGGCGTCTGCCTCAACGTCGGCTGCATCCCGACGAAGGCCCTCCTGCGCAACGCCGAGCTGGCCCATCTGTTCACGCACGAGGCCAAGACGTACGGCATCAAGGTCGACGGCGAGGTGTCCTTCGACTACGGCGAGGCGTTCCGGCGCAGCCGCACGGTCGCGGACGGCCGCGTCAAGGGCGTCCACTTCCTGATGAAGAAGAACAAGATCACGGAGTTCGACGGCCGGGGCACCTTCCTGGACGCCCACACCCTCCAGGTGGCCAAGGCCGACGGCACCACCACCACGATCGGCTTCGACAACTGCATCATCGCCACCGGCGCCACGCCGAAGCTGCTGCCCGGCACGCGCCGCAGCGACCGCGTGGTCACGTACGAGGAGCAGATCCTCGCCGACGAGCTGCCCGGCTCCGTGGTGATCGCGGGCGCGGGCGCGATCGGCGTCGAGTTCGCGTACGTCCTGCACAACTACGGCGTCAAGGTCACGATCGTCGAGTTCCTGGACCGCGTCGCCCCGCTGGAGGACGCGGACGTCTCCAAGGAGCTGGCGAAGCAGTACCGCAAGCTCGGCATCGACGTGCTGACCTCCACCCGCGTGGAGTCCATCGACGAGTCGGGCCCGCAGGTCCGCGTGACGGTGACCGCCAAGGACGGCGAGCAGCAGGTCCTCGAGGCCGACAAGGTGCTCCAGGCCATCGGCTTCGCCCCGAACGTCACGGGCTACGGCCTGGAGGCGACGGGCGTGGCGCTCACCGAGCGCGGCGCCATCGACGTGGACGGCCGCTGCCGCACGAACGTGCCGCACCTCTACGCCATCGGCGACGTCACGGCGAAGCTGATGCTCGCGCACACCGCCGAGGCCATGGGCGTGGTGGCGGCCGAGACCCTCGCGGACGCCGAGACGATGGAGCTGGACTACCCGATGATCCCGCGCGCGACCTACTGCCAGCCGCAGATCGCGAGCTTCGGCTGGACGGAGGCGCAGGCCACGGAGCAGGGCTTCGACGTCAAGGTCGCCAAGTTCCCGTTCCAGGCGAACGGCAAGGCGCACGGCCTCGGCGACACCGTCGGCTTCGTGAAGATCATCAGCGACGCGAAGTACGGCGAGATCATCGGTGCCCACCTCATCGGCCCGGACGTGACCGAGCTGCTCCCGGAGCTGACCCTGGCCCAGCAGTGGGACCTCACGGTGCACGAGGTGGCCCGCAACGTGCACGCCCACCCGACCCTGGGCGAGGCCGTCAAGGAGGCCGTGCACGGCCTCGCCGGACACATGATCAACTTCTGAGTCCGCGCCCGTACTCCCCGCGCTTCCCGGGGCCGCCGCCGCGGCCCCGGGGAGGCCGTCCCGAGTGGCGGGCCCGCATGGTCCGGTCGATGCTGGGCAGGATGTGATGTGCCTCGGGGGCGAGGAGAGGCAGTGATTCATGTTCTCTGCACTGGGCCGTTTCGTGGTCCGCCGCCCCTGGTGGGTGATCCTCGCCTGGGTCGTCGCGGCCGCCGCCGTGATCTCGCTGGCACCGAAGCTCACCTCCAGCACGGACGAGGCCAGCTTCCTGCCCGAGCACTACGAATCCATCCGCGCCTCCGACCTCCAGGAGCGGGACTTCCCGCAGCAGGAGAACATCGGCGCGATCATCGTCTTCCAGCGCTCCGACGGCCGTGACCTGACCGCGGCCGACACCGCCCGGGTGGTCCGCGTCTCGAAGGACCTCCAGGCGAAGAAGATCAAGGAAGTCCAGGCCGTCACGCCCGGCGAGGTCTCGCCCAACAAGCGCGTCCAGACCTCCGTCGTGGCCATGCCGAAGATCACCAACCCCGAGGACACCAAGCAGCAGGACGCCGTCGAACAGCTCCGCGAGGACCTCAAGGCGGAGCTGAAGGGCAGCGGCCTCGACGCGGGCGTCACCGGCTCCGCCGCGCAGGCCCTCGACGAGCGCGACGCGTCCGAGCGCGCGGGCCTGCTCGTCGGCGTCGGCACGATCGTCATCATCATCGTGCTGCTGCTCGTGATCTTCCGCAGCCCCATCATCGCGCTGCTGCCCGTCGTCCTGATCGGGCTCATCTCGCCGATGGCCACGGGCCTGATCGCCTGGGCCAACAAGGCCTTCGACATGAAGGCCGACTCCTCCATCCAGGAGCTGCTCACCGTCGTCCTGTTCGGCGTCGGTACGGACTACATCCTGTTCCTGCTCTTCCGCTACCGCGAGGCGCTGCGCGCGGGCGAGGACCCCAAGGGCGCCATGGTGCACGCCGTGGAGCGGGTCGGTGAGGCGATCACGTCGGCGGCGGGCGCCGTCATCGTCGCGTTCGCCGCGCTCACGCTCTCCTCGCTCGGCATGCTGCGCTCGATGGGACCCGCCCTCGCGATCGCCGTGTTCCTGACGCTGCTCGCCGGGCTCAGCCTGGTCCCGGCCGTGGTGTCGCTGCTCGGCACGAAGGTCTTCTGGCCGTCGAAGTCCTGGCAGCGGGAGCCGCAGGGCACGGGCTTCGCGAAGCTCGGCGTGTCCATCGCCCGCAGGCCCGCCGTGTGGGCGGTCGTCTCGGCCCTGTTCATGGGCGCGCTCGCGCTCGGCGCCCTCGGCTACAAGGCGAACTTCGACCTCGCCGGGTCCTCGCTGCCCAAGGACAAGGAGTCGATCGTCTGGCAGGACAATCTGGAGAAGGGCTTCCCCGCGGGCACCACCGACCCGACGTTCGTGTATCTGACGTCGACCGGTGACCGGCCCCTCGGTGAGGGCCGACCAGCCGCGTTCCGCAAGCGGTTGGAGTCCGTGGAGGGGGTCGGTTCGGTGGCCTCGCCGCGAGTCAGCAAGGACGGCACGACCGCGTCGTACTCGGTGGTGCTCGCCGACCCGCCCGCCTCCGAGAAGGCCCTGGCCACCATCAAGGACCAGCTGCGGCCCTCCGCCCACGCCGACGCGCCGTCCGGCACGCGGGCCCTGGTCGGCGGCATCACAGCCGTGTACGTCGACATCAACAAGGCCGTGGACCGTGACTACTCGGTCGTCTTCCCGGTGGCCGCGATCGCCATCATGGTCATCCTCGGGCTCCTTCTGCGCAGCCTGGTAGCGCCGTGGTACCTGATGCTGTCGGTCGCGCTCGGCTTCGGCGCGACGCTCGGCGCGACGTCGATCATCTTCCAGCAGATCGGCAGCCAGCCGGGGCTGATGTTCATGCTGCCCGTGATCATGTACTTGTTCGTGGTCGCGCTCGGCACGGACTACAACATCCTCATGGTGTCGCGGCTGCGCGAGGAGGCCCGCGAAGGCCGTGACCCGCACGACGCGGCCGGCACCGCGGTCCGGCACTCGGGCCCGACCATCGGCTCGGCGGGCGTGATCCTCGCGGGTACGTTCGCCACGCTGATGCTCGCGGGCAACTCGACGCTCTCCCAGATGGGCTTCTCCCTGTCCTTCGGCATCGCGATCGCCGCGTTCGTGATGGCGATGCTGTTCACGCCCGCGCTGACGGCCCTCATCGGGCACGCGGCGTGGTGGCCGGGGCACGGGGACCGAGCACCTCGGGCCGGGGCGGGCGAGCGGGGCCGCACGCGGGCGGAGTCACGCCGCTGAGCAAGGGGCCCGCCGGGCCGAGAGGGGCCGGGGGCCCGGCCCGGGCTCGGCGGGAGCCTGCCTGCGGCCGGGCTGCCGTGCCTCCGGCGGCCCGCGCATACTGAGGTCATGGAGTTCGCCGTCTTCGCGACCTTGCCCGGCCTCGTCATCGTGCTGACCCTCGTGGCCCTCGTGGACCAACTGCTGCTCCGCGCCGGGCGCGCCGGGCTGCTGCCCTGGCGGAACAGCGCCCGCCAGGGCCAGATATCGGCGACCGGTTTCGAGCAGCTCCATGCCGGCTTCTCACCGGGCAAGCAGAGCGAGCTGAAGGAGCGTCAATCCTCCCTGGTGATGCGGGACGACGAGGAGGACGGCGCACCGCCGCACCGCACGGCGGTGGACTTGGACAGCGGCATCGCGACCGTCCGGCTGCCACCGCCCCGCCCCCAGCCGATCACCGGGGTTAGGCTCGTGGCATGATCGACGACTGGCGCAAGGACCGCATCGGCGCCGCCCTGCGGGGTGGGAATCCGACGGTGCTGCGGCGACTCGCAGCGGGCTTCGCGGTGATCGGCGACGTCCAGTTCCTGCCGGGCTACTCCGTTCTCCTCGTGGACGAGCCCGGCGTACAGCGGCTGTCCGAGCTGCCGCGGAGCAAGCGGCTCGCGTTCCTGGCCGACATGGACCGGCTCGGCGAGGCCGTCGAGCGTGCGTGCCGGAGCCTGGATCCGGCGTTCCGCCGGGTCAATCTGGAGATCCTGGGGAACACCGATCCGTTCCTGCACGCCCATGTCTGGCCCCGGTTCACCTGGGAACCGGCCGAGCTGGTGGGCAAACCGGTGTGGCTCTACCCCCAGGACCGGTGGCACGACCCGCAGTTCCGCCTCGGCCCGCGGCACGACGTGCTGCGGGAGGCCATCGGCGGCGAACTGGACCGGTCGCGGCCGGCGGAGTGAGCGGTCCCGCCCGCGCACGGCAGGCGGTGGCGCTTCAGCCGTCGCCGACCGGCGCGGCGCGACCCCCGCGGGTGCGGCCGATGCCCGTCATGGTGGCGGACAGGGCCACGGCCACGACACACAGACCGACGGTCAGGCACACGGCCCGGACACCCCACGCACCGGCCGCCGCGGTGACAACGGCGGCACCGATCGGGCCGAGGGCGTTGTGCAGGGTCCAGAAGGACGAGGTGACCCGCCCCAGGAGGTGACTTGGCGTCACTTCCTGGCGCAGGGACATGGAGTTGATGCCCGCGACGCCGGTGCAGAAGAGCAGCATCGCGGTGAGCACCGCCACCAGCGGCACGCTCCCGGCGATCCCCAGGCAGGCCACGGCGGAACCGGCAAGCACGTGGACGCCGATCCAGCTCACCCCGAAGCCGAGGCGCTCGCGCATCCGGTCGACGGCGAACGCCGCCCCGAGCGTGCCCAGCGTCCCCGCGGTCAGCACATAGCCGACCGCGCTGTCGCCGTGCCCGAGGCCGTGTTTGACGTAGTAGACGACGACGTCGGTCAGGCCGTAGGTGAGGAACGTGAGCAGCGCCAGGAGCACCGTCAGCGGCCGCAGCACCGGGTGCTCCCACAGGAAGCGCGCCCCGGCGAGGAACTCCCGCCGCACGCCGCCCCGTTCGTCCCGCTCCTCGGCCGCGTCGGGCATCGGCCGTATGCGGACGAAGAGGATGCCGACCGCCGATGCCGCGAACGTCGCGGCGTCGATGCCGAGCGCGGCGGCCGGCCCGAACGCGGCCGCGACGAGCCCGGCCAGCAGGGGCCCGCCCGCGCTCGCGACGGCGTACGCGCCGAACAGATGGCTGTTGGCCTCGAGGATCCGGCCCGGCCCCACGATGGCCGGCACCACCGTCACGTACGTCACCTGGAAGAGCATCGCGAAGACCCCGGCGACCGGCACGACCGTGTAGACGAGCCACAGCGGCGTCGCGAACAGCCACACGAGCGGCACCATGCCGAAGAGCACGCAGCGCGCGACGTCGGCGAGCACCAGCAGGCGGCGCCGGTTCACGCGGTCGGCGACGACGCCCGCGAACAAGCCGGTGACGATCGAGGCGAGGCCGGTGAGCCCGGTGACGAGACCCATCTGCGCCACCGAGCCGGTCTGGTGCAGCACGAGCAGCGGGATCGCCACGTGCGAGAAGGAGTCGCCGAGCGCCGACAGACCCTGAAGGGCCAGGAAGAGACGGTAGTTGGGGTCCGCCCACAGGCCGGTCGCGCCGGGGCCCGACGTCCGTGGTGTGCGCCGCGAGGTGTCACGGCCTGCCATGCGCTCCCCCTCCCGCGCCCCCATCCGGACGCCGCCCGCCCGGGCTACGTGCCGGTCGCGTGCGCCTGCCCGTCGTACGCCGTCGCGAGATCTTGGGCGTCGGCGTACGAGAGTACGTCCCTGGGGCGTGACGTGCCGCGGAGGAACTCCTGGGCCACGTCCACCGCTTGCTGCACGGCCGCGCGGAACAGCAGCGAGCCCGTGCTCACGCGCCGCACGCCGAGGTCGGCGAGGCGCGCGGGTGACGGGCCGTCCGGCGCGTGCAGCACGTTCAGCGGTACGTCGGCGGCGCTGAGCGTGCCGACGAGCCCGGCGATCACGGTCTCGTCCCGCACGCCCGGCACGAACACCCCGTCCGCTCCCGCCTCTTGGTAGGCGGTGACGCGCCGTTCGGTCTCGGGCGCTCCCCCGGCGCCGAGCCAGTACGTGTCCGTGCGCGCGTTGACGAACAGGTCGGGCACGGCGTCCTTCACCGCCCGGATCAGCGCGCACTGCGCGTCGACGGCGGTGAGCGTGCCGTCGGGGCGGCCGTCCTCCAGGTTCACACCGACGACACCCGCCTCGGTCAGCTCGCGGGCCAGGTCAGCGACATCCTCCGGCCTGTCGCTGAAGCCGCCCTCGATGTCGACGGTGATCAGGGCGGGCAGGCGGGCGATCCCCCGGGCGAGCCGGAGCGTCTCCTCGCGCGCGGCCCCGGTGGCGTCCGCCTTCCCCGCGGCCGCGGCCACGCCGAGGCTGGTCGTGCCGATCGCGGGGAACCCGGCGCGGGCGAGGGCGGCGGCGGACGCGTGGTCCCAGGCGTTGGGCAGCAGCAGCGGCGAGCCGGTGCGGTGCAGGGCGCGGAAGGCTTCGTGGCGATCACTCATGCCGCGCACTCTGCCAGAGGGGTCCGACAGCCGAGGAGGCCTCGCGAAGGAGCCGACCGAGGCGCCCCGCGTACGAGACCCTGGGCGGCCCGGCCGCCTCCCCCGCGAGGCTGATCGAACCCCAACAGGAACCTGACAGTTTCCTCATAACTTCGCGCCAGCCTGGCGACCGTGCCCGGCGGCACCCCGGTGTCCGCCGCCCCCGCCGGGCACTCCCCCTGTGTCCGAGCCGGAACGGAGCCCCACCCCATGACCCACCGCGCCCACGCCCGCCCCCACTCCCGGCCGCTGCGGGCCGCCGTCGTCGCATCCACCGTGGCCGTCGGGGTGCTCGCCGCCCCGTCCGCCGTGGCGTTCGCCTCCGACGCGACGCCCAAGCCGAAGCCGACGGCCGGCGAGACCACGCCCACGCCCGCGCCCGAGGTCTCCAAGGAGTCCGGCGCCGAGCAGCGGGCGGCGACGGAGGAGGCCCTGCGGGACGCCAAGCGCAAGCAGGCCGCGCCGCGCGGCGGCGTCGCCGCGGGTGACAAGCCCGTCGTCAAGGAGAAGAGCGCGCCCGAGGCCGCGCCCGCGCCCGCGCGGAAGAAGCCCGCGGTGACCCCGCGGGGCGGCGTCGCCGCGGGCGAGCGGCCCACGGCGGGCGGCGGCGACAGCACCCCCGCCCTCGTCGGCTCGGCCGCGGGCATCGCCCTGCTCGCCGGCGCGAGCACCCTGGTCCTGCGCCGCCGCGCCACCGGTCGCGCCCAGGGCTGACCCCGGCCGCGAGGACCACCGCCCCCGCCGGGGACCGTGCCGCGTGCGCGGATCCGGCCCGATCACGCGTGGTGGCGCCGCCTCTTGTCCGGGCGGCGCCACCGCGTCCGGAGTCACCATGCCCCTGAAGAGCCGACCGCTCCCGGCGCCCGCCGCGCCCCGGCGGCGCGCCCCCGGCGCCTGCGTCCTCGCGGTCGTCGTCGGCGCGGCCGTGGGCGGCTGTTCCGCCGCCGACGGCACGGCCGCCGCCACCAAGGCGCGACCGGCCGCCTCCAAGACGTACTCGGTGGGGAGCCCCGGCACCGCCGACGGGTCCGTCGAGGCGGCGCCCGCCGCGCCCGTGCAGGTGACGATCCCGTCCATCGGCGTGCGCAGCCGCCTGATGCGCCTCGGCCTGAACCCGGACCGGACCGTCGAGGTGCCGCCCGCCGAGAAGGGCATGACGGCGGGCTGGTACACCGGCGGCGCGATCCCCGGGCGGCCCGGCGCGGCCGTCATCATCGGCCACAACGACACGCGCTTCGGCCGGGCCGTCTTCCACGACCTGAAGAAGGTGCGGGTGGGCGCGGACATCGCCGTACGGGACGCGCGCGGCGGCACGGTCCACTTCCGGGTCACCGCCACCGAGACGGCAGCCAAGAAGGCCTTCCCGACCGACAGGGTCTACGGCAGGACCGGCGACCGCGCTCTGCGCCTGATCACCTGCGACGGCGCGTACGACGCCCAGGGGCACCCCGTGGACAACCTCATCGTGTACGCGACCGCGAATCGGTAGCCGACGGGCACGCAGACCGTCGGGTTAGGCTTCCCTCGCAACCTGTTCATGTGTGCGAAGCGGGGGAACGTAGACGGTGTCCGATCAAGGACGGCTCGTGGCCGGCCGGTACCGCCTCGTGGAGCGCGTGGGGCGGGGTGGCATGGGCACCGTGTGGCGGGCCGAGGACGAGCTGCTGTGCCGCCACGTCGCCGTGAAGAAGCTGCACGTGCCCCCGCACCTGAACGACGACGAGATCCAGACGCTGCACGAGCGCACCCGCCGCGAGGCCCGCAGCGCCGCGCGGATCACCCACGCCCATGTGATCGTCGTCCACGACGTCGTGGACGACGAGGGCCTGCCGTGCATCGTCATGGAGTACATCCCCTCCGTCACCCTCGGCGACGTCCTCAAGGAGCGCGGCACCCTGGCGCCCGCCGATGCGGCCCGGCACGGCTCGGCCATGGCGGCCGCGCTGCGCGCCGCACACGACGCGGGCGTCCTGCACCGGGACGTGAAACCCGCCAACGTGCTCCTCGGGCACGACGGGCGGACCGTCCTCACCGACTTCGGCATCGCCGTGGAGAGCGGTACGCCCTCCCTGACCCGGACCGGCGAACTGGTCGGCTCCGTGCGGTACCTGGCGCCCGAGCGGCTGCGCAGCGCCGAGCCGGGGCCGGCCTGCGACCTGTGGTCCTTGGGCGTGACGCTGTACGAGGCGGTGGAGGGCCGCCACCCGTTCGAGCGGGGCTCCGCGATGGAGACGGCGTACGCCATTGCGACCGAGCCGCACGCGCCCCCGCGCGCGGCCGGTGAGCTGGCCCCGCTGATCGAGGGCCTGCTCGTGAAGGACCCCGGGCGCCGCACGGACGCACACGAGGCCGAGCGCCTGCTGCGCCGGGCGGCGGGTGCGGCGAGTGCGGGTGTGAGTACCGAGACGAGCGCGGGCACGGCCGTGCTCAGACCGGCCGCCGCGCCGCCCTCGCGCGAGCGTAGGCGTGGCCGCCGCGCCGCCCTGTGGTGCGGCTCCGCCGCCGTGGTCGCCGGATGTGTGGCGGGCGGCGCCCTGCTGTGGCCCGACGGCGGCGAGGCGTCCGGGGCCCGGCCGCCGGCCGGGGAGCCGCGCCCCCGCCCCTCGGCACCGCCCGTACCGTCCGGCTACCACCTGGCGAAGCAGGAGGGCGGCCTGTCCCTGCCCGTGCGCGACGGCTGGACCCGCAAGAACCTGCCGGGCGGCGACATCGCGTACATCGACCCGTCCGGCCTGGTGGGCCTGCGGGTGAACGTCGCGGAGTTCGCCGGGTCCGACCCGGTCGAGCACTGGCGCAGGACCGAGGAGAGCCAGACGCGCCGTGACAACCCGGGATACGAGCGGGTGCGGATGGCGTCCACGGCCTTCCGGGGCAAGCCCGCGGGGTACTGGGAGTTCACCTTCGACGGCAAGGCCCGCAAGTTCAGGGCCGTGGAGATGGCGTTCTCCGACGAGGACGGCACCCAGTACGTCGTCTACCTCTCCGCGCCGAACGAGCAGTGGAAGCAGCACCGCCCGGTCTTCGACGCGGCCATGAAGGGCCTCCGTCTCGACGGCTAGGCCGGGCGCCGCCCCGGAACAATTCGCTGGTCACCGCGTGGCACCGCGGCCTAATCTGGCGCGGTGACGACTCGGATGATCATCCTCAACGGCGGTTCCAGCTCGGGCAAGTCCGGGATCGTGCGGTGTCTGCAAGCCGTCCTGCCCGAGCAGTGGCTGGCGTTCGGGTGTGACTCGTTCGTGGACGCGCTGCCCGCGAGGATGCGGGGGACGGACGGCGGGATCGTGTTCGCGGCCGACGGCGGCGTGGACGTCGGGGCGGACTTCCGGGCCCTGGAGAAGGCCTGGACGGAGGGCGTCGTCGCGATGGCCCGCGCGGGCGCCCGGATCGTCGTCGACGACGTCTTCCTCGGCGGCACGGCGTCCCAGCAGCGGTGGGAGAAGGCCCTCGGCGACCTGGACGCGCTGTGGGTCGGCGTCCGGTGCGAGAGCGACGTCGCCACGGGCCGGGAGATCGCGCGCGGGGACCGCACCCCGGGGATGGCCGCCGCGCAGGCACGCCTGGTGCACGAGGGCGTGCGGTACGACCTGGAGGTGGACACCACGCGGGCCGAGCCCCTGGCGTGCGCCCGCCTCATCGCCGCCCGCGTCGCCTGACCAGCCACACCCGGCAGCACCCGTCACCGAAGTGGGCGGGTCGCCTGCGCCCGCTCCTTAGTACGGCCCTGGAGATCGGCCGCCCGCTCCCGGATCGCGGGCAGCGCGGCGCGCAGCGCGGCGCCCGGACAGCTGGTGGTGTAGCCGTCGGTGTGCCCGGCCACGGCGTCGAACTCGGCGCGCGTGCCCACCGGGAACCGGCTGAGGCTGTTGCTGGAGACCAGCTGGGCCCGCAGCCGCGGGTCGACGTCCGCGAGGCCGAGCTTCCACGCGGCGAGCGCGGCGATGGCCTCCGCCATCGGCCCCGGCACCGGGGTGCCCGCCGTGAACGTACCGATCGCGGCGACCCCGGCCGTGCGGTGGTTGAAGCCCTGCGTGTGGGCGCCGACGACGGGCCGGTCGACGCCGCCCGCGCGGCCCTCGTAGATCGTGCCGCAGCGGTCGACGAGGAAGTTGTAGCCGATGTCGTCGAAGAGCCGGGCCCCGGTCTGGCCCGCGGCGAGGGCCCGGATGATGCGCGGCGCGTCGGCGCAGTCGTACGCGTTCGGGGAGTCGGTGTGGTGGACGAAGACCGCGAGGACGGGGCCGCCGTAGCGCACGGGCGGAGGGGTCTCGCGCGCGTCGCCGAGCCACTCGGCGCGCGGCACGATGGCCGGCCGTGCGGCCTGGTGGGCCGCCGGGGCCGCGGCGGTGTGCCGGCGCCCGTCGCCCTCGGCCGCGTGCTCGACGCCCACCGCGCACAGCGCGAGCGCCCCCGCGGCCACGAGACCGGGCACACAGGCGAGGACCGCGCGCCCGGCGGGCGGCAGCCGCCCCGCCACCGTCTCCCGCAAGGCACGCATGCCTTCCACTTTCCGGGCGCCCGACCGCGCCCGCGCGCGGGGTGCGCCCGCTCGGGGGACACCGCCCCGGACCGGCGGCGCGCGCTGAGCAGACCGGAGAGCCGCTGCCTTCAGACGCGCGCCGCGCGGCCCGCCCCCTGAGCGGGAGCCGTCTGTGCCGGGACCGCGCCCACGCCGCCCGCGCCGCAGTCGGCCGCCACCGTGTCGGCGAAGGCGCGCGCCAGCGGACTGAGCGCGTCCCAGCGGCGCACCGCCCAGCCCACGGAGAGCGTGGGCAGCTCCGGCACCGGGACGAGGCGGAGCCCGGGCGGGCCCGAGGCGCGCCAGCCGGGCAGCTCCGGCACGACGGCCTGGCCGACACCGAGTTCGGTGAGCAGCAGCGCGGTGTCCCAGTCGGCCACGCTGGTGTGTCCCTGCGGACGCAGGCCCACCTCGGCGAGGGCCGCGTCGAGCCGGGAACGCGAGCTGGACACCTCCGGGGGCCGGATGAGCTGCACGGCCGCCAGGTCGGCGAGGGTGGCGCGGCGCTTGGCGGCGAGGGGGTCGCCGCACGGCACGGCGAGCACCCAGCGCAGGTCGGCGACGGGCCGCTGCTCGATGCCGCGCACGGGCTCGCCGATGGTGACCCAGGCCAGGTCCAGGTCGTCGTCGGCGAGCGCGTCGAAGCAGGCACGGCTCGAACTCGCCGTCCGGAATTCCAGGGCCACCTGCGGGAACCGCTGCCGGAAGCCGACGATCGCGTCGGCCATGAAGTGCCGCACCGTCGTGGCGCCCGTGGTGATGCGCACCGCGCCGCTCTCGCCGCGCACCAGGTCGCGCAGCCGACGCAGGGCGAGGTCGATGCCGCCGATGCCGTCGGACGCGGCGGCGTGCAGGATGCGGCCCGCCGACGTCGGCACGACACCGCGCGCGTGCCGCTCCAGGAGGCTGACGGCCAGCTCCTTCTCCAGGCGTTTGACGTGCTGGCTCACCGCCGACTGGGTACAGGAGAGGTCGCGCGCCACGGCGCTGAGGCTGCCCGCGCGGCAGACGGCGATGAAGACACGGAGATCGTCGAGCGTCACGGGACGAAGCTAGGGCGTTCCCGACGGGAGTGCCACATCCGGGGCCCGCCCCCGGCCGGGGCGCGCGTCGCCCGCGTCATCTGCATGTTGCACAGATCACAGGGGGTCGCGGAGCGCGTGGGAACCCCACCCCCTATTTCACCGTTGAACAAGATGAGGGTCCCGACCGCGATTCCCCCGTCCGGCCGGGGCCCTCTCGTATGCGCCCCCTCCCTGCACTTCTGACCGACACACATCTCGCTTGTTGTCATGTACAGACCTACCGTCGGAGACAGGAGCCCCTTCCCCCACCGCCCCCTAGGAGGCACCGTGTTAAGACGCGTCATCGCCGCGGCCGCTCTCGTGGTCACGGCCGCCCTCGTCCCCGCCGCGCCGACCACGGCGAGCGAGACGGCGCCGGCCCCCGCCGCTCCGGCCCCCGTCCGCACCGCCCCGGTCCCGGCCGCGGGCGAGGAGAAGGCGGTCGACCTCCGGCTCGGGTCCCCCGGGAGCCCGGCCCGGCAGGAGATCCGGCATCCGGGAGCGACGTACGTGAAGGTGCACATCGCGCGCCTGGTCCTCGCACCCGGCGACCACCTCACGGTGGCGGACCCGGCCGGACGCGAGGTGCACACCTACCGTGGCGACCCCACCCGTGGCGCCGCGGCGCCGGGCGACGCCGGCTTCACCCGGCACGGCCGCACCGGCTTCGCCGCGATGTCGGTCGAGGGGGACACCGCCGTGGTCACCCTGCACACCCGCGGCAAGCGGGGCTCGCACGCGACGGTCGACCGGTACTGGCGCGGCTACGGCCCGGCGGAGTTCGCCGCCGAGAACCCGTCGACGCGCAGCGTGTGCGGCGCCGACGGCCGCCGTGACGCGGTCTGTTACAGGACCAGCCACCCCGCGCACTACGCCGCGTCGCGCGGCGTGGCCCGCATGCTGCTGAACGGCGGGGGCTACTGCACCGCCTGGCGCGTGGGCCGCGGCAACCACATGATGACCAACAACCACTGCATCAAGACCCAGGCCGAGCTGGACAGGGTGGAGGTGCAGTTCGACTACGACTGCGCCACCTGCGGCGGCAACGACCCGCGCCCCGGCACCAAGGTCGGCGCGAACGCCCTGCTCCGCACCTCGGCGAGCCTCGACTTCACGCTGTTCAGCGTGGACAACTTCGACCAGATCACGCAGTTCGGCACCCTGTTCCTGGAGACCCGCGCCCCGGTCGCGGGCGAGCAGGCCTACATCGCCGGGCACGGCGATACCCGGCCCAAACGCATCTCGATCTACGAGGAGCGCGACGGCGGCGCCTACTGCGGCGTGCGCAACCCGCAGCTCGGCTCCGAGGACGTCGGGTACAACTGTGACACCTCGGGCGGCAGCTCCGGCTCCCCGGTGCTCTCCGGCTCCTCCCACAAGGCGATCGCCCTGCACTGGGGCGGCTCCTGCCCGACCAACGTGGGCACCCGCATGGACAAGATCTATCCGCAGATCCAGGACCTGATCGACAACCGGCCGTAGCCGACCGGGGCTGAGCCCGGCGATGACGACCGCCGGGCTCAGTGCGGAGCGCACGCGCCCCGCCTCGCTCCCCGCACCCCCGCGCCACCCCTTCGGGCGGAGTATGCCGGCCGTTCCGCGCCGGACTGGACAGGACGGCATCATGCGTCCATGGACGGTGCCAAGCCTGTGCAGGTCTTGTTCCCACCCGACGAGTACGACGCCGTACTGCGGCACGCGGACCGACTCGGCCTCACGGTCGCGGAGTTCATACGCCGGGTGGCGACCGGGCACGTCCGGCGGGGCGGCGACCCGCGCGGCCCCGGCGGCCCGGGCGCGGCCCGCCGGGGCGCGGCCGTGCCGCCGGTGCGGCGCCGCCTCGACGCCTCGTCGGCGCCCGCGCTCCAGCGGTTCCTCGACACCCTGGCGACGGGGCCCTGACCCCGGCGGGCCACGAACGACCCCGGGGACTCAGGCCAGCACGACCTCCGGCTTGTACAGGTCGAGCCACACGGCCAGGTCGAGGGCGCGCTCCAGGCCGCGCCGGGAGGCCTGCTTGATCTGCGGTGTCTCGCTGTGCGCGAGGCGCCGCAGCCCGTCGCGGTCGACGAGGTCGAAGACCGCGTGCCCGGGCCGCGCGAGCAGGTCCTTGGCGTGCTCCTGGAGCGCGAAGGCGTACTTCGGGTCCTGCGTCGACGGGTACGGGCTCTTGACCCGGTCGTACACCGACCGGGGCAGGCGGTCCGCGGCGGCCTCCCGCAGCAGCGACTTCTCCCGGCCGTCGAAGGTCTTCAAGGCCCACGGCGCGTTGTAGACGTAGTCGACGAGGCGGTGGTCGCAGAACGGCACCCGCACCTCGAGGCCGACGGCCATGCTCGCCCGGTCCTTGCGGTCGAGCAGCACCCGCACGAAGCGCGTCAGGTACAGATGGCTGATCGTGCGCATGCGGTACTCGAAGTCGCTCTCGCCGTCGAGTCGTTCGACCCCGGCCACCGCCGCCGCGTAGCTGTCGCCGACGTAGGACCGCAGGTCCAGGGTGTCCAGGACGTCGCGCCGCAGCAGGCTCGTCTCGTCGCCGAGGGTCTCGGCGTGCCGCACCAGCCAGGGGAAGGTCGTGCCGCGCCGCGCCTGCTCGTCGAAGAACTGGAGGTACCCGCCGAACACCTCGTCCGCCGACTCACCGGAGAGGGCGACGGTGGAGTGCTCGCGGATCGCCTGGAACAGCAGGTACAGCGAGGCGTCCATGTCGCCGAAGCCGACGGGCATGTCACGCGCGGTGAGCATCTTCGCGCGCACCTCGGGGTCGGCGAGCGCCTGCGCGTCGAGCACGATGTCACGGTGGTCGGTGCCCGCGAGCCGCGCCACGTCGTGCGCGTAGGGGGAATCCGGCGTCCCCCGCAGATCGTCCGCCACGAAGTGGTCGCTCTGGCCCGCGAAGTCGACGGAGAAGCTGCGCAGCGTCTCCCCCGCGCCCTTGAGCTGGTGGGCGGCGAGCGCCGAGAGGGCGGAGGAGTCGAGGCCGCCGGAGAGCAGCACGCAGCGCGGCACGTCCGACACGAGCTGACGGCGCACGATGTCGTCCAGCAGGGAGCGGACGGTGGCCACGGACTCGGCGCGGTCGTGCGGGTGCGGCCGCGTCTCCAGGCGCCAGTAGGTACGGGCGCGGACGCCCTGGCGGTCCACCGTGACGACCGTGCCGGGTTCGACCTCGCGCATCCCGTCCCACACGGCGTGCCCCGGCGTCTTGACGAAGGCGAACACCTCACGCAGGCCCTCGACGGTCACGCGCGCCCGGGCCAGCGGGTTGGCGAGGATCGCCTTGGGCTCGGAGCCGAAGAGGACGCCGTCGGGCGTCGGCCGGTAGTAGAAGGGCTTGATGCCCATGCGGTCGCGCACCATGACGAGCCGCCGGCGCGGGCCGTCCCAGACGGCGAAGGCGTACATCCCGTTCAGCCGCTCGGCGACCTCCTCGCCCCACTGGAGGTAGCCGCGCAGCACGACCTCGGTGTCGGAGTCGGTGGTGAAGGCGTGGCCGAGCCCGGCCAGTTCGGCGCGCAGCTCGGTGAAGTTGTACGTCTCGCCGGAGTACACGAGCGCCACCGTGCCGCCCGGTGTCGTCGCGGTCATGGGCTGGCGTCCGCCCGGCAGGTCGATGATGGCCAGGCGCCGGTGGCCGAGCGCCGCGGGGCCCTCCGCCCAGGTGCCGCGGTCGTCCGGGCCGCGGCAGGCCATCGTCTCCGTCATCGCGTCCAGGACGCCGCCCTCGGTCCGCAGGTCCCGGTCGAACGAGACCCAGCCGGTGATGCCGCACATACGGGCTCCCCTCGCCAATGTAGATGTACCTGGCATCTATATCCCCGGACTCCACCCCGAGCCAACCCGGAGCACCGACTTCCGGCCACGAGCGCCCCAAGGGGCGCGGGGCTGCGTCTCTTTGCTGCTCCGCCGCGTGGGCGCGACCAGCCACGACACACCCACAGACGCCCGACGCCACAAAGCGGTACATCCAGCGGCGCACTCAAGACAGGGGTCGCAGACGCAGGCTCACCCCGGCGTCAGGAAGGCCTGCACAGCGGGCGCGTACCGATCGGTGATCTCGGCGATCGCCATGGCCCGCAGATGAGGCCCCCGGGCGATGCCGTACATCACGCCGAGCCCGAGCAGCATCGCCACCGCCATCTCCGCACGCAGCCCCGCGTCCGCGCCCGGGAGGCGCTCGCCGAGCCTGCGCACCACCTGCGTACGGAAGTTGGCGCGCAGCACGTAGCCGTGCTCGCGGTGCAGCGGGGCGAAGACGATGCGCAGGACGGGGTCGGCGCCCTGCTCGGCCTGGCTGGTGAGCAGGTGCTGGACCATGTGACGGCCGAGCCCCTCCAGGGGCGCGTCCAGGATGGCGGCGGCGTCCGCCTCGAAGGACATGATCTGCGCGAACAGCGCGTCCTTGCTGCCGAAGTACTTCAGGACCAGGGGCGGGCTCACCCCGGCGCGCTCGGCCACCGCCTTGAGGGTGATGTCGGCGTGCGCGTGCCGCGCGAGCAGGTGCCGGGCGGCCCGCACGATGGCGTCCTTGGTCGCTTCGGCGTCACGGCGCGCGGGCCCCGTCACGTGCCGGTGCGGCCCCGGCGTGGAGCTGGTCATGGCGTCACTTTCCCTCATCGGCCGCCCGGTCACGGCGGCCGGATCCGAGGGTAGGGGGCGGGCGCCCCACGAGCCACGGCCGGTTGCACAGGGCGCAACAGCCCCGCCGTCGGCCGCACCATTGGATATCGGGTAATTCCAGGACAGGACGGACAGTTCGCATGCGATTCCCGGACATCTTCTCCAGGTGCGAGTGAATGGCAATTCACCCGGCCTGTCGAATTGCCATTCACGCGCCGAGAGTTGACGGTACGTCGAATACGCGGCCGGACTTCGTACAGCGCCTCCGGGAAACGCCACGGCGGCCGGGCAGGGTGTCACCGCAAGGTCCGTACCTTTATGGCGGAGAGCCGCCGGAGGCCGTCCCGGAGCGCGCGGGGAGATCATCGGGAGCCGGGGTCCCGCGGCCGCCGCCACCCGGCCCTCAGGACCTCCCGTGCCGCTCCGCCATACTGCGCCCATGACCAGATTTCGTGTGGGCTTGATCGGTACCGGTCCCTGGGCGACCGCGACGCACGCGCCGGTGCTCGCCGCGCATCCGGACGCCGAGCTGGCGGGCGTGTGGGGCCGCCGCCCCGAGGCCGCCGCCGCGCTCGCGGCCGCGCACGCCACCGCGGCGTACGAGGACCTGGACGCGCTCCTCGCCGCTAGCGACGCGGTCGCCTTCGCCGTGCCGCCGGACGTGCAGGCGCCGCTCGCGGCCCGGGCCGCGCGGGCGGGCTGCCATCTGCTCCTCGACAAGCCGGTGGCCACGGACGCGGCCGCGGCGCGCGCCCTGGCCACCGAGGTGGAGCGGGCCGGCGTGGCCTCCGTGGTCTTCTTCACCCTGCGGTTCGCCCCGCCCATGGCCACGTGGCTGGCCGAGCGGGCGCAGGAAGGGCCGTGGTTCACCGGGCGCGCCGACTGGTACAGCTCGTTCTACGCGGCGGACGGCAGCGGCGCGTTCGACTCTCCGTGGCGGGCGAGCAAGGGCGGCCTGTGGGACGTCGGGCCGCACGCGCTGTCCGTCCTGACGGCGGTACTCGGCGAGATCACATCGGTGACGGCGGCGCCGGGCCCGGCGGACACGGTCCATCTCGTCCTCCGGCACGAGGGCGGCGCGTCCAGTACGGCGACCCTGACGCTGCGCGCGCCGGAGCGGGCGTCGGGCGTGACGCTGGAGTTCCGCGGCGAGCCGGGCACGGCGTCCCCGGAGGCCTTCGGGGAGACAGGGTGGGGCGATTCGGGCGTCGCGTTTCGGTCAGCGGTGAGCGCGCTCGTGACAGCGGCACATGCCGGTCGGCCGCACGCGTGCGACGTACGATTCGGCGCGCGAGTGACGGAGATCCTGGCAGCGGCGGAAAAACAGGTGACGGCGCTCGACGGCGCCGCACAAGGAGAACGAACGCGGACTCAGGCCTCTTGAGCGAATACCAGCCACAAGGGCCGCCCGGAACAGCACGGGGCGGCCGGTACCGTGGCCGCTACGTAATGGCGAGTGACGGCACCGGCCGCAGCCAGTGAACCCAGGAACCGAACCGGGTAGTAACTGCCACGCAGGTACACACTGCTCAGTTTCCGACCACACAGATCGGAATACGAACAACCGGTCCCGCGCGCTACCCGACTACGACCCCGTAGGCGGAGGGGGTATCCGACGCCGAGGAATTTCAGCCAATTTCATGCTCCCCGAACAAGATGCCCCTGAGTTGTGCCCGCGAGCCCACCGACGATCAAACGTGCAGGTCGGTGGCCTCGCCCACTCCATGATGCCGCACGAGCTGATCGTTTTCTTCAGGCAATGTTTATGCCCAAAGATGATGCGAATATTTAGACTGCTGACGCTCAACTCGGCGTGTACGAAGAGGGATTACCCACCATGAACAAGACGGCGCTGCGCGCTCTGCTCCGCGAACGACGCGCCCTCATCGCCCCTGAATCGCACGGGTTCGTCCGATCGACGGGGCAGGGCAGACGGGCTCCGGGACTCTCCCAGCATCAGGTGGACCAACTCCTGCACCGCACCCTTGGTACGTACCACCGCCTCGAGTCCGGCAACTACCCCAACCCACCCACGGCCCTCCTGCGCGACGTGGCCCGCCTCTTCGGGCTGAACGAGCAGGAATGGGTGTCCTTGTGCCGGTACGCCCTGCTCCAGGACCCGCCCGGGCCACTTCACCTCTCGTCCGGCAAGGAGGTACCCGGCGTCTGGCGGGAAGCCGTGAACGGCATCTCGCACATCGCGTACATCGCGGACGCGTCCTGGGACATGCTCGTGTACAACGACGCCTGCGCCGCCGTCTTCCCCGGCGGCGACGTCCCGACGAACATCATGCGCTGGATGGTCCTCAGCCCGGTGGCCCGCGAGATCCTCCTCGACTGGGACACCTCCTGGGCCCCCATGCTGCTGCCGCAGCTGCGCGGGGCGCTCGCCTCCCGGCCGGAGGACGAGACGCTCCAGCAGATCGAGAAGGAGGTCCTCACCGACCCCTTGGCCGCCCCGCTGTACGGCGCGGACAAGCCCTTCCCCCACCCCGACGGCGACGAGCGGCCCCTGCTGCACGCGGAGATGGGGCCGGGCTGGGTCACGATATGCGCCGCCCAGCCGCTGACCGCTCCGGGCGCCCGGATGATGATCCTGGTGTTCCACCCCGGGCGCGAGCGCGTCCACCCCAGAGCCCCGATGCTCCGGGCCACCTGACGGCTCCGCCCGGGCGGGCGCCGCCCGGACACCGCCTGATCACCGCACGCGGGCCCGCTCCGCCCGACGGCCACGAGCGGGCCCGCACGACGGCCCTCCCAAGCCCGGGACCTGCGCTGGAACCGCTGGGCCAGGACGCACGTTCGACGAGGTGCAGTACGTTTCCTTATGCCCTCCACATCCGATCTGCGCCCGGCGGGAGTTCCTTCGTGTCCGCATATGTCCTCAGACCCCAGACCGTCGTCGGTGACCACAAGGTCACCACCGCGGACATCACCGACGACATACGCAAGCACCACCCCGAGCACCCACGCCTCGGCGCGTTCCTGCGGGTCATCGGCAACTGCGGGGTCCAGACCCGCTACTTCACCCGCCCCCTCGACTCCCCGACCGTCGCCGGCACGGCCGATGTGAACGAGCGGGCCACCACGGCCTTCCACGACGCCCTCGTCATGGCCGAGCGCGCGGCCAAGGCCGCGCTCGCCTCGGCCGGGCTCGCCGCGGCCGACATCGACGCCGTGGTCACCACGCACACCACCGGCTGGGCCGTGCCCAACCTGGACATCCACCTGATCGAGCGGCTCGGCCTGCGGCCCACCGTGCGCCGCGTCGCGCTGACCACGCTCGCCTGCCCCGGGGGCACCCAGTCCCTGATCCGGGCCGCGGACCTGGTCGCCGTCCGGCCCGGCAGCAAGGTCCTCGTGGTGGCCGCGGAGGTCATCTCGTCCGTCTACCACCACAACGACACCGGCATCGAGGCCATGATCTACAAGGCCCTGTTCGGGGACTCGGCGGGCGCCACCGTCGTGACGGACGAGCCCCTCGGCCCGGGCCTGGTCATCGAGGACTCGTACGAATACGTGCTCCCGGGCAGCATCGACCGCCAGCGCGGCCGGATCACGGCCGACGGCTTCCACTTCGACTCCACCAGGCAGGCGCTCACGGCCGCGGACGACGTCCTTCCGCAGCTTCTGGAGTGGATCGGTCCGCAGGCGGCCGAGTTCGCGGTCGTCCACCCGGGCAGCCCGCGCATCATCTCGGACACCGCGGCCGCCCTCGGTCTCAGCGCCGTTGACACGCGTCACTCCACCGACACGCTCGCACATGAGGGCAATCTGGGCGGGGTGAGCGTGCTGCGCGTCCTGGAGCGCACGCACAGCGCGCCGCCCGCCGACGGGGCCCGCGGCTACACCGTCGCGTACGGTCCCGGTTTCACCACCGCCGCGCTGCGCTGCCGCTGGCAGGGGTGAGCCGGCCCCGGAGCAGCGGCGCGGGGGCCGCTGCTCGGCCGTGCGGCCGTGTTTTTCGTCCTTTCGGCCACCGTGATCCGGCCACCTGACCGATGGTGCGGGCCCAGGGGCGTCCGGGACGGTGGAGAGCATGGAGATGGTGTGGAATGCGAGGCGGCGGCTCGTCGTGGTGGCCGTCGCCGGTGTGATGGCGGCCGCCGTGGCCCTCGCCCTCGCCGCGCTTGCCCCTGCCCGGCAGGGGCAGGCGCGGACGCCCGTCGCCGACAGCGCCGAGCGGCACCCGGCCTCGGACTGGCGCCTGGACGCGACCGCCCTGGGCCTGACGGCCGCCGCGTCGACGGCGGGGCTCCTGGTGCTGCGCCGGGGAGGCACCCGGCGCCCGGTCCCGCGTGAGGCGGCCCGCTGATGCTGCACACGCTGTACCTCGTCGGCATCGCCGCCTTCGCCGCCAGTGGGGTGCTCGCCGCGCACCGGGCGCGGATGGACCCCTTCGGCGGGCTCGTCCTCGCCTTCGTGGCGTCCATCTCGGGCGGTACGCTGCGCGACCTCATCCTGGACCGCCACCCGCTGTACTGGACCCACGACTGGGTCCTGCTCACCGTGATCGCGGTCACGGGCGTCACCACGATGCTGTACCTGCGCCACCGTGAGCTGCCGCAGCGCACGCTCATGGTGGTGGACGCGGTGGGCCTCGCCGTCGTGACCGTCATGGGCGCGAAGGCCGCGGTCGACGCGCACGTCACGCCGCTCGCGATGATCATCCTGGCCGTCCTGACGGGTGTGACCGGCGAGGTCCTGCGCGACGTGCTGTGCGGGCAGTTCCCGCCGCTGCTGCTGCGCGAGGAGGTGTACGCGACCGCCGCGCTCGCGGGCGCCTGCTGCTACCTCGGCCTGCACCACGCGGGCGCGTCCCCGACCACCACCACGGTGACGTCGGCCTCCCTCGTCCTCGTACTGCGCCTCGCGGCGATCACCAGGTCGCTGCACCTGCCCCCGCTGTCCCACGTCCGGACCCCGGGCACTGACCGCTGACCGCCCCCGCGGAAATCCAGTTGTCCGGTGCCCGGCCCGCTGCTGAAGTGGCCGGATGGACACGACATCGGCACTCGCGGCGTACGACAAGCAGATCCGGCAGAGCCCCGACCCGGAGGGGCCCGGCGGCCGCGTGGAGCGGGCGGACGGCGTCATCCGCCATGTGGGCGCCGCCGCCCACGACTGGAACGGCGTGGTGTGGTCGGACCTCGACCCGGCCACGGCCGACGCCGCGATCGCCGCGCAGGTGCGCCTGTTCACCGGCCTGGGGCGCGAGTTCGAGTGGAAGCTGTACTCCCACGACCGGCCCGCGGGCCTGGCCGAGCGGCTCCTCGCGGCCGGCTTCGTGCCCGAGCCCGCCGAGACCCTGATGGTCGTGGAGGTCGACGCGCTGCCCCTGGACGCCGCCGCGCCCGAGGGGATCGAGCTGGTCCCGGTGACGGACGAGGCGGGGGTGCGGCTGATGGTCGCCGCGCACGACCGGGCCTTCGGCTCGGACGGCGCCGCGCTCGGCCGGCAGGTGCTCGACCAGCTGACCGCCGCGCCGGACACGCTCGCCGTGGTCGTCGCCATGGCCGGGGACGAGCCGGTGAGTTCGGCGCGCGTCGAGTTCCGGCCGGGCACGGACTTCGCGGGACTGTGGGGCGGCGGCACGGTGCCCGCCTGGCGCGGCCGGGGCATCTACCGCTCGCTGATCGCCCACCGCGCCCGCATCGCCGCCGCCCGCGGCGTGCGCTACCTCCAGGTCGACGCCTCCAGCGACAGCCGCCCGATCCTGCGGCGGCTCGGCTTCGCCGAACTGGCCACGACCACGCCGTACGTGTACCGGCCCGGGGCGCCGCTCAGCCCAGGAGCTTGATGATCGCGTCGGTGGTGTCCGTCTCGCCGAGCAGCGGGAAGACCTTCTCGACGGCAGCGAGATGCGCCTGCTCGTCCATGTCGGTCACCGCGTCCACGGCCACCGTCACGTGGTAGCCGTGCTCGTGGGCCGCCCGCGCCGTCGACTCCACGCCGAACGCCGTCGCGATGCCGCCGATGACGACCTGGGTGACGCCCCTGCGGCGCAGTTGCAGATCGAGGTCGGTGCCGTGGAAGGCGCCCCACTGGTGCTTGGTGACGACGACGTCACTGTCCTGGCGGTCCAGCTCGGGCCGCAGCTCCGCCCAGTCGGCGGGCGTGGCGCCACCACCGCCGAGCGTGACCTCGGTGCGCCCGGGCGCCCGGCCCGTCACACGGACGAGCACGACGGGCAGCCCGCGCGCACGGAAGGCGGCGGCGAGCCGGGCCCCGCGCTCGACGATCCGGTCGGCCGGGTGGAGGGTGGGCAGCGCGGTGATGCCCTTCTGGAGGTCGACGAGGACGAGGGCGGTCTTCGGGTCCAGGGTGGTGGCGGTCATGAAAGTGCCTTTCTCGTACGGGGCGGACGCGCGGGGGCGGCGCCGGAAGTCACGGGTGGTCCCGCCGCTCCAGGAGTCCGCCGGGAGTCACGGGTGGACGAGCCGCTCCAGAAGCACCACGTCACGGGCGGACCAGCCGCTCCAGAAGCACGACGGGTGTCACGGGCGGACCAGCCGCTCCAGGAGCACCACGGGTGTCACGGGCGGACCAGCCGCTCCAGAAGCACCACGGCGTCGGCCAGCTGTCGTTGCTCGCGCTCGTCGAGCCGGTCCGCGACGGCCGCCGCGAGCCAGTTCCGCTTGGCGTCCCTCGCCTCGGTGAGCACCCGGCGGCCGTCCTCGGTCACGGACACCACGGACCGGCGTCCGTCGTGCGGGTCCGGCGCGCGCTCGACCAGGCCTTCGGCCTCCAGCGCGGCGACGGTCAGGCGCATGGACTGGGGGCGCACGTGCTCGGCGCGGGCCAGCGCGGCCGTCGTGGCGGGCGCCTCCGCCAGCAGGGCGAGCGCGGACCGCTGCGAGGCCGTCAGGCCGGTCTCCGGCGTCTCGGTACGCAGCCTGCGCACGACGTGCCGTACGGCGACGGTGAGGTCGGCGGCGATCCGCTCGGGCCCGGCTCCGGCCGTGCTTCCTGACGTGTCGGTCATGACGGCACCGTACGAAATGGACAGGCAGACTTGCAAGTCTGCCTGTCCATTTCGGCGAAGCGGTCGAGGCCGGCGAAGCCGCGGGTCTACCGATCGCCCGCGGCGGCTCAGCTGTTCGGCGGCGTCTCGTCCGGGAAGATCTTCGTGACCACCTTGCCGTCCTCGGTCAGATAGCCGTGCAGCATGCCGGGGCTGCTGTGCGGCGCGTCGAAGGCGCCGTCGGGCGCGAGCGCGATCACACCCCCGTCGCCGCCGAGGGCCGGAAGGCGCTTGACGATCACCTCGTACGCGGCCTTCGCCACGCCCACGCCCTTGAACTCCATGAGGTTGGAGATCGTCGCGGTCGCCCCGCCCCGGATGAACACCTCGCCCGCGCCGGTGGCGCTCGCGGCGACCGTGCCGTTCTTCGCGTACGTGCCCGCGCCGATCAGGGGCGAGTCGCCGACGCGGCCGGGGAGCTTGTTGGTCAGGCCGCCGGTCGAGGTGCCCGCCGCCAGGTCGCGCCGCTTGTCGACGGCGACCGCCCCGACCGTGCCCTTGGACTGCGCGTCGGCGAGGGCGGCCGGGGACCGCCCGGCGGAGCCCGCGGCCTTCTCGCCGCCCTTCCCGGCCTCTTTGGCGGCCATCAGGGCGTCCCAGCGGGCCTGCGTCCAGTAGTAGTCCTGAGTGACGGTCCGCAGCCCGTGCCGGGCGCCGAAGTCGTCGGCCCCCTCGCCCGCGAGCAGCACGTGCTTGGACTTGTCCATCACGGCCCTTGCGCCCTCGATGGGGTTGCGCAGGCTCTTCACGCCCGCCACGGCACCGGCCTTCAGGTCCGAGCCGCGCATGATCGACGCGTCCAGCTCGTGGCCCGCGTCGGCGGTGAAGACCGCGCCCTTGCCCGCGTTGAACAGCGGGTTGTCCTCCAGTCTCTCGACGGCCTCCTGGACGGCGTCCACGCTCGAACCACCCTTGTCGAGCACCTTCTGCCCAGCTCTGAGGGCTTCGGTGAGCCCGTCCCGGTACGCCTTCTCGCGCTCCGGCGTGGTCTTGTCCCGGTCCAGGGCGGTGCCGGCGCCGCCGTGCACGGCGAGCACCACGTTCCGGGCGTCGGGCCGCGCCTTGCCCGCGGGCCGGGCGTCGGCGGCGGCAGCGGCGGCGCGGCCGTCCGGGGCCCCCTCCTCGTCCCGCGGCAGGGCGAGCGCGGTGGCGGTGACCGCGGCGGCGGTGGCGAGGGCGGGAATCAGCCAGGTCAAGGGACGTAAGCGCATGGGCACTCCTCGGCAGGACGGCGACGGGGTCACCGTAAGGGCATGCACATGACGCCAACCAGAGGGCGTGGGGGGGGGGGGGGGGGGGGGGGGGGGGGGGGGGGGCCCCCCCCCCCCCCCCCGCCGCCGTGACCGGGCCGCCGTGGGCCGGTGTGCTGCCGCCCCGGGGCGGCTGGGAGCGGGTTCCGGGGCTCCCGGCCGCGTCCGAGGTGCG
>NZ_JBWKJZ010000055.1:0-39141 GCF_056431945.1 Streptomyces sp. NPDC045778
CCGCAGAACATCCACCACATCCCACTCGACGAACCCACCCAACGCCCGCCCGCACTCCGCCAACCGCTCAGCGAACGCAGGCACCGCCTCCAACAGCTCCAACGCCATGCCCACCCACTGCGACCCCTGCCCCGGGAACACGAACACCGCCCTGGCCTCGCCCGGTGCCGAGCCGCTGACGGTCTCCGCGGACGCGGTTCCTTCGGCCAGCTTCTCCAGTCCTGCCAGCAGTTCGTCCGGGTCCTGGCCGATCACCGCGGCGCGGTGCTCGAAGGCGGAACGTGTGGCGGTGAGCGAGTGGGCGACGTCCAGAGGGTTCCACTCGGTGTCCCGCAGGAAGGCGGCGAGGCGCGCGGCCTGTGCGCGGGCGGCTTCCCGGCTGCGACCGGAGACGACGAGCGGTACGACGCGGGGTTCCGCGGGAGCCTCGTCCCGGGCGGTCGCGTCCGTCCCGGCCGTCGGCGGCTCTTCGATGATCACGTGGGCGTTGGTGCCGCTGATGCCGAAGGAGGAGACCCCGGCTCGCCGGGGCCGGCCGTCGGGCTCGGGCCACTGACGCGCCTCCGTCAGCAGCTCCACCGCACCCGCCGACCAGTCCACCTGCGGCGTCGGCTCATCCACATGCAAAGTCCGAGGCAGCACGCCATGCCGCATCGCCTCGACCACCTTGATGATCCCCGCGACACCAGCGGCCGCCTGCGTGTGCCCGATGTTCGACTTGATCGACCCCAGCCACAGCGGCTGGCCCTCCGGCCGGTCCTGACCGTAGGTGGCAAGCAGTGCCTGCGCCTCGATCGGGTCACCCAGCGTGGTTCCCGTACCGTGCGCCTCCACCACGTCCACGTCGTGTGTGGTCAGACCCGCGTTGCTGAGTGCCTGCCGGATCACCCGCCGCTGGGAGGGGCCGTTGGGCGCGGTCAGACCGTTGGACGCGCCGTCCTGGTTGACGGCTATGCCCCGCACCACGGCCAGCACCGGATGCCCGTTGCGCCGCGCGTCGGAAAGGCGCTCGACAGCGATCATGCCGACGCCCTCGCCCCACACGGTGCCGTCCGCACCGGCCGCGAACGACTTGCTGCGCCCGTCGGGCGACAGGCCGCGCTGGCGGCTGAACTCGATGAAGACCTCCGGCGTCGCCATCATCGCGACGCCCCCGGCGAGGGCCAGCGAGCACTCCCCCGACCGCAGCGCCTGCACGGCCAGGTGCAGGGCGATCAGCGAGGACGAGCACGCGGTGTCCACCGTCACCGAGGGGCCTTCCAGACCCAGCACGTAGGAGATGCGGCCCGAGGCGATGGCGCCGGTGCTGCTGTTGTACGTGTAGTCGTGGTACATCATCCCCGCGAAGACGCCCGTCGCGCTGGACCGGAGCGTCGCCGGGTCGATGCCCGCCCGCTCCAGGACCTCCCACGAGGCCTCAAGGAGGAGCCGCTGCTGCGGGTCCATCATCAGGGCCTCATTGGGGCTGATCCCGAAGAACGCGGGATCGAACTCGCCCGCCTGGTGCAGGAATCCGCCCTTGTTGGTGTAGCTGGTGTCGGGCCGCGTGCCCGTCGGGTCGTAGACGCGCTCGGTGTCCCAGCCGCGGTTGACGGGGAACTCGGAGACGGCGTCCCTCTCCTCGGCCACCAGTCGCCACAGCTCCTCGGGCGACTCGACGCCGCCCGGGTAACGGCAGGCCATGCCGATGATCACGATCGGGTCGTCGTCGGCGCCGGCCGCTGTGGTCACCGGGAGCACCTCGTCGGCCGTGCCCGAGACCTCCTCCAGCAGGTGGCGGGCCAGCGCGAGTGAGCTGGGGTAGTCGAACACCAGGGTCGTCGGGAGCCGCAGCCCCGTCTCGGCGGCGAGGCCGTTGCGCAGCTCCACGGCGCCCAGCGAGTCGAAGCCCAGGTCGCGGAAGGCCCGCTCGGGTTCGATGGCCTCGGGTCCTGCGTAGCCCAGGACGAACGCCGCCTGCGTGCGCACGATGTGGAGCAGCGCGCCCTCCCACTCGTCCTCCGGCAGTGCCGTGAGGCGCCGGCGCAGCGTGTCGGTGTCGGCCCGGACACCGGCCGCGCTGCGCCGGGCCACGGGAACCAGGCCGCGGAACAGCGCCGGCAGGGAGTCGGCCCGCGCGCGCAGGGGCGCGAGGTCCAGCTTGATCGGGATGACCAGAGGCGTGTGCAGCGCGCTCGCCGCGTCGAAGAGGGCGAGTCCTTCGTCCGCGGAGAGGGGCAGCACCCCGCCCTGCGCCAAGCGGGACTGATCCGCGGCGCTCAAGGCGGCGTTCATGCCACCCGCCTCTCCCCACAGACCCCAGGCCAGTGACAGGCCCGGAAGTCCCCGCGTACGACGATGAGCAGCCAGCGCATCCAAATAGGCGTTGGCGGCGGCGTAGTTGCCCTGCCCCGGCGCGCCCATCACACCCGCAGCCGACGAGAACAGCACGAACGCCGACAGGTCCATCCCCGCCGTCAGCTCATGCAGATGCCACGCCGCATCCACCTTCGGCCGCAACACCCGGTCCATACGCTCAGAGGACAGCGAGCCGATCGTGCCGTCATCCAGCACACCCGCCGTATGCACCACACCAGTCAAAGAACGCCCGGCCAGCAAAGACTCCAGCGCCTCCCGGTCGGACACATCACACGCCACCACCTCCACCTCAGCGCCCAGGCCGGACAGCTCCGCCACCAACTCACCAGCCCCCGGAGCCTCCAGACCCCGGCGACTGGTCAGCAACAGACTCCGCACACCATGCTCGACGACTAGGTGCCGGGCCACCAGCGAGCCCAGGCCACCCGTGCCACCCGTCACCAGCACCGTGCCCTCAGTGCCGAACGGCGGGACCGGAACGTCTGTCCGCCGCGCGGGGATCCGGGCCAGCCGTGCCCCGTACACCACGCCGTCGCGTACGGCGACCTGCGTTTCGCCCGAGGCGCGCACCTGCGGGAGGTCCGACTCGTCAGCGTCCGCCAGGATGATCCGCCCGGGGTTCTCCGACTGCGCCGAACGCACCAGACCCCACACCGCGGCCCCAGCCAGATCGGTGACCTCCTCGGCATCCACCGCCACCGCGCCGGAGGTCACCACCGCCAAGGTCGAGTCCGCACAGCGCTCATCAGCAAGCCACGCCTGCACCACCGACAGCACACGGGACGCCTCGGCACGCACCGCGTCCGCGTCACCGGCACCACCACCGCTGCGCAGCACCACCACATCCGCGACCGCGGCACCGGCCTCAAGCGCCTCCCACGCCACGACGGACGGCGCGGCACCAGTGGCGGTGGTGGTGACGGGCACGGGCGCCCACTCGGCCTCGTACAGGGCGTCGTGGCGCGCGGACGGCTCACCGGCCGAGGGCTCTCCGCTGAACTCCCGCAGGGCCAGTCGGCCCACGGAAGCCACCGGCAGTCCCGCCGCGTCCGCGACCTCTACGGTCACCGCGCCCGTACCCGCCGGGCCCACCCGCACCCGCAGCGCCGACGCACCCGAGGCGTACAACTCCACATCGGACCACGCGAACGGCAGTGCAGCCCGCTCACCGGCCACACCGGTCAAGGCGGTCACATGGAGCGCGGCATCGAGGAGCGCCGGGTGCAGACCGAACCGGGCCGCCTCCGACGCGGCCCGCTCGTCCAGCGCCACCTCGGCGAAAACCTCGTCCCCGCGCCGCCACGCCGCATGCAGGCCCTGGAAGACCGGACCGTACTCAAGGCCCGCCTCCGCCATCCCGGCGTAGAAACCGTCGAGTTCCACCACCTCGGCCCCCGACGGCGGCCAAGCGGCCGGTGCGGTCTCGGTGTGCTGTGTTCCCGGTACGAGTACGCCCGTGGCGTGCCGCGTCCAGTCCGGCGTGCCCGTGCCACGGGAGTAGACGCCGACCTGGCGGCTGCCGTCCTGGCCGGCAGGGCCCACGACGACCTGGACCTGCACGCTCCCCTGCGCGGGCAGGACGAGCGGCGTCTGGAGGGTCAGCTCCTCGATCCGGCCGCAGCCGACCTGGTCGCCCGCCCGGATGGCCAGTTCGACATGGCCGGTCCCGGGGAAGATGACGGTCCCGCCGACCTGGTGGTCGGCGAGCCACGCGTGCGACCCCACGGACAGGCGTCCGGTGAGGACCACCCCGCCCTCGCCCGGCGACACCACCACCGCGCCCAGCAGCGGGTGATCAGCGGCATCCAGACCCACCGACGCCACATCACCCCCACCAGCACCCGAGGTGTCCAACCAGTACCGCTCACGCTGGAAGGCGTACGTCGGAAGATCCACACGCCGCGCACCGCGCCCGGCGTAGAAGGCCTCCCAGTCCACCCGGGCCCCGTTCACATGCAACCGGGCCAACGCCGTGACCAGGGCCTCCGGCTCACCGCCATCCTTACGCAACGCCGCCACGCACGAGACGTCCTCCGCGTCGGCCAGGCAGTCCTGGACCATCGCCGTCAGCACACCCGACGGGCCCAACTCCAGGAACGTACGTACTCCTTCAGCATGCAGCGCAGCTACCTCATCCGCGAAACGGACCGCCTCCCGCACGTGCCGCACCCAGTACTCCGGATCCGTGACCGCACCCGTCATCGCGATCCGCGGCTCAGCGAACGACACCTCCTCCACTACCGCGCGGAAGTCGTCCAGCATCGGCTCCACCCGCGCCGAGTGGAACGCGTGCGACACCTCCAGGCGCCGCGAGCGCTCAAACCCCGCCGCCACAGCGAGTACGGCAGCCTCGTCACCGGAGATCACCACCGACCGCGGACCGTTCACCGCGGCAATGTCCACGCCCTCCACCAGGGCTGCACGGACCTCGTCCTCCGTGGCCACCAGGGACACCATCGCCCCACCCGGTGGCAGCGCCTGCATCAACCGGCCACGAGCCGCCACCACACGACCCGCATCCTCCAGCGACAACACCCCCGCCACATGAGCCGCCGCCAACTCCCCTACCGAGTGACCGCCCACGAAGTCCGGCACCACACCCCAAGACTCCACCAGGCGGAACAGGGCCACTTCCACGGCGAACAACGCCGACTGCGTGAACTCCGTACGACCCAACAGACCTGCGTCCTGGAAGACGGAACGATCCAGACCCACCGCCTCACACGCCGCGTCAAACGCCTCGGCGAACACCGGGAACACCTCGTACAACTCACGGCCCATCCCGACCCGCTGCGCCCCCTGCCCCGTGAACAAGAACGCGGTGAGACCGTCCGACGCGACACCGCGCACCACGTCCGGACGCGGCTTGTCGTCGGCGAGGGCTGCAAGGCCGGCCGTCCCGGTGTCGGTGGTACCGGCCAGCACCACGGCGCGGTGCTCCAGCGCGGCGCGCGCGGTGGCCAGGGAGTAGCCGAGGTCGAGCGAGGACGGCTCGTGCTCGGTGGCGTGGGCGTGGAGGCGTGCCGCCTGGGCGCGCAGGGCGGCGGCGCTGCGGCCCGAGACCGGCCACGGCACCGGTACGCCGTCGGGCCCGCCGGGCGCGGGCTCCTCCGCGGCGGGTTCCTCGGCGGGGGCCGCCTCGATGATCACGTGGGCGTTGGTGCCGCTGACGCCGAAGGAGGAGACGCCCGCGCGGCGCGGGTGCTCGTTCTCCGGCCACCGGCGCGCCTCGGTCAGCAGTTCCACCTCGCCCGCGGTCCAGTCGACGTAGGTCGACGGCCGGTCCACGTGCAGGGTCTTGGGCAGCACGCCGTGCCGTATGGCCTCGACCATCTTGATGACGCCGCTGACCCCGGCGGCCGCCTGGGCGTGGCCGATGTTCGACTTGACCGACCCCAGCCACAGCGGGCGGCCCTCCGGCCGGTCCTGGCCGTAGGTGGCGAGCAGTGCCTGCGCCTCGATCGGGTCGCCCAGGGTCGTCCCCGTGCCGTGCGCCTCGACGGCGTCGACCTGGGCGGCGGTGATGCGGGCGTTGGCCAGTGCCTGGCGGATGACGCGCTGCTGGGCGAGGCCGTTGGGCGCGGTGAGACCGTTGGAGGCCCCGTCCTGGTTGACCGCGGAGCCCCGGACGACCGCGAGCACCGGGTGCCCGTTGCGCCGCGCGTCCGAGAGGCGCTCCAGGAGGAGCATGCCGGCGCCCTCGCCCCAGCCGGTGCCGTCCGCGGCGTCGGCGAACGCCTTGCACCGGCCGTCCGGTGCGAGGCCGCGCTGCCTGCTGAAGGCGACGAAGGGGGCGGGGGTGGCCATCACCATGACACCGCCCGCGAGGGCGAGGCCGCACTCCTTCTTGCGGAGGGACTGCGCGGCGAGGTGGAGGGCGACGAGCGAGGACGAGCAGGCGGTGTCGACGGTGAGCGTGGGACCTTCGAGGCCGAGCGTGTACGCGATGCGCCCGGAGATGACGGCGGCCGACGCGGCGGTCGACATGAAGGCCTCGGCGATCTCCGGGACCTGGAGGAGAAGGTCTCCGTAGTCCTGGATGCCGGATCCGGCGAAGACTCCGACCTGCCGGCCGCGCATCGCCAGCGGGTCGATGCCGGCCCGTTCGAAGGCCTCCCAGGAGACCTCCAGCATGAGTCGCTGCTGGGGGTCGGTGGCGACGGCCTCGCGGGGTGCCATGTCGAAGAAGGCGGGGTCGAAATCGCCCGCGTCGTGGACGAAGCCGCCCTCGCGGACGTAGCTGGTGCCCGCCTGGTCCGGATCGGCGCCCTGGAGGCCGTCGAGGTTCCAGCCGCGGTCGTCCGGGAACTCGGAGATGGCGTCCCGGCCTTCGGCCACGAGGCGCCACAGCTCCTCCGGCGAGTGGACGCCCCCGGGGAAGCGGCAGCTCATCCCGATGATCGCGATGGGCTCCCGCTCCTCCTCCTCGATGTCCTGGAGCCGGCGCCGGCTCTGGTGCAGATCGGCCGTGACCCGCTTGAGGTATTCGAGGACCTTCTCGTCGTTCGCGTTCGTCGCCATCTGTACCTCACCTATGGGGCTGAGTGCCCGGCCGTCAGGCCGAGCCGAGTTCCTTGTCGATAAATGCGAGAACGTCGTCGGCGCTCGCGGCGTGGAGCACGTCGTTCAGATCGGCTCCACCCGCCACGGCGCCCGTGCTCCCGTTGAGCTTCGCGACGAGCGCCTGGAGACGGTCGACGACGCGGCCCTCGCGCAGGTCGTCGGGGGACAGCCCCGTCACGACGGCCTCGAAGCGGTCGAGCGCGGCGGTCACGGGCTCGTCGTCGGCCGCGGCACCGCCGGGGCTCAGCTCCGTCCGCAGGTACTCGGCGAGGGCCACGGGGCTGGCGTGGTCGAAGACGACGGTGGGCGGCATCCGCAGGCCGGTCGCGGTGTTCAGGGCGGTCCTCAGCTCCACCGCCGAGACGGAGTCGAAGCCGAGGTCGGTGAAGGCCCGCTTCGGCACGACCGAGGCCGGGGAGTCGTAGCCGAGCACGGCGGCCACGTGGGTGCGGACCAGGTCGAGCAGGACCCGGCCGTGCTCGGGCGCGGGGAGCGCGGCCAGCTCGGCCCGGAGACCCTGGTCGCCCGGTGCCCCGGCCGCCGCCCGGTCCGCCTCAAGGGCCGCCCGCGCCTCGGGGATGGCGTCGATGAGGGGGCGCGGCCGGGTGAGGGTGTAGGTCGGGGCGAAGCGGGACCAGTCGAACTCGGCGACGACCAGGTTGGTCTCGTCGTGCTCGACGGCCCGGCGCAGCGCGCCGACGGCGATGCGGGTGTCCATGGCGGGCGCACCGGTGCGCCGCATGAACGCGCTGATCTCCTCGTCGACCATGCCGCTGCCCAAGGGCCCCCAGGCCACGGACGTGGCGGGCAGTCCGCGGCCGCGGCGGCGGTGGGCCAGGGCGTCGAGGAAGGCGTTGGCTGCGCCGTACGCGGCCTGGCCTGCGCTGCCCCACACGGCGGCGCCGGAGGAGAACGTCACGAAGGCGTCGAGCGGGTGGTCGGCGAGCAGTTCGTCGAGCAGGACCGCGCCGCCGATCTTCGCGCGGCCCACCTCGGCGAACTCCTCCAGGGTGCTCCGCGTCAGCGGGGTGTCGAGCTGGGAGACGCCGGCCGCGTGCACCACGGCGGTCAGGGGCAGGTCGGCCGGGACGGAGTCGAGCAGGCGGCGCAGCGCCGCCCGGTCGGTGACGTCGCACGCCTCGATGGTCACGCGCGTGCCGAGGGCGCCCAGCTCCTCGGTCAGCCGTGCCATGCCGTCCGCGGCCCCGCCGCGCCGGCTGGTGAGGATCAGGTGTTCGGCGCCGAGGCCCGCGAGCCAGCGCGCCACCTGGGCGCCGACGCCGCCGGTGCCACCGGTGATCAGCGTCGTGCCGCGCGGCTTCCACGACCGCGACGCGGCCGGTGGGGTGGATCCGGCGTCGGCGCCGCTCGGTGCGGCACGCACCAGCCGCCGGGTGTGGAGCCCGTCGGAGCGGACCGCGAGCTGGTCCTCGGCCGATGGCCGCGCCAGGGCGCCGCACAGGAGTTCCGTCACGGCCTCGTCGACGTGCGGCGGTACGTCGATCATGCCGCCCCAGAACTCGGGGTGGTCGAGGGTGAGCGCCGCGGCCGCTCCCCACAGGGCCGCCTGGAAGGGGTGGGTGAGTTCCTGGGAGCCGTGCACCGCCGCCGCGCCGGAGGTGAGGCACCACAGGGGCGCGGTCAGGCCGACGTCGGCCGCGGCCTGCACCAGGGCCACCGTGGCCGCCGTACCGAGCGACAGGGTGGGGTGCTCCGGGTGCGCGCGGTCGTCGAGGGCGAGCAGCGACAGGACGCCGACGGGCTGCTCCTGGGGCGAGCGGTCCAGCCGGCCGCGGAGCGCCTCGGCGAGCGCGGTCCGGTCCGCCTCCGGTACGTGGAGCGGCGCCACGAGCGCGCCGTGCCGGGCAAGTCCTTCGACGACGGCGGTGGTCCGGGCGTCGTGGGCGAGTCCGGCCGGGACGACGACGAGCCAGGTGCCGTGCAGCGCGGCCGGTTCCCGCTCGGTCTGCCGCGTCCAGGTCAGACGGTAGCGCCAGGAGTCCCGCAGTTCCTCCTCGGCGGTCTCGTTCCGCCACCGCGCCATGGCGGGCAGCACCTCGCCGAGCGCCGGGGCCGCGACCCCGAGGCGGTCGGCGAGCGCGGGCAGGTCGGCCCGCTCCACGGCCTCCCAGAACCTGGCGTCGCCCGGTCCGGCCGCCGCGGCCGGCGCGGGGGTCTCCACCCGCGGCTCCCAGTAGTGCTCGTGCTGGAACGCGTAGGTGGGCAGGTCGATCGAGCGGGCGCCCTGACCGGCGTAGAAGGCCTGCCAGTCCACGCGCACGCCCCGGGTGTGCGCCGCTCCGAGCGCGAACACCGCCTCGCGCACCTCGTCGCGGTCCTTGCGTGAGACGGGTACGAAGGCGATGTCCGCGTCGGGTGCCACACAGTCGGGTCCCGTGGCGGTCAGGGCGGCGTCGGGCCCCAGCTCCAGGAACGTCGTGACGCCCCGGCCCTCCAGACACCGCACGCCGTCGGCGAAACGCACCGCTTCCCGCACGTGCCGCACCCAGTACTCGGCGGTGAAGGCCTCGCACACCTCCCCCGTCACGTTCGACACCACCGGGATCAACGGAACCCCGTACGAGAGCCCTTCGGCGACCGCACGGAACTCCGCGAGGATCGGCTCCATCAGCGGGGAGTGGAACGCGTGCGACACCGCAAGGCGTCGCGTCCTGCGGTCGCGCCCCGCGAACACTTCCACGATCCGCAGGACTTCCGCCTCCGCGCCCGAAATCACCACGGACATGGGGCCGTTGACCGCCGCGATGCTCACGTCGGCCGACAGCAGAGGCACCACTTCGTCCTCACCGGCCTCGACGGCGGCCATGGCCCCGCCCGACGGCAGCGCCTGCATAAGGCGCCCGCGAGCACCCACCAGTACGACCGCGTCGGCGAGGGACAACACGCCGGCCACGCACGCGGCGGCGATCTCGCCCACCGAATGTCCCGCCACACAGTCCGGGACCACGCCCCACGACTCCAGCAGGCGGAACAGCGCCACCTCGAAGGCGAACAGCCCGGCCTGGGCGAACGCCGTCCCGTTCAGTGCCTCCCCGTCGCCCCACACCACCTCGCGCAGCGAACGTCCGAGCACCTCGTCGAACGCGCCGCACACCTCGTCGAACGCGTCCGCGAACACCGGGAAGGCCTCATACAGCTCACGGCCCATGCCGACCCGCTGCGCACCCTGCCCCGTGAACAAGAAGGCCGTACGGCCCGCTCGGCCGACCGTGGCGCGGTACGCGTGCGCGGACGGCCTGCCCTCGGCCAGGGCGGTCAGCTCCCGTATCAGCGAGCGCTGATCCGTTCCGACCACCATGGCGCGGTGCTCCAGTGCCGCGCGCGAGGAGGCCAGTGAGTACCCGACGTCCACGGGGTCCAGCTCGGGACGGGGTGCCACCTGGTCAAGGAGGCGGACGGCCTGGTCGCGCAGGGCGCTCGCGGAGGCGCCGGAGAGCAGCCAGGGGATGACGGGCATGGCGAGGCCGGGGGCGCCTTCGCCGTCATCGGCGGCGCCGGTGGCGTCGGCCGGCTCCTCGGCGGCCGGGGGCTCCTCGACGATGACGTGGGCGTTGGTGCCGCTGACGCCGAAGGAGGAGATGGCCGCGCGCCGCGGCCGGCCGCTCTCGGGGGGCCAGGCCACGGCCTCGGTGAGCAGCTGCACGTCCCCCGCGGACCAGTCCACCTGTGGCGTCGGTTCCTCGATGTGCAGGGTGCGCGGCACGGTGCCGTGGCGCATCGCCATGACCATCTTGACGATGCCGCCGACTCCGGCGGCCGCCTGGGCGTGTCCGATGTTCGACTTCAGCGAGCCGAGCAGGAGGGGGCGCCCCTCGGGCCGGTGCTGTCCGTAGGTGGCGAGGAGCGCCTGCGCCTCGATGGGGTCGCCGAGCCGCGTGCCGGTGCCGTGCGCCTCGACCACGTCGATGTCGGCCGCGGTCAACCCGGCGTTGGCCAGGGCCTGTTCGATGACACGCTGCTGCGCGGGCCCGTTGGGCGCGGTCAGGCCGTTGGACGTGCCGTCCTGGTTGACGGCGGAGCCCCGCACGACCGCGAGCACCGGGTGCCCGTTGCGCCGGGCGTCCGACAGGCGCTCCACCAGCAGCCAGCCCACTCCCTCGCCCCAGCCGGTGCCGTCCGCCGACGCGGCGAAGGCCTTGCACCGGCCGTCCGGCGACAGCCCTCCTTGACTGCTGAAGCCGACGAACGCGTCCGGTGTGGCCATCACGTTGACGCCGCCGGCCAGCGCGAGGGTGCACTCGTCCGAGCGCAGGGACTGGATGGCCCAGTGGAGGGCGACCAGGGACGACGAGCAGGCGGTGTCCACGGTCACCGCCGGCCCTTCGAGGCCCAGGCTGTAGGCGACGCGGCCGGAGGCGATGGCACCCGTACTGTGGTTGTACGCGTAATCGTGGTAGACCATGCCGACGAATACGCCGGTGCGGCTGCCCTGCAATGCGGACGGATCGATCCTGCCGCGCTCCAGGGCTTCCCACGCGGTTTCAAGGAGGAGCCGCTGCTGCGGGTCCATTTCCTTGGCCTCGCGCGGGCTGATCTTGAAGAATTCGGCATCGAATTCATCGGCGCGGTGCAGGAAGCCGCCGCGCCGGGTGTAACTCTTGCCAGGAGTGCCCGGTTCCGGATCGTAAATTCCCGCAAGGTCCCAACCGCGGTTCTCAGGAAATCCTGAGGTGGCGTCCCGGCCCGCCGCCACCAGCTCCCAGAGGTCTTCCGGGGAGGTCACCTCTCCCGGAAAGCGGCAGCTCATGGCGACAATGGCGATCGGTTCATGCGCCCGCGCCTGAGTCTCGTGCAGCCGCCGACGGGTCTGCTTCAACTCGGCGGTGGCACGTCTGAGGTAGTCACGGAGCTTGTCGTCGTTCACGAACAACACCAACCAATCTCACCTGCGGGCTGCGCCGCGCGGAAAAGAACCCGGCCCGGGACTCGGCGCCCCGGGCAGGGCTCTGCTCAGCTGTGATTCGTCTCGGTTACTTGGCGCGGGCGGCGTCCATCACCGTGCGGACGGCGGCGACCGTGCGGTCCACGTTCTCCCGCGCGGTGAGGGGCCGCAGCTCCGCCGAGAGGACCTCGGCCGCCACGGGGACGTCGACGCCCTTGGCGTCGAGGGTGCGGATGAGCCGCACCAGGTCGAAGTCGCCCTCGCCCGGGAGCATGTTGTGGTGCAGGCAGTCGGCGAGCCGCGACTCCTTGGGCTCCGCCGCCGCGTCGCGCAGTTCCAGGCCGAAGACCGACTCGGCGGGCAGCCGGTCGAGAGCGGTCCACGGGTCGGGGTCGCGGAAGAAATGCCAGGTGTCGACGACGAAACCGCCGTTGGACCGGCCGGCCGCGAGGATCAGGTCGACCGTGTCGGCGTAGTCGAAACCGGGGTTGACCGACTGGGGCTCCATGGCCACCGAGATGCCGTGCTCGGCGGCCCGGTCGCACACGGCGGCGAAGCGCTCGACGACCTCGTCGCGCGGCGGCAGGTCGGTCGGCGTCATGATGACCGTCTTGATGCGCTTGATGCCGAACGTGTCGGCCAGCTCGTACATGTGCTGCTCACGGTCCCGGGCCATCGTCTGGTACTCGGGGTACTTGTCGCCGAAGTGCCAGGCGAACAGGATCTGCAACTCGCCGATGCTCACACCGTGCTCGTCGAGCACGCCCTTCAGCTCGTCCGCGGTGCGGGACTTCAGCAGCTCGTCGAATTCGTCGGCGTCGAATCCGATTCCGGTGACTTCCGCACCGGCCGCGGCGGCCACCCGCTCGTCGAAGGAGTAGCGCGGTGTTTCCCCCAGAGGGGCGCCGAGCAGGTGGAGGTAGGGCAGGAACACACCCTGACGGTCGAGCAGACCCATATCCGCGACTCCTATTCCTGTATTGACAGTGAGATCTGAACCGCGTCCCATTGAAACCAAGGGCCCACTGCGGCACCACATGATCGACCCCCTAAAGCCCGCCACCACCCCCTAACAGTGAACTCATCCGCTTCCGGGCACTGCTCATGGACCGGCCCAGCGCGTAGCATCCAGGCAGCGCCGCGCCACTGGGCCCGAAACGGGCGTCGTGCGGCATCCCATCGAAACGCTTCCTTGCACTGCCGGTATGAAAGGCTCGGAATGACTACGCTCTCTTCCGACCGCGTGCGCGCGGCACTGGACTCCCTTTACGCCGATGAGAAGGTGAAGGACGAACCCGTTGTCGCGGCCGTGATGGCCAAGAACCGGCCGCTGGGCTCGTACACGCATCAGGAACAGACCGAGATGCTGGCCGAGGCGTATATCTCCATCCCCCGGGAGGTAGGCGATCTGCTCTACCTGCTCGCGCGTAACCGCGGCGCCAAGCGCATCGTCGAGTTCGGCACCTCCTTCGGCATCTCCACGGTCTTCCTCGCGGCGGCCGCCCGTGACAACGGCGGCGAAGTGATCACGAGCGAGTGGCACGAGGGCAAGGCCGCGATCGCCTCGAAGAACATCGCCGACACGGGCCTCGGCGAACTCGTCGACGTGCGGGTGGGCGACGCCCTGGAGACGCTCAAGGAGCTGCCCGGCCCTGTCGACATGGTCTTCCTCGACGGGTGGAAGGACATATACCTGCCCGTGCTCAAGGTCCTGGAGCCGTCCCTCGCCCCCGGCGCGCTGGTGATCGCCGACGACATGGGCACGCTTCCCGAGCAGCCCTACTTCGACCACGTCCGTGACGGTGGCGCGTACCACAGCGTGCACGTCCCGATCGGCGACGGCCTGGAGATCTCCACGCGTCTTGCGTGACCCGACCCGCGGACGCCGTGCCCGTGGTACCCCCGACCACCGGCACGGCGTCCGCGCTCACGGCCTGCCCTCCCCGGCCCCGGCCTTGCGCGCCGAGTCGACGCGGAAGTCCATCGGCAGGTCCTCCCGCCGTCTGATGTTCAACTTCCGGTACACGCGGGTGAGATGCTGCTCGACCGTACTGACGGTGACGTAGATGCGGGCCGCTATCTCGCGGTTGGAATAACCGGCGGCCGCCAGGAGCGCCACCCGCCGCTCGGATCCGCTGAGCTTGGCGAACTGGTCGTTCCCCTCGGGCTCGCCCGCCTCGCCGGCAACGGCCTCGGGCGGCGCAGGGCGCGTCGCTGTCACCGCGGTACGGGGTGCCGCGGGCGCCTGCTTCTTGTGACAGCTCTTGCTGATCCGCCGCGCCCGGCGCGCGGCGGTCCTGGCCTTGGTCGTGTTGCCCAAGGCCCGGTAGGCGTCGCTGAGGTCGGCGAGGACGCGTGAGCTTTCGTAACGGTCGTCGCCCCGCTGTACCTCTCCGAGAGCCTGCTCCAGGACGGCCGGGCGCTCCTGGACCCCCCGGACCGCCGCCAGACAGCGCAGCGTGATGCCCCGGGCCCTCGGCAGGCCCTTGGGGCCGAGCTGGGTGAGCTGCTCCTCGATCAGGACGGCGGCCTGGTTCTCCCTGCCCATGCGCAGCCACGCCTCGGCGGCGCCCACCCGCCAGGGGGCCAACGCCGGGTTGTCGATGCCCCATTGGATCATCCGGTCGCCGCAGGCCATGAAGTCGGCGAGGGCCGCGTGCGCCCGGTCCGTCGCCAGGTGGTGCCTTCCGCGCGCGTACAGGTAGTGCAGGCCCGCGCGGGTCTCGAACAGCGCCGGGTTGATGGGGCGGCTGAGGCACTCCGCCGCGGCCTGGTGGTCCCCGGTGGCGGTGTGCGTCTCGATGAGCGTGCCCAGGAGCACTCCCACCACGTCGCTCCAGCCGTGGCCCGAGACGTAGGCCAGCGCGGCCTCGGCCCGTTCGGCGGCCGCGTCGAGCTGTCCCTGCCGCAGTGCGACGACGGCGCCCAGGGAGTTCATCACCGCCTCCCACACGGGCTCGTCGCGCTCGCGGGCCTGCTCCAGGAGGCGGTCGCACCAGTGGGCGGCGGTGTCGAGCAGGTCCGCGTAGACCAGGGCCATCACCGCGCAGCTGACGGTCAAGAAGTCCCCGTCGCCGCGGCGGACCTCCTCAAGGGCCTCCTCCGCCCTGGCGATCACGCGGTCGTCGGCGTTCCGCGTCAGCGCCGCGGCCAGCGCCCGGCAGGCGCGCAGGTCGCTCGGGCCCTGGTCCCACGACCGGGCGGGCCGGGGGGTGCCCGCCGCTCCCGCGAGGCCGAGCCGGGCGAGCAGCGCCGGGTAGGTGGACGCCAGGAGCAGGTGGGTCAACTCCCATTCGTCGCCCAGCTCATGGAGGTCGTAGGCGTCCGAGAGATGGCTGATGATCTCCACGGCGTCGTCGAAGTCGAGGCAGTGCAGCCTGGCCCTGGCCACGCGCAAGCCCTCCGCGCCGTCCATCGTGCCCGCGAGCACCGGCGCCTTGAGGGCGAGGAACCGCGCGCTGGACAGGGTGGGGTCGACGAGGGCGTACAGCTCGGCCAGGCGCGTCTTGAGCCGGTACCGCCCGCGCTGGCCGGAGCAGCACTCGACGGCGAACTGCTGGTACTCGATGGCACGCCTGGTGTCGCCCTCGGCGACCGCGCGGGCCGCCGCCTCCTCCAGGAGCGGCAGGACCCACTCCTGCGGCAGCGGTCCCGCGGCCATGAGCCGCTCGATCACGGGACGGCTCGGCACGCCCGCCTCGTGCAGCAGCCGGGCGGCGTCGTAGCGAAGCCTGCTGACCTCGTCGACGGGCGTGGAGTCGAGGACCGCCGCGGCGGCGGACCGGTGGCGGAACCTCATGCCGACGAGGACACCGGCCGCGTTGAGCATCCGGACGATCCTCCCGGCGCCGGCGGCACCCCGGCCGCTCAGCCGCCCCAGGGTCGCGAGGTCGGCCGAGCCGTCCAGGACGGCGATGCCGCGGGCCACCTCCACGGCCGGCTGCCCGATCCGGTGCACGCAGCGCACGACGGCCTGTCCGAAGGCGGCTCCGACCAACGGGCCGCCGGACCAGCCCGCTTCGCGCAACGCGTTGACCAGCAGGGGGTTGCCGCCGGTGAGGCCGTGGTACCGCGGTGCGAGCGCGGCGGACTCGGCCGCTCCCAGGGTCCCGGTGAGGAGCTGGGCGATGCCGTCGACGGACAGGGAGTCGACCCGGATGCGCCGGACGTTCGGATCGCGGAAGAATTCCCGCAGCATGGCGGGGGTCTCCAGGCCCGACTGGGGGTCCCAGGCGAAGACCAGGGCGAGCGGCCTGTCCTTCAGGCCGTGGGCGAGGTGCTGTAGGCAGAAGAGGGACTCCGGGTCGGTGTACTGGACGTCGTCGACCGTCAGGAGCACCGTCCCGCGCGCCGTCATGTCGGCCACGGCCCGGTGGCTCTCCCGCACGATCCGTCTGAGCCCCTGCCCGCTCGCCGCCAGGTCCGCGACGGTCGCGCCGCCGGGGCCCACCGTCACCCCGTGCGCGTCGAAGAGCCTGCCGAGCGTGGCGTACGGAAGGTGCTGCTCGTCACGGGCGCTCACCGCGCTCAGCACCGTGATGTCCGACGACTCGGCACGCTCGTTGAGTACACCGAGCAGAGCCGATTTGCCCATCGTCGCGCAGCCACTGATCACCGTGACGACGGAATTTCTCTCAGTGGACTCGATCAGGATATCGCCCAATTCACCGACGATTTGTTCGCGCTCCACCAACAACACCAGTTTGACCCCCGTCAAGATGGCCTCGGACACCTGGCGTTCACATCCGCAGGATGTGCGTCAGCCGCCCAGAGGAACCCCGATTGTGGAGGTGCGAGCCCCTACGCCTGTGACGCGGCGTGATCGTAACGCGCGTAGCGTAGCCGTGCACCTCCAGCCACCGGCGTCCCACGTTACCGTCATAGGGGTTGACTCAACCCCCCTACTAGTCAGGGGTTTCCACCGGCTCGGAGAGGGCCCTAGGGCCGCCCCGCCGGGCTCGCCCCGTAGGGGTTGCCACCTTTGCCAAGGCATGACCAAAGCTTTCCGGCCACTCCTTGACCCCAACCTCGGCCACTCCTTACGGTGTCGCCGTTAAACAGTTTCGACGAGGACAGGCGACCCTATTGGGGTGTTGCCCGGCAACCAGCCTGTGACCTGTCGGACGTTGAACATGGGGGACTGTTAGCGTTGTTGTTGTCGGAACGTACGCAACTCATCGGGCAGTGGCGCGCTTTGCTGGACAAAGCCGACAAGGGCGTGCCGGCCACTGCGATTATCAGCGGGACAACCGCCATGGGGAAGAGCACTCTTCTGCATGGCCTGGAGAAGCAGGTCGCGGCAGCCGGTGTCACCGTTCTCAACACCGAGTGCCCACGCGTCGAGCAGGATCGACCGTATTCCACCCTGCGACGGCTTTTCAACCGTACGGTTTTATTGGAAGGATCCTCGGATCCCTTTCCCGCCACGGCCCCGGCCGGCAAGAGGGAACTCGTGGAGACCGCGCTGCGCACGCTCACCGCGGTGACCGAGCTGGCCTCTCGGGGCCCGCTTCTCATCAGCGTCGATGATTTGCAGTACGCCGACGCGGCCTCGCTGCACTGCCTCCAGTACGTGGCGCACCACCCCACCCCGGCCCAGGTCGCTTTCCTGTTCACCTGGAACCCGTCGCACGAGCGGACGCCCCAACCGGCCCTGGACGAGCTGCTGTACCACCCGGCTCTGCGGCGGGTCCACCTCGATCCGCTGACCTGCGCGGACATCGCAGAGATGCTGCGGGAGCGGCTGGACCTCGCCGAACCGGACGACTGGGCGGACGTCTACCACTCCTTGTCCGGCGGGAATCCCCTGCTGACGCAGGCCCTTCTGAACGACGCGGACGGGTCCGGCAGCGGGTTCCGGGACGCCGTCCTCGACTGCCTCCGGCGCGCCGGCGGGATGGCCCTGCGCATCGCCCGTTCCCTCGCGGTGCTCGGCGAGCCCGCCGACGAACTGCTGCTGAGCAGGCTCAACGGCCTCAGCCCTCTGAAGACCCGGCATGTCCTGGCCCAGCTCGGCGACATCGGCGTCCTTGACGGCCCACGCTTCCGGCACGACGCCACCCGCTCGGCCGTCCTCGACGACCTGCCCGCGCAGGAGGGGGCGGAGCTGCGCTACCGCGCGGCACACCTCCTCCACCAGGAGGGCGAGCCGTCCGCCGTCATCGCACGGCAGCTGCTCACCGCGGGCCCGCTGCGCGAGGACTGGGTGCTCCCCGTCCTCAGGGAAGCGGCGCGCACCGCCCTGAGCGACAACGACGTCACGTTGTGCCTGCGCTACCTCCACCTGCTCAGCGAGTGCTGCCAGGACGAGGGGCAGCGCTACGCCGTCATGGCCTGGATCGCGGAGGTCGAGTGGCTGCGCAAGCCCGCCGCCGCCGTTCCGTACATCCTCGCTCTCAAGGAGCCCGTCCTGAGCGGCGCGGTGGACAGCGCCTCCGCGCTGACGACCGCCGAACTGCTCCTTTCCAGCCTCCAGTTCGACGACGCGCTGGAGATCGTCGGCCATCTCGACGAGCAGGCGACGGGCGAACGTCCGCAAGGGGCGGCCGAGTCGCTAGCGGCCCACCTCATCGTCGCGTCCACCTACCCCGGTCTCGGACCGCGGCTGCGGGAGCCGGGCATACCCCTCCCGCGCTCCTCCCACATCGCCGTCCTTGCCGGCTACCCGCCCGCCCTGCGTGCCCACCACGCGCTGTGGGAGGTGTTGACGCAGCAGGCGGACAAACACAGCATCGCCCAGGCCGAACAGGTGCTTCAGGACGGCGGCTTCGCCCAGAACTCGTGCCGGGTGATCGGTCCTGCGATCCTGTCCCTCGTCTACGCCGACATGCTGGAGTCCGCCGCCGCCTGGTGCGACCGCTTCCTGAAGGGGCCGACCCACCACGACGTGTCCGCGTGGCGGGGGGTGATCGGCGCGATCAGCGCGCTGGTCTCCTTCCGGGAGGGGCACCTGGACGTGGCGGTGAAGGAGGCCGAGGCCTCGCTCGCCCACCACCAGGGGCCCGAGTGGAACCAGAGTTCGGGGCTCGCCCTCGCCACCCTGGTCGAGGCCCACACGGCGATCGGCGACCACGACAAGGCCGCGGCGCTCCTTGCCGGGCCGCTGCCTGCCGCCCTCCTCGAAACCCGGGCGGGCCTGCACTATCTGCACGCGCGCGGCCGGCACCACCTGGCGGTGGGCCGTCCCGAGGCGGCTCTCGACGACTTCAACGCGTGCGGCGAGCGGATGGTCAGGTGGAACGTCGACACCCCCTCGCTCGCCCCGTGGCGGGCCGGTGCGGCGGAGGCATGGCTGTCCCTGGGGCAGCGCCGCCGGGCCGCGGAGCTGCTGGAGATACGGACCCCCGCGTCCGGCCTCGACCTGATCCGGGCCCGCGGGATCACCCTGCGGGGCCAGGCGGCCCTGCGCGGGGTCCAGGAGCGGCCGCCGCTGCTCGAACGGTCGCTCCAGGCGCTTCAGCAGAGCGGCGACCGCTACAACACCGCCCAGGTCCTGGCCGATCTCAGCGAGGCCTATCAACTGCTGGGCGACAAGGCCAAGGCCCGCGCGGCCGCGCGCAGGGCCCGCCGGATCGCGGAGAGCTGTCACGCGGACAAGCTCTGCCGGTCCTTGGGCGCCGCCTATCTGCCGCCGGCGAAGACGCACGAGACGTACGCGGATCCCGATGACGGCGACAAGTTCGCGAAGCTGAGCGACTCCGAGCGGCGCGTGGCCGTGCTTGCCGCCCAGGGGTACACCAACCGGGAGATCTCCGACAAGCTCCACGTCACGGTCAGCACGGTCGAGCAGCATCTCACCCGGGTGTACCGGAAGATGCACATCAGGAACCGGGAGGAGCTGCCCACGGAGTTCCACATCGACACCGCTCAGGTCATCTGACACCGCTCAGGTCATCTGACACTGCTCAGGTCATCTGACACCGCTCACGCGTCGTCCCAGAACAGCAGTCCGGCAGCCCGCATCTCGCCCAGCCACGCGTCGAACTCGAAGCGCACCCACACCGGGTCCGTGTCCCACAGTTGGGCTAGTTCCTCGACGGCGAGATCGGGCTGCCCGACGTACTGTTGCAGGGCGATCCACATGGCGGCCGTCGAAGGGCCGTACCGGTAGACCTCGTCGGCCCACTCGCTGTACAACTCCAGGCACCCGTTGTCTAACACGGTCACCCTCAGATCCCTGGCGAGCCTGATGGCCATGCGTCTCCCGGGCATACCGTGTTCAGTCAGGGCGCCGCACACTGTACGGTGCCCAGAACATTACCGTAATGACCCCCTGCGGGGGCAGGCTTGCCGCTGCCGCGGCAGACAGCGGAAACCGGTCAACAGACAGCGGAAGCCGGTCAGCAGACAGCGGAAGCCGGTCACACGCGACGGGGGGCACATGTGACCGGCGGTCCTTGGGGGGCGGTCCCGCCCCGCTACCGCTGCTCGCTCAGGCGGCGGCCTCCGTCAACGCACGGGCTCCGTCGGCGAGGTTCTGGGAGAGGCCCTCACCGAGCGCGGCTCCCATCTCCTCGCTGCCCGGCCCCTCCAGCTCCACCCGGTGGGTGATCCGCGCGCCGCCACCCGGCAGCGCGGTGACCTGGCAGCGGGTGCGCAGCACCACGTCCCCGTTGACCGGCGACTCGATGACGAAGCTCTCCTTGTCGGCCACCGCGGTGAGCTTGATCGGCACGTCGCCGTAGGCCTCGGAGGTGATGACGCCCTCGGTGCCGGCGGCGAACGCCCCGTCGAGCGCGATGGACTTGGTGCCCGGGTTCCACTTCGGCCAACCGCTCAGGTCGACGTACTGGGCCCAGACGGCCTCCGGCGCCGCCGCGGTCTCAGCGCTGACTTCGTGGTTCCACATTGCTTGCTCCTGTTTCAACTGTTGTGACTGTTACGACGTGCGGATCGTGAGTTCTCTTGCGAGTCAGCGCACCGACACCGGCGGGGCCGGCTGGGGGCGCTGTTCCGTCGGCGGGACGCCCGAGTCCTCGGGAGCGCCGTGCGAAATATGCGGGAGCCAGCGCAGAATGCGCGGCATGTACCAGTTCTTCTCGCCGAGCAGCATCATGGCCGAGGGCAGCAGCACCATGCGGACGATCGTCGCGTCCAACAGGACCGCGACCGCGAGGCCGATGCCCATCTGCTGCATGTCCTGCATCGACAGCGTGGCGAAGATCGCGAACAGTGCGACCATGATGACGGCGGCGCCGGTGATCGCCCCGGCCGTCGCCCGGATGCCCTCGCGGATCGCTTCGCGGGTCGGGGCGCCCTGGTCGCGCGCCTCCCTGATCCGTGAGACGACGAAGACGTGGTAGTCCATCGACAGGCCGAACAGGACGACCAGGACGAACAGCGGCATCCACGCCTCGATGACGCCGACCGGCTCGGTGCCCAGCCACTCCTCGCCCCAGCCGTGCTGGAAGACACCGGTCATCGCGCCGTAGGCGGCCGCCACGGACAGCAGGTTGAGGACGATCGAGACGAGCGCGATCGGCAGTGAGCGGAAGCAGATCAGCATCAGCAGGAAGGTCACGCCCACGATGAAGGCCAGGACCGGGACGATGCCGCGCTTGAGCTGCTTGTTGAAGTCGACCGACGACGCCAGCTCACCGGTGACGTACGCCTTGGAGACCGCCGGACCCAGCTCGCGCGGCACGAGTTCCTCGCGCAGCTTCTCCAGCGCCGCCCTGCTGCGGGCGTCCGTACCGCGTCCGGCCAGCGGGACCTTGATCTCGGCGACGTTCTGCCGCTCGTGCACCACGGTCCGGACGCCGCTGCCGAAGTCGCCGCTGCGGGCCGCCGCCGCCTCGAAGCCGGCCAACGCCTTCTTGACCTCGGGCGCGGCGATGTCGTCGGCCTTGAGGACCACCGTCGCCGGGGCGGGGCCGCCCGGGAAGGTCTTGGTGATGTGTTCGTAGCCGACCCGCAGCGGGGCGGAGGCGGGCATCTGCTTGTCCGGGCCCAGTTGCTCGGTCTTCATGCCGAGTGCGGGATACGCGAGGGCCAGCATCGCGGCGACGGCCAGCAGGGCGAAGAGGGCGGGAGCCGCCAGGACGGGCCGCAGCAGCGCGCCGGAGATCCGGCCGCTGCTCCTCGGGCCGCGGCGCCGCGTCCCACCGAGGAACGGCACCTTCCCCTTGTTCACCCGGTCACCGAGCAGGGACAGCGTGGCGGGCAGGACGGTCACCGAGCCCAGCATGGCGATGACGACCACCAGGATGGTGGCGACCGCGAACCCCTTGAAGATCAGCAGCCCGGACAGGAACATCCCGGCCATGGCGACCATCACGGTGAGCCCGGAGACCAGGACCGCCCGGCCCGAGGTGGCCGCGGCGATGCGCAGCGCGGTCTCCGCGTCCCGGCCCGCGGCCCGCTCGTCGCGCTCGCGCCGCAGGTAGAAGAGGCAGTAGTCGATTCCGACGGCGAGCCCCATCAGGAGCATCACCGACGTGGTGGTCTCCATCATGTGCAACTTGAAGCTGATGAGGGCCAGCAGACCGTTGGCCGCCATGAAGGCGGTCATCGCGAGGGCCACGGGTAGCAGGGCCGCGACCAGCGCGCCGAAGGCGACCAGGAGGATGCCCAGGGCCAGGGGCACCGCGGTCCACTCGGCCTTCTTGAAGTCGTCCGCCAGCATGTCGCTGAGCCAGTGGCCCGCGCTGGCCTCGCCGTACTGGTGGATCTCGACCTCGTCGTGGCCGCGCCGCACCTTCTCGACCGCGTCGATGACGGGCTGCACCCGGTCCTCCGCGGTGGCCGACTCGCCCTTCACCTCGAAGGTGACCAGGGCGGATCTGCGGTCCTTGGAGGGCAGCGGGCCCTTGAGCCGCTGGACCTCGCCGGTGCCCTTGATCTGCGCGGTGAGGTCGCGGGCCGCCCGCTGCCAGCGCGTGCCGTCCTTGGCGGTCACCATGACGAGTTCGTCCGCCGGGTCGTTGACCCCGGAGTCCTCGAGGATCTGCCGGGCCCGGGCGGAGTCCCCCGCGTCCAGCTCCGCCAGGGAGGCCTCCTGCAACCCGGCCGAACCGCCGAGGCCCGCCGTGACCACCACGAAGAGGAGCCACCCGATGATCGCTGTTTTGCGGTGCCTGGTGCTCCACCCCCCAAGCCTGCCCGCGATTCCCAGTCTGCTGGCCACGACTCTCCATTCCGCGGACAGCACGGCCCGCCGCAAGGAACTGTTTATGCGGTACATCCTTGTGTTTAGGTTATACGCAGATCCAGAAGAGGTGTCAACGAACGGCCGCGCCGCCCCACGCCGAAGCCCCGGACGCCCACCTCCGGACAGCGCCCTCACCACGCCCCCCTGCCGCCGCCGGGCCACCCGCTACACTGGCCGCGGTGGCGCAGCCCTGACCGGCCGCACCACCACGACGCTGCCGGGATCACCCCGGCGGAGCCCCGCCTTCGTAGCTCAGGGGATAGAGCACCGCTCTCCTAAAGCGGGTGTCGCAGGTTCGAATCCTGCCGGGGGCACCAGGCCAGACGGCCAAAGGCCCAGGTCACGGGGTATGAACTCCGGTCCTGGGCCTTCTTGTTGACACTCTGGCTACGCCCTCGGGCACTCTCGCTACACCCTCACTACCGGACCTGATCTCCTAAATGATCTCCGCGTTTCCCCAGGTGGGGCGCCGAGTTGGAGGAGAAGCAGATAGCAGACCGCCCCCGCGCGCCGAAGCGCGGGGGCGGCCCCAAGTGCCGAGTCGCCTCCGTGAGGGGGGCTCATCGAGAGCGGCCCGGCACGCCCAGGGTGCTGACTACATGTGTAACAGGCACGGGCCCTCATGGTCATCGCCCGTTCGGGTGAACACGTGTTCTATTACGGACCGTACCTGTAGCCCTGCGGCATATGCCAGAGCCGCAGGGCTGGGTATCAAAGCTGACTCACAGCTGCGGGCAGCCACCGTCGTGCCGGTAGCTGATCTCCACCCCGCGTCGGCTCCGCCAGAGGTGGGGCTGCCACAGCTCGTCGGGCCGCATGATGCTGAGGCAGTCCATGCACCAGACCGCCGGCCGTCCGATGCGGCGCCGGGCCTCTACGTGCGCGGCGCGCAGGGTCCCCACGGTGGAGCACGGCGCGCGCTGGCCGCAGGCCGCGCAGTAGAGGAGGTGGTCGTTCCAGTCGACGCACGTCGCTACGGACCGGAGGTGGGCCTCGTAACAGCGCTTGCAGGCATGCGGCCACCAGCCCCGTTCGTCGCCGCGTCCACCGCAGATGTCGACACCGTCGCCAGGGAGCAGTACCGCAGGGCACCACAGGCAGACAGCGCCTTGCCATTGCTGCACGGTGAGGGCGGGCCCGCGCTCGACGAGGGCGAGCAGCAGGGCCTCGGCGATGTCGGGCGCGCTCACCGGCGCCTCCGTGCGTGGTCTCGGCGCGCGGCTGCCCTGGCCGCACGAAGGTCTCGGCTCAGCTGGTGGGCCCCTCGACAGGGCTCCCCCTTCCATCCTGTGCCGCAGCGTGGGCAGGCGCGCAGGTGGTCCAGCAGCCTGAGGTACGCGCGCTCCGCACGGTCCTCCAGCGGGGACAGGTCGGCGGTCGTCATCAGCCCACCGTCCCGAGCGGCGTGGCCGTGGCAAGCAGCGTGCGCAGGTGCCGGGTGTCGCACAGGACCCCGGGGCGGGGCGGCAGGACCACCCAGCGGGAGAGCATGGTGGAGTGGCCTGGGCGCGGGACGCCGAGGTAGGTGCCGGTGGTCAGCCGTTCGTCCGGCCCGTCCCAGTCGGTGCAGGGTGCGATGAGCGCGTAGTACGGGCCCATGCTGCTGCGGAAGTCCCGGATCACCGGGCCGTCGACCCAGGCCCGCAGGCCCGTCGCCACGACGCCCGGCTCGTCGCTGCTCGCCGCGGCGTGGACGCGCTCGGCCGGGACGCGGATCGCGTCGAAACGGCGACCGAGTGGGAGGAGCGCTATGCCGTGCTTCTCCCACTCGGCCCACACTTTGCCCGGCCGCGGGTCTGCCTCTGCCAGCCACTGCGATACGGCTCTGAGGTTCCCATCCACGATGTGCCCCTGTCGTCGCTGATCAGGTGTGATGACGACGGTAGGGGCGAGGCTCAGGAGGCGAGGACCGGAATCCGGTCCCCTCCCTATGCCGCCAAAATGCCGACCTCCACAGCGAGGTCAGATGCCCGCCGACGGCGCTCAGCCTGCTTCGACTCCACCTCTTCGAGGATGATCCGGCGCGCGTAACCGTTGTAGGCGATCGTCTCCGGCGCCGAGCGGTAGGCCTTCTCCAGCGTGGCGATCGCGACATCGGGCTGCCCATCGAGCTGGAACCCGCGGGCCTCTTCGATCCGGTGCCGGGCCCGACGAGGACGGGACTTGATGACGGCCTCGTCCGCCTTCGCCGCCTGCCGGACGGACTCCCCGCCCTGATGCAGCTCCACAGCAACCGTCACGGCGTGCGCGCCCATGATGGCGCGGGAGAAGGACGTCACCGGGTGGTAGTAGTCGCGCGGCAGCTGCTTGGCCATCTTGTTGGCCTTGTCCCAATGCCGCCACGCGGTCCCCGTCTCCCGGCGCCTGGCCGCGGTGTACCCGAGCTCGAACTCCAGCGCTCCGGCGATCGCGAGGACATCGTGCGAAGCATCCGGAAGAAGCGGCGCCAGGAATCGGACCGCATCAGTGTTGACGGCGTCCGCCGCGTCGAAGTGGCGCGGACCGCTGTCGCGGTGAGCCTGGGCGAGGAGCCATGCCGCCACGCCGATTGCGTGTGGGTCCTCCGACTCCTGAGCAGCGGTCATGCCTCGCTCGGCCACACGCCACAACAGACTGGAGTCGGGCTGGTAGGCAGCGAAGAACTGGCACAGGCTGTACGTCTCGGCGAGCAGAGCCTGGGCGGCACGTCGGTCGACCGCGCTGTCCGCGTGCCGGACGAGGGCTTGGCCGTCGCGGATGAGGTCGGGTAGCAGGCGGCCGATGACCTCGCGGTGGTTGGGAGCCTGGTGGCGTGCAGTCCAGGCGGCGTGGAGGCGGGCCTCCAGGTGGGCTACCGGGGGCGGCTCGGTGTCGGAGGCCAAGGTGAGGGAGTCGACTGCGGCCTTGACGGCGGCGAGTCGGGGGTGGCCGGGGCCGATAAAGAGGTCCACGTGTGTATCGGAGCGGCCTGTCAGGTCGGCGAGGTCGCGTACTCGCAGGGCTTCGGCGAGCATCATCACCCGTTCAAGATCGGGGGCCTTCTGTTGCCCGTTCTCGATCTTCTTGAGGGTGTGCGGCGAGACCCCCACAAGATCGGCCAGCTGGGTCCGCGTCATACCGCGCCGCTCGCGAAGAATCTGCACACGTTGTCCGAAGCGCAGCGGGTCGGCGTAAGGGTCCGGGGTAGCATCAGGAGACATCAGGCCTTGCCCCTCTCTGTACAGCTCGTCACTGCCAGGGTATGGGGCAAGGCCATTCTCATGTGAGGCGTATCTCAAGCTGCCAACTGGCAGCGGCACCGCCTACGCTGGCAGGCATATCCCCCAACCCCAGCCCCCGGGCCGCCGCCGGCGCGGGCGCGGGCGCGCTGCACGCGCTGGCCGAAGGTGAGCTGAACCGGGTCTGTGTCGGTGCGTTCGGGCATACTGGTGCCTCCGTCCAGAACTCGACACTCAGAACGGTACGCCTAACGGCCCCCACCGGTACGGGGGCCGTTTTGCTGAAGCCCTGCGGGGGTGTACGACTGCTGGCTTCCGACGAAGGCCTGCCGCAGGCAGTGCACAAGTCGTAACGTGACGCTATGGAGCAGTGTCCGGTGTGCGGTGGCAACGAGATCGAGGTGTACGCGCAGGAAGACGGCACGTTCCTCTGTATGTGCAAGTGCGGCGCAGTATGGACGAAGTAGAGGCGGCCGACGGATGGCAGATCGATTCACTACGACGATGGCTGACCTTGCGCAGTTGCGCCGTGCCGTTCAGACCAATAACAGGGCGAACATGGTGGCTGTCCTGCGACGCATAGGGGAGCTATCCTGCCGCACCTGCGGCAGCGAAACGGGCGCCACGATCAGCACAGAACAGGGCATGGGCATTCAGGTGCTGTGCGGGAATGCTCCTTGTCTCGGGGCCCACACGGTCTTCACCGACTGAACCGGAAACGATCCAGACACGGCGAAGCGGCCCAGCCCTTCCGGAGGAAGGCGGGGCCGCGGCGGTTCAGACTCCGGTGCGGTTGTACTCGTCGACGCGGGCCGGCGGCGCCGGCGGCTCCATGCCGGTCTGCCGCATCTGCCCGCACAACTCGCTGACGTACCAGGAGAAGGCGCGCCCCAGGCTTTCGAGGCTGTCGATGCGCCGGCCCTGCTGCTCGATCCGGCGCTCCAGCCCGGCCCGGATCTCCTTGAACGCGGCCAGGCCGGCCGCACGTTGCTGAGGTTCGGCCGCGGCCTCGGCCGCCGCGCGCTGCGCCTCCGCGGTGGTTCGGGCCGCCGCCCGCGTGGCTCTGAACACCTCCAGGCACGCCTGCCGTTGGTCCGGGCTGTCGCCCACGTGGCCTCCGCCGTCGCTGCCGCCGCCACGCCCCGTGGCGGCCTCGCCGTGCTCAAGATCTCTGCTTGGAGGGGGCTTCTCAGCCCATGCCCACTGCCACGATCAACCGTCGCGCCCTGACCCGTACCCCTGCGGTACTCCTCGGCACACTGGCGGCGACCACGCCGTTCACCGCCGCCGCCGCTACCGCTGACGACGCCCACCCGGTCGTCGAGGTCGCCGACGACGCGTCCACGGTCGGCCAGGACGAGCAGGGCCTGTTCGAGCTGGAGGCCCCCGACGGGGCACAACGGCTCCGAGCACCAGCGGACCCACGTGTCGGTGAAGAAGGTGTACGTCGACGTCTCGAAGGCCGACCAGGCACGGCCGGCCCGACGTGACGCGGAGCCGGGAAGCGCGCGGGCGCTTCCCGGCCTGTCCCCTTTTCTTCACAGAGCGGTCTCGTTTCCTTGAACCTTCGCACCCGACTGTGCACCACCCCGGCCGTGTGGACCGCGCCGATCTGGCTCGGCATCATCGGCTTCTACTACTTCTACGCCCTGCACTTCGAGGACTCGTACGAGGAAGTCGTCACGGGCCCGCTGTGGGCGCCCGAGCAGGTCGAGCTGGCGCTCTCCTACTTCTACGTCTTCGCCTACGCGATCACCCTCGGCCTCGCCGTCTGGGAGGGCGGGCGGTTGCGGCGGGACGGGGTGTGGCAGCTCGCCCCGGGACGGTCCCGCTACCGGGTGGCCGCGCACACGCTGCTGCCCGTCGTCGCCGCCGGGTGGCTGATCCTCGTGCTGCCGGTGGTGATGCGGCTGATCGAGACCCGGCTCCTGCCCACCCCGGCCGCGCTCGCGCCGCTCGTCATGGCCCTGGGCATCGTCTGCGCGTACGCGGTTCTCGGATGTGCCGTCGGCCACGTCACTCCCCGGGTGATCTCCGCTCCGCTGTCCGCCGTCGCCGTGTTCTACGTCATCGTCGAGACCGTGAAGTACGACGATCCGGTCTGGCCGAGACATGTGTCAGGGCAGCCGGACACCTCGCTCGGGTTCGGTGAGGAGTACGGTGCAGGTGCTCATGTCCACCCACGACGTCGCCGACCTGGCCGAAGAGGCCGACCATTCACCGTCCTCACCGAAGGGACGATCACCTTCACCGGCGCGACCCGGGACTTCCTCGCCCACGCACCCGCCGAAGCACCCGAGGGGCGCCGCGCCGAAGCCGCGTACACCGCCGTGTCCACCCCGTGGGCGGTCTCCGGCTAGCGTGGTCATCGGCCCCTCGGCCGGGCGGTGCAGCGGCCCCGCTCCCCGAGCCTGTTGCGCGTGATCCACTGCGCGGGGTGGGATGGCCGCATGACCCCTCCGACTCTGTACTTGTTCGGCTCGGCCGCGCCACCCCTCTTCGACGTGGCGAAGGTGATCGAGGCGGCGCAGGCCGACGGGTGGGACGTGTGTCTCGGGCTCACGCCTGCCGCGGCGCGGTGGCTGCACGAGAGCCTTGACGGGCTCGCCGTGCTGACCGGGCATCCGGTGCGCAGTGAGTACAAGTTCCCCGGGGAAGCGGACGTCTGGCCCGCAGCGGACGCGATCCTCTTCGCACCCGCTACGTTCAACAGTCTCAACGCGTGGGCGCTGGGGCTCACCCACGACTTCGTGATCGGTGTCGTGGCCGAAGCCATCGGCAAGGGGATCCCGATCGTCACGATGCCGTGTTTCAACGGCGCGTACGCTCGGCATCGGCAACTGGAGCGGAGCGTCACGGAGTTGCGTGAGCAAGGCGTCACCGTGTTGTACGGCGACGGCGGGTTCGTGCCCGGGCCACCTGGCTCGGGCGAACCCGTGGACTACCCGTGGGACGCCGCGCTGACCGCCGTGCGACAGAGCCTCGCGGGGCCCGTGTGAGCGGGGCCGACGAGGAGCCGTGGCGTCGGCTGGGCGTGGACGTGCTGGACGCGGGCGCCTCGTACCCCCTCGTCCTCGCGGGCGGAAGCGCCGTGCGGGCGCACGGGCTCGTCGAGCACCCCGGCGCGGCGCTCGACTTCGCCACCGAGAGCCCCGAAGGGATGGCCGGCGTCGTCGCCCTGGTGTGTACGGGGCTCACGGAGCGGGGATGGCGGGTGCGGGCCGGGGAGACGGAGCCGCTGGCCGCGCGGGTGACCGCCGCCGACCCGGGCGGCGGGGGCGCGTACGAGGTCCACGTACGCAAGGAAGTGCTGTGGCGGCCCCCCGTCCCGACCGCGTACGGCCTCGCCCTCTCCCTTGAGGACGCGGTCGGCATCCGTGTCCGCGCCCTCGCCGACCGCGGCCTCGCCCGCGACCTCGTCGACGTCCGGGCGGCCGCGGACCGCTGGAGCCGCGTCGAGCTGGAGGAACTCGGCCGTCGTCACGCCCCGGACGCCTTCGACCTCACCGACCTGCTCGCTCGCCTGGCGGGCGCGGAGTGGATCGACGACGGGGAGTTCGGCCGCTGCGGACTCGACGGTCAGGCCGTCGACGGGCTCCGTCGCTGGGCCCAGGAATGGGCGGACGACATCGCCGAGCGGCTCCAGGAGCTGGCCGCTCCGGAGGACGCGTGAGAGGGGCGGGCCCGGCAGGGCGGTGGTCATCGGCCTGGTCATCGGTCTGGCCGGCGTGGTGGTCGGCGGGCTGCTCGGTGCCGTCGGGAGCTGTGTGACGACGCGGACCGGGCTGCTGAGGCAGTGAAAGCACGCGTACGACGTGACGCTCCGCGACCGGCCAGCGCCTCGCGAACGCGCTTCCGCATGGCCGCCTTGTTCGAGGGGACTCGGGCCGGTCCGGGGGAGGCCGACGACTCCCCCGTGGCGGCCGGGGACTCCGAGGTGATCCGGCGTTTGGGCCGGCGAGCCGCCGTGGGAGCGGGCCGGGCGGGCCGAGGCTCCCGGGGGTCGCGCCGCCCAGGGCGCGGCTCAGGTGACCAGGGGCGCGGGCCGGGTCCTTTCGGGGGCCGGGGCCGGGTAGCGGGCCGGGGCCGCGTTCTCCTTGGTGAGGGCCGCGGCGATGTGGTGGGCGCCGAGCGGGTCCGCCGGGAGGACGTGGGAGGCGAACCAGCGGGCGGCCGTCGGGTCCGGGGACGGGTCGACGAACTCCGGGCCCGCGTAGTCGTCGAGCGGCGGGTCGTAGATGTAGCCGCACACCACGCCCCGCCGGACGAGGCGGTCGACGAGCGCGTCGCGGTCGCGGACCACGAGGGGGACCCGGAAGAGCGCCGGAGGGCCGTCGTCCGTGGCGCGGGCGCGCAGTTCCGGGGTCGCCCAGACCGTGCCCGACAGCTCCGCGACCCCGGCCCTGCGCCGGGTGAGGTCGGCGTCGAGCCCGGCCATGCGCAGCGTCAACTGGCCCCGTACGAGGGCGCCGTGGCGGGCCCGGTAGCCGTGCAGGTCCACGCGGACCCACGGCTCGTACGCGGACAGGTTCGGGGCCCGGTGCGCGCAGCCGGAGAGGCGGGGCGCGTGCAGGGGCATGCGGAAGGAGTCGCGTTCGAGGAGGCCGAGGCGCTGGAGGGTGCGCCACACCGGGCGCACCAGGTGCAGTCCGCGTACGGCGGAACGCGCGAGGGGACGTACGGTCGTGTACACGTCCTCGCGCAGACGGCCGGGGACCAGCAGCTCGTCGCGTAGCACCTCGAGATCGCGGCGGGTGCGCGCGTCCTCGACGGCGAGGAAGCCGCCCGCCATCCCCGCCACGTGCTTGGACAGGCTGAAGGCGGCCGCCGTGCCGAACGTGCCGACCGGCCGGCCGTCCACGTGCGTGCCGATCGCGTGGGCCGCGTCCTCGAAGAGCGGGATGCCCAGTTGGTCGCAGCGCGCCTTGAGTTCGGTGACGCGGTCCGGCATGCCGTAGAGGTTCGTGGTGAGGACCGCGTCGACGGAAGCCCAGGTGGCGTCCGGTACGGCGGCCGGGTCGATGTTCCCCGTCCAGGGGGACACCGGGGCCTGCACCGGACGCAGGCCCGCCGCGAGGACGACGAAGAGGATCACGTCGTCGTTCACCGGCGACATCAGCACCCGGGCGCCGGGCCTGCACCAGCGCCGCAGCGCGAGGTAGAGGGCCAGGCGTGCCGAGGGCGTGTAGACGCATTCGCGTCCCAGACGCCGCGTCATCGTCGCGGCGAGCCGTGAGCCGTACGGCATCGTCACCTCTTTCGTCGAGGAGCCTGTTGTGGGGTGCGCCGGGGATCGCGCTGGGGGCTCGTCCGGGAGCCCGGCGCGCCCGTGCGCAGGGAGCCCGCCGTCTTCAGGAGGCGGTCCGCGGGGTCCCTGAGCCGGGGGTGGGCCAGGACCGTGTTGCGCAGCCCGCGCACGGGTCTGCGCCACAGGCGGTACGCCGCCGCCACCGGGTGCGGGCGGGTCGCGAAGCCCTCGCCGACGCGCAGTTCGCGGGTCTTGAGCCAGTCCTTGTACTCCTTGTCGCCGCGCCCCAGGTCCATGAGCCGCACCCCGTCCCTGCGCGCCGCATCGGCCAGGCGCAGATGCATGAGCAGGCCGGGCGAGTAGTAGCGGTAGTCGGGGTCGTACGCGGTGAACCAGCAGGCGAAGACCGTGCGCGAGCGGGGCCCGAAGTGCGCGGCCACCGGGCGGTCACCCGCGTACAGGACGGAGAGGACGCCGGTGAAGTGCTCGTCCCTGACCTGGGAGAAGTGGGTCACCAGGTCGACGATCCAGGGCCGCGCGAAGCGGTCCATGCGGCCGGTCCTGCGGTACTGGGCGGACTTCCAGCGCATGAGCTGGCGCAGCGGCCCGGGGTCGCGCTCGTCGAAGACGAAGCGCGTCTCGCCGGCGTCACGCCCGAGGCGGCGCTCCTTCTTCAGGGTCGTCTTGGCGATGCTCGGGTACGTGCCGCGCAGCCACTCGGCGTAGCCGGCGTCGTCGTCGCCGTCCTTCAGGTCGATCACGGGTGAGTCGAACATGCCCGTGACGTACCGTCCGAAGGGCTTCTGCTCCTCCACCAGGTGGTCGAACTCGAAGGCGGAGAGCCGGCAGGCGCGCAGCAGCTCCTGGGCGTTCCAGGTGACTCCGGGGCGGTGCACGAGGGCCTGGCAGTCGGAGAGTCCGAGGCCCACGGCCCGGCCCACGCCGACGGCGTTGCGCTCGTACGGGAAGAAGCCGACGGGCTCGCCCGCATCGCGCAAAACCGCCACCCGCGCCCCGCCCCGGTACCTGCCGATGCCCGCCGCGAACTGCGGGGCCAGGAAGGGGTTGGCGTAGTCGGGCGACGCGTCCATGGCCCGGTGCCAGGCCGCGCGCAGGGGGTCGCTCAGCTTCTCGGGTCTGTGGATCTCTATGTCCACGTCGGATCAACTGCCCTTCTGCGCCGGGGCGGCCTCGCGGGCGATGCGGTGGGGGCGTGGGTGCGGCCGCGCGGGTGCGGCACCGCGGATGCGGCACCGCGGGGCGCGGGCGGCGGCACGCCGGACCCGGCGGCCCTGGTCCCCGGGGCGCGCGGAACGTTCCTGACGGATCGCACGGGCGACCCCTCCCCCCAAATCCCCCATGGCGCTGTACGCGTCATGCCCCTGCGGCGGACGGCCCTCCGGCCGTTCCGGCGCGGCTCAAACCTGGCGAAGCAGTACGCACCCTGTCAAGGGTGCCTGCCGTGCGGTTACGGGTCGCGCGGGTCCGGCGCGGGGCTCGCGCCCGGCGCGCCCAGGGCGTTCAGGAGGGCCGCGCCGCGCTCCGCGTCGTCCACCGACACCGCGAAGGACTTCCCCTTGGCCCGTACGACCAGGCACTCCCCGGCGCGGAGCATCACCGTCGTGCCGAGGCCGCTCAGGCGGTAGCCCCAGCCGCCGACCTGCCCTGGCGTGCGGTGTTCGGCGTACGCGGTCTCGACGGCCTCCGGGGCCCAGCGGCGGACCGGCCAGCCGAGCGGGCCGAACGCGACGCGCAGGCCGTCCTCGGTCACGGCCGCCTGGACCGAGGCGCAGGCCAGGCAGGCCACGGCGGCCAGGGCGAGGGGCGCGGCGATGGACCACAGCGGGGCGGTGAGCCCGGCGACCGTCACCACGGCCGCGGCCACCGCCGCCACGCCGAAGACCGCGGCGAGGGCGTGCATCCAGGGGCTCGACGTACGGGACAGCCAGGAGACGCGCTCCCCGGGCGCGAGGTCGGCGCGCGGGGCGGCCCCCGGCGGCGGGGCGGCCGGGAGCCTGCGGCGGGCGAGCAGGATGCCCAGGCCCGCGGCCGCCACGGCGGCCACCGCCACGGCCACGCCCCACGCGGGCGCGGATTCCGCGTCGTGCCAGTCCGTGCGGTCCACGTTGGCCCGGACGATCGAGGCCTGGGCGCCGACGAGGGCCACGCCGGCGGACAGCAGCAGAGGCGCGCGCCAGCCGTTCGCGCGACGGCCCGCGAGCAGGGCGCCCCCGGCGACCGCCGTCCAGATCAGCGCGGGGAACACCGTCGCCGCCCACAGCGGCATCGAGCCGTCGGGGCGCGCGGAGCCCGCGCTCCAGTGCGTGGCCAGGCGGTCGGGGAGCCGGTGGGCCGCCGCGAGCGGCAGCGCGAGGAGCAGCAGCAAGGGCACGGCACTCACGCCCAGTACGCCCCACCACCGCTGCCCGCTCCACCGGTTCGCCCCGACACCACTCATGGCTCCCCCTCCGCTCGGTACGGCAAGATCGCTTCCACCGTAACGTCCCGTTTTCCGGTCCGTCCGGCGTGCGAGACGGCGAAGGGCCGGGCGGTGGGGAACGGTTGGCTCGGCGCGGCGTCGGGCCGGCGGGCGGGGCGGGCCGTCAGGAGCGGACCGCCCCACCGGACGGCTTTCGTCCGATTGTTGCCAACACGCCCTGACCTGCGCCTTGTTACGAAGAGCTGACAGCTTGCCGGTCAACCCCGCGCAGGTTTTTCACTTCTCTTGCAGCATGGGCACACACACGGCGCGCAGCGCCAAGGACCGGCGGCGGCGCCGGCTCGTCGACTATCCGCGGCGCGGTCGGCGGGGGGTGCGCCGCTGGCTGCCCTCCTGGCGGCAGTGGCTCAGTGTCTTCGGGCTTTGCGGCGGCTGCATCGGCGGGCTCTTCACCTACGTCTACGCGGCCGTCGACATACCCGACGAGAACGCGGCGGCGCAGCAGGAGGCCAACGTGTACTACTGGGCCGACGGCACGCAGATGGTCAGCACCGGGGACGTCAACCGGCAGAACATCCCGCTCGACGAGGTGCCCGAGGCGGTGCGCGACGCCGTCATCGCAGCGGAGAACGCCAGCTTCTACAGCGACTCGGGCGTCTCCCCCAAGGGCCTGCTGCGGGCCGTGGCGAGCATGGCGAGCGGCGGGGACACCCAGGGCGGCTCCACCATCACGCAGCAGTACGTGAAGAACACCTACCTCTCGCAGGACCAGACGGTGACGCGCAAGGTCAGGGAGTTCGTCATCTCCCTGAAGGTGGACCGGAGCAAGAGCAAGGACGAGATCCTCCAGGGGTACTTGAACAGCAGCTGGTTCGGGCGCGGCGCGTACGGCATCGAGGCGGCGGCCCACGCCTACTACGGCATCCCCGCCCGCAAGCTGAACCCCAGCCAGGGCGCCTTCCTCGCCGCCCTCCTGAAGGGCGCCGAGCTGTACGACCCGGCGGTGAGCCCTGCCCACCACCGCCGGGCGAAGGCGCGCTGGGCCTGGATCCTGGACCGGCAGGTGGAGGTCGGGCGGATGGACAAGGCCGAGCGCGCGCGGTACCGCAGCTTCCCCGAGCCGCTCGCGCGGTCGCGCTCCACCAGCCTCGACGCCCACTCCGGGCAGGCCGGCTATCTCGTCGACATCGCCAACAAATACCTCCGCCAGCGCACCGGCCTCACCGACAAGGACCTGGCCCGCGGCGGCTACCGCATCCACACCACCTTCGACGAGCGCCGGGTGCGCCGCCTCGCCGCGGCGGCGCGGGGCGTGGCCCGGCGCGACCTCGACCCCGCGAAGCGCAAGCAGGACCGGGGCGTCGAGATCGGCGCGGCCTCCGTGCGGACCGCGGACGGGGCCGTGCTCGCCCTGTACGGCGGGGCCGACGCCACCCGGCACTTCAGCAACAACGCCGACACCACCGGCGTCCCCGCGGGCTCGGCCTTCAAGCCGTTCGTACTCGCCGCCGCCCTCCAGGACGGCGTCGACACCGACAAGCTCCCCACCGGGATGACCCCGCGCCAGGCCCTGATCGAGGGCGGCCACGCCACCTTCCTGCACCTGGGCAAGCAGGTCGGCCGGCACCGGACGCGGGCCGTCGCCGTGGACTCCGGGATGCTGCCCGCCAGCATGGGCCCGAAGGAGGACATGTTCCCCATCGGCACCTCCACGCCGAGCGCCATCCGGCTCGCGGGCGCGTACGGCACGTTCGCGCGCGGCGGCCTCCAGCACGACCCGTACTCGGTGACCTCCGTGACGAAGGACGGCGAGAAGATCGAGGGCCTGGAGCGGCCGCCCACCCGGCGGGCCCTGGACTCCCGGGTCGCCGGGCAGGTCACCGGCGCGCTGCGCGGGGTGGCCGCCGACAGCCTGGGCCGGGTCTCCAGCACCCGTGGCCGGCCGGTCGCGGCGGGCCGCACCACCGACCGGGACCGCCTGAAGTCCGCCTGGTTCGCCGGGTACACGCCCGAGGTGTCCACGGCCGTGACGCTGTTCCGGATGCGCAAGGACGACCCGCTGCTCCAGCCCCTGTCCGGCGTCGGCGGCAAGGGTTCCCGGTACGGGAACGCCCTGGTCGAGCGCGTCTGGACGGACGCCCTTCGCGGCGTTGACCTTGCCCCTGGGGCAGGGTCCAAGGTCGGTGGGGCCGGGGCACCCGCCTCGGCCACCCCCTGACCCACCCACGGTCACCGAGGATGCCCTCATGAAGAGCGCGGACAGGATGGACAGCGTCGACCGGCCCACCGGACTGCTGAGCATCGGTGCCTTCGCCCGCCGCACCCGGCTCTCGGCGAAGGCCCTGCGGCTCTACGACCGGCAGGGCCTGCTCCCTCCCGCGTACGTGGACGGGACGACCGGCTACCGCTACTACCTGCCCGAGCAGGTCGAGCGGGCCCGGACCGTCGCGCTCCTGCGGCGCCTCGACATGCCGCTCGCGGACATCGCGGCGGTGGTCGCGCTCGGCGGCGAGGGAGCGGCGGCGGCGCTCGACGGCTACTGGGCGCGAGCCGAGGAGCGGCACGCCGCCCAGCGCACCCTGGTGGGCTACCTCCGCGGCCGTCTGTCCGGAAGGAGTACCGCGTTGGACGGAACGTTCGATGTCAAGATCGTCGAGGTGCCGGAGACCCCCGTCGTCAGCGAGACACGGCACCTGGTCAGCGACGAGCTGCCGGTGTGGATCGGCACGTCCCTCGGCCGCCTGGAGCGGGCCGCCGACGAGGCGTGCGGCGGGATCACCGGAGCCCCGTTCGTGATCTACCACTCCGACGTCACCGAGGAGAGCGACGGCCCCGCCGAGGCGTGCGTGCCCGTCGCCGACCTGGACGCGGCGCGCGCCTGGGTCAGGGAACGGGGGCGGGCCCAGGGCCTCACCGCCCGGGTGGAGCCGGCGTACCGGATGGCATACGTCCGGATCACCAAGGCGCAGGTGGTCTACCCGCAGATCATCGCCGCGTTCGACGCCGTGGAGGAGTGGATCGCCCGGGAGGGCCTGGCCGTCGCCGGGCCGTGCCGCGAGGTCTACTTCGTCGCCGACTGGGACGCGGCGGGACCCGGGGACGAGGTGTGCGACGTGGCGTTCCCGGTGCGCTGACCGCGCCCCCGTACACCGCGGTCCAGCCCCGTGAGTAAACACACATCTGCAAACATCTGGCCCTCCGGCACGGGCCCGCGGGGCCCCGGAAAAGCGCGGGCGGAGCGGCCCCCGGGGCCCTGACGTGGCCGTACTGCGACCCGCCGCGATCGGTCGCATACTGGCGGATACCTGGGCTCGGGGTCGCTGTCTGCCAACCAATCCGCAGCGGTTAGCGTCTACTCCGAAGGAGTTGACCCCGCCAGCCGAACGGATCGCCGCCCGTGGCCTCTGCCGAACTGTCTCCGCCGACACTCTCCCGAACCCATCAGGGGAGTGACATGAGGGAGCCCTGGTACTGGCGCTACCGCTTGCCGCTGATGATCACGCTGGGTCTACTGCCGCTCTACGCGCTGTGGTGGACGGTCTTCGCGACGGGCGGCGGCGACCTCGCGGCCCAGCAGGCCTGGGCCGGCTTCGTCAGACGGTACCCGGGCTCCGCGTACGGCCTCTTCTGGTACGGCGGGGTGCACACCGCCAACTACAGCGTGATCTCGCCGTACCTCATGGCGGCCTTCGGCGTGCGCACCGTGGCGATGGCCTCGGGCCTGGCCTCGACCTGGATGGCCGTCGCCCTCATCACGCGCGTCGGCATACGCAAGCCCCTGTGGCCGTCGATCATCGTCGGCTTCTCCCTGTGGTGCCAGGTGGTGTGCGGGCGCGCCACCTTCATGCTCGGCGTGGCCTTCGGCGTGGGAGCCGTCCTCGCCGCCTCCGGCAAGGTCGGGCGCGGCCGGCTCGCGGCCGCCGTGGCCTGCGCGGCGCTCGCGGCCATGGGCAGCCCGGTGGCGGGCCTGTTCATCGTCGTGGTGGGCGCCGCCTACCTGCTGTCGCGTGAGTGGGGCAAGGCGCTCGCGCTCATCCTGCCGCCGTTCGCCGTCGTCGGCCTCACGACCTGGCTGTTCCCCTTCGAGGGCGAGCAGCCGATGGCGTTCGTCCGGATCTTCCCGCCGGTGCTGCTCTGCCTGGTCGTCATCCTGGCCGCGCCGCCCGCCTGGCGGCTGCTGAAGCTCGGTGCCGCCGTGTACGCGGTCGGCGTCGTGCTCACCTGGATCATCCCCACGCCGATCGGCACGAACGTCGAGCGGCTCGCGGAACTCGCGGCCCCGGCCATAGTGCTCGCCGCCGTGCTGAACCGCGACTTCCCCCGCGTACGGCTGCTCAAGCCCGACGGCAAGCCCGCCCTGATCTGGCGGCACGCCCTGCTCATCAGCGCCGTCGCCCTGTCCCTCATCTGGGTGTCGATCAAGACGACCTCCGACATAGTCGCGTACACGAAGGTGCCCACCTGGGCGGTGGAGACCGACGGCGTCGTCAAGGAACTCAAGCGGCTCGGTGCCGACCGCACCCGCGTCGAGGTCGTCCCGGCCCGCGACCACCGCGAGGCCGCCGTCCTGTCGCCGTACATCAACATGGCGCGCGGCTGGAACCGCCAGGCGGACGTCGAGCGCGGCCGCCTCTTCTACGAGGGCCGCCCGGTCTCCGAGGTGAAGGAGGGCGCCTTCACCTCCGCCTCCTACCGCCAGTGGCTGAACCAGTGGGCCGTCGGCTTCGTGGTGCTCTACAAGGGCGACAGCGTGCCGGACGGCGCGGCCGAGCGCGAGCACAACCTCGTGACCAGCGGGCCCAGCTACCTCAAGGAGGTCTGGCACGACGACAACTGGCGGATCTACCGGGTCAAGGACCCGGTGCCGCTCGTCGACAAGCCGGGCTCCCTGATCACCGCCGACGGCGCCAACATGACCGTACGGATGTCGAAGCCCGGCTCCGTCATCGTCCGCGTCGCCTACTCGCCGTGGCTGTGGGCCGAGGGCGCCTGCCTGCGCAAGGACGGCGACTTCACGCGCCTGACCGTCACCAAGCCCGGTGACGTGCGCATCGGCTCGAACTACGCCGGCCCCTCGGGCCCGCAGCCGCGGTGCGCGCCCGAGAACGACAAGGACTGACCGGGAGCACGGCGAAGGGGGGTGGGGGGGGGGGGGGGGGGGGGGGGGGGGGGGACACCCCCCCCCCCCCCGCGGCCCCGGCCGCCAAGCCGTCCCCGCGCGCGAAGCCGCTGCCGGAGGCGCTGCGGGAGGGCGCCAAGGTCAACCTCTTCGACGGGCAGACG
>NZ_JBWKJZ010000056.1:0-35183 GCF_056431945.1 Streptomyces sp. NPDC045778
TCCTGCACACCTACAACCACCACCGCTGCCACACCGCACTCGGCGGCCACCCACCCATCAGCCGCGTGAACAACCCTGCGGGTCAATACACCTAGCCCTTGTCACATGCGCACCGCTGATCTCTTGGCCCGTAATTGATCGGCTTCCTGCACTTGGGGCAGTCCCGCAGCACCGTCATGACGGAGGTGTCCATCAAGCTCTCTCCACCTCCGCACCATGCACGCCGGATGCGTGATCGCGAACCAGGGTGCTGGCCCTGCTGGCTGCGCGAAGGTCGTCAGCCGCGATGGCTCGGGCACGGTCGGTCCAAGCCGACGCGCACTGCGCGCACCCCGGGGCGGGCGCGCAGTCGAGCAGCCAAGCCCGGTAACCGACGGGCAGCTCAATGGGGATGGGGTCCGGATAGGTCTGTGTCCTGGGAGGCATGTGCCCCATCGTCAGGGCCTCCGCGCAGGTCAGCTAGGGCGTTTCCCGTTGCCGCAAAAGGTCATCCCTGGCCGCTTCCAGGAAGGCTTTCACGTCGTCACCGCAGAGGGCGTGTTCTGCGAATCCGTCGAACTTGGCCACGTACAGGGCAACGTCCTTGGGGTCGGTCACGACCACGTCGGCATGCACCGTCTCCACAGATACGGCCCGGTCGTCACGGATGACGAAGGCATGGTTCGGGATGTCGTGCTTGGGCCCCGCGAGGGGCACGACCCGGATGTCCACGTTGGGCAGGCGGGACAGGGTGATCAACCGGTCTATCTGCCCGGCCATGACGAGTGGCGGCACGATCAGCCAGCGGAGCACTGGCTCCGTGACGACGAAGCAGAGGGTCTTACCCTCGTCATACAGCACCTGTTGCCGCTCCAGGCGGGCACTGATGGTGCGCCGGACCGTCTCCTCCGTCAGGTCGTCGTGGCGCGACAGGATGGCCCGCATGTACTCCGGAGTCTGGAGCAGGCCCGGCACCAATGCGGGTTGGAAGAGCCTGAGAAGGCTCATGCGGGCCTCTACGGCCTGTAGCCGCTTCTGCGCCTTGTGGAGTCCCACGCGCTGGATCAGACGCCACGCCGTGGCCTCTGTGGCCACGGCCCGCGCGGCCTCCATGTACTCCGCCTTGACCTCATCCGAGACTCCGATAGCGGTAAGGACACGGTCTACGTCATCGGCACTTGGGGCGAGCTTCCCCGTTTCGATCTTGCTGAGCTTGCTCGCGGACATGACGGCGCCGCGAGCCACTGCCTTGGCCTCCTTGCCAGAGGCTTGCCGCAGGCCCCGCAGCGCCGCGCCCAACTCCGAACGGTTCACTCCCTGTGTTCTGCCCACCAGTCCGCGAAGGGCACCGCGTGTGCGAGTGCCGTGTCCTTGTATGTGACGTACTCAGCTCCTCGGTCATCGGGGAGTACGTCAGCCCCGACGAACTTCCCGTCATCGCTGTAGTGCATCGGCGCGGCCGTGACCGAGTCGAACAGCCAGAAGTCCCCCACACCAGGCAGGGGGTTGGGCCGATCGGTCACGTCGAGGATGAAGAACTCCTCCCCTGCCATGGCATTCGTCGCGTAGCCCCAGCCCAGTTCGAACCGCAGGTAGGGAGTCAACGGTCGCCTCAGGATGTGGACGCGGTACATGCGTCGTCCGGCATCCACATGCCCTTTGACCTCGTCGAGCCAGTCGGAGTTGTAGTCAGCGGGCTTCGCCTGCCCGTCGAGGAACAGCCTGTACGCGTCCACGCTGCCCGACTGGCTGTAGTCGTCCAAGGTCTCCAGTCGGAACGCCTCACGGTCGAAGGCGTCGAAGAGACTTCCCAGGGTCCTAGCCAAGCCGGTCACCGAACGCCTTCTCGATCAGGTCCATGGGGATCTCCACAAGCGTCTCGTGGGCGGGGATCGTCAAGCCGTGGTCGGTGGGCGTCTCGCCCTGCACCAGGATCGTTCCCCGGTCCGTCTTGTAGATGGTGGGGCAGTCCTTCTTGTCGCACACCGACGCGAGCTCGGTGACCTTCATGGTGTCCCCTTCCCGGTGGCTCCACAGCGTTTGTTCGATCGTTTCGGGGACTCACCCAGGGAGGCAAGGGCATGGAGTTGCAGGAACGGGAAACCGCCCAGCGTGCACCCCAAGCCTGATGCTTCCCCGGCCGAACAAGGGCTAGCAGTGCTGCTCCAACCAGGGCAGACCACTGACGATCATGGGGAAATGCTGGGGAGGTCCCCACCAGGAGAAGTGTTCGTACAGGCCAGAGCCGTATGAGCTGTGAAGCACGCAGATTTACGAAGGCACGAATCAGGTGCAGCGCATCGTCATGGCGCGCAACCTGCCGTAACGCCGCTCGCGTCGCCCCCTTCCCGTGCGTACGGGGAGGGGGCGACCGCCTTTTCGCGGGGCGGGCGGGTGCGCGCCCGCCGCGCGTCAGGCGAAGAACTCCGTCAGCTTCGCCGTCACCTGGTCCGGCTGCTCCTCGGGGAGGTAGTGGCCGCTGTCCTCGATCCGCTCGACGTGGACGTCGGTGGCGTGGCCGGGCAGGGTGGCGGTCAAGTAGTCGTAGTTGTGGTGGCCCGCGAGCGCGAGGACGGGGGCGGTCACCCGGTCGTACGTCTCGAAGTCCTCGATGTCCTGGCGGAACGCCTGGTACCAGGCGTTGCCCGCGCGGATCGCGTCGGGCGTGGCGTAGGCCGCGGCGTACACCGCCCGCGAGCGCTCGTCGATGGAGGCCTGGTCGGTGAGCATGTAGCCGAAGAGCCAGTCGTTGAGGATGCCGATCCGGCCTTCGACGAGTTGCTCCGGCAGGCCCTTGACCTGGTTGAAGGCGAACCACCACAGGTATATGCCGGGCGCGGTCTCCCAGTCGGTCCCGGCGGCGGCCGTCGGGAGCAGGGTGAGCCGGCGCAGGCTCGGGTCGGGGTGGGCCACGTCCAGGAGGGCCAGCTTCCGGGTGGCCTCGGGGTGGTTGGCGGCGAAGGCGTGGGCGACCATCGCGCCGATGTCGTGCCCGGCGACGTACACCCGGTCGTGGCCGAGGTGGCGGACCAGCTCGTGGATGTCCCGGGCCATCGTCTTCTTGTCGTAGCCGGACTCCGGCTTGGCGGAGCCGCCCATGCCGCGCAGGTCCACGGCGATGACGCGGTAGCGGCGGGCGAGGGCCGGCATGATCTTGTGGAACTGCCACCAGGTCTGCGGCCAGCCGCCGAGCAGGACGAGCGGGTCGCCGCTGCCGCCCGCGACGTAGTGCAGCCGGACGCCGTTCACCTCGGCGTACGCGCTGGTGAAGTCCCCCTCCAGGGAGCGGGCCAGCTCCTCGTCGGTGGGCACGGAGTTCACGGTGTCGGACATGGCGTCTCCTCGGACAGCTCTGGACTGGTTCCGGACTGGTCTTGGACCGGTTTTGGACTGGTCAGTTCATAACCTCTGCGAGGACGGTAGCCCATTTGGACCGGTCGTTCAAGAACGGGGGACGACGAAGGGGCGCGGCCCGAGAGCCGCGCCCCTGGCGCCTGGTGATGATCCGTCAGCCGTCGAGCTGCTCCAGGGTCGCGATCGACGGGCCCCTGCTGGCCTTGGCCGCGCGGGCCACGTCCTCCGCGGCGCCGAGCACCCGGACCGCGTTCCGCCAGGTCAGCTTGGCGAGGTCGGGTGCGGACCAGCCGCGGTCGAGCAGCTCCGCGACCAGGTTCGGATAGCCGGAGACGTCGTCGAGGCCGGAGGGGGTGAACGCCGTGCCGTCGTAGTCCCCGCCGATCCCGATGTGGTCGATGCCCGCGACCTCCCGCATGTGGTCGAGGTGGTCGGCCACCGTCGCGGCGGTGGCGACCGGACGCGGGTGCGACTCCTCGAAGGCCGCGTGCACCTTCATGGCCTCCGGGGTGGTGTCCAGGTGGTGGAAGCCGTGCGCCCGCATGTTGTCGTCGGCCGCGAGGGTCCAGTCGACCGCCTCCTGGAGGACGAACTTCGGTACGAAGGTCGCCATCGCCACGCCGCCGTTCGCGGGCAGCCGCTCCAGGACGTCGTCCGGGACGTTGCGCGGGTGGTCGCACACCGCGCGCGCCGAGGAATGCGAGAAGATCACCGGCGCCTCGGAGGTGTCCAGGGCCGCCCGCATCGTCGTCGCCGCCACGTGCGAGAGGTCCACCAGCATGCCGAGCCGGTTCATCTCGCGCACGACCTCGCGGCCGAACGCGGACAGGCCGCCGACACCCGGGGCGTCCGTCGCCGAGTCCGCCCAGGCGATGTTGTCGTTGTGCGTCAGGGTCATGTAGCGCACGCCGAGCGCGTACAACGCCCGCAGGGTGGCCAGGGAGTTGTTGATCGAGTGGCCGCCCTCGGCGCCCATCAGGGACGCCACGCGGCCCTCCGCGCGGGCCGCCTCCATGTCGGCGGCGGTCAGCGCGGGGCGCAGCTCGGCCGGGTGGCGGGCGAGCAGCCGCTGGACGCAGTCGATCTGCTCCAGCGTCGCGCTGACCGCCTCGTCGCCCGCCATGTCCGTGCGCACGTACACCGACCAGTACTGCGCGCCGACGCAGCCCGCGCGCAGGCGGGCCAGGTCGGTGTGGAGCCGGCCCGTCTGGTCGGCGGCGACGTCCAGCCGGTCGAGGTCGTACCCGGCCTTCTCGCGCAGCGCCCACGGCAGGTCGTTGTGACCGTCCACGACGGGGTACTCGGCGAGCAGGGAACGGGCTCGGGCCAGGGAGTCGGTCAGCTTCGTCATGCGGCCACCCTCCCCTCGATCGCCCGCGCTGTCACGGGGGTCACTTCCCGAAGCCGAAGCCGGACCCCGCGCCCTCGGCCTTGGCGCGCAGGCGCTTGCCCTTCTCGGTCGCCTGGTCGTTCAGCTCCTGCTGGAACTCCCGCATCCGGCCGAGCAGCTCCGAGTCGTGGGCGGCGAGCGTCCGGGCGGCGAGCAGGCCCGCGTTGCGCGCGCCGCCCACCGAGACCGTCGCCACCGGCACGCCCGCGGGCATCTGCACGATGGAGAGCAGGGAGTCCATGCCGTCGAGGTACTTCAGCGGCACCGGGACGCCGATCACCGGCAGCGGGGTCACCGAGGCCAGCATGCCCGGCAGATGCGCGGCGCCGCCCGCGCCCGCGATGATCACCTTCAGGCCGCGGTCCGCGGCCTGCTCGCCGTACGCGATCATCTCGCGCGGCATGCGGTGCGCGGACACCACGTCCACCTCGTACGGGATCTCGAACTCGTCGAGGGCCTTGGCGGCGGCCTCCATGACGGGCCAGTCGGAGTCCGAGCCCATGACGATGCCGACGACGGGGCTGCTCACGGAAGTGCTCATTCGGTGATCGTTCCTCGAAGGTAGCCGGCAGCGTGACGGGCGCGGTCGAGGACCTCGTCCAGGTCGTCGCCGTAGGTGTTGACGTGTCCGACCTTGCGGCCGGGCTTCACGTCCTTGCCGTACATGTGGATCTTCAGCTGCGGGTCGCGCGCCATGCAGTGCAGGTACGCGGTGTACATGTCGGGGTAGTCCCCGCCGAGGACGTTCGCCATGACCGTCCACTTCGCGCGCGGGCGCGGGTCGCCGAGGGGCAGGTCGAGGACCGCGCGGACGTGGTTGGCGAACTGGGAGGTCACGGCGCCGTCCTGCGTCCAGTGGCCGGAATTGTGCGGTCGCATCGCCAGCTCGTTGACCAGGACGCGGCCGTCGCGGGTCTCGAACAGCTCGACGGCGAGGTGCCCGACCACGCCCAGCTCCTGGGCCACGCGGAGCGCCAGCTCCTGGGCCCGTCCCGCCAGCTCGTCACCGAGGCCGGGGGCGGGCGCGATCACGGTGTCGCAGACGCCGTCGACCTGCCGGGACTCCACCACCGGGTACGCCACGGCCTGGCCGTGCGGCGAGCGCACGACGTTCGCCGCCAGCTCCCTGGCGAAGTCGACCATCTCCTCCGCGAGGACCGGCACGCCCGCGCGGAACGGCTCGGCGGCGTCGGCGGCGGAGCGTACGACCCAGACGCCCTTGCCGTCGTACCCGCCGCGCACGGTCTTCAGGATGACCGGGAAACCGTCACCCCCGTCACCCTCCGTGGCCCCTTCCGCCGCGAAGGCCACGACGTCCGCCGGGTCCGCCACGATGCGGTGGCGGGGGCAGGGCACCCCCAGCGCATCCAGCTTGGCGCGCATCACCCCCTTGTCCTGGGCGTGCACCAACGCGTCGGGCCCCGGGCGCACGGGGATGCCGTCCGCCTCCAGGGCCCGTAGATGCTCGGTGGGTACGTGTTCGTGATCGAAGGTGATCACGTCGCAACCCCGCGCGAAGTCACGCAGCGTGTCCAGGTCGCGATAGTCGCCGATGACGACGTCGCTGACGACCTGCGCCGCGGAATCCTGCGGAGTGTCACTGAGGAGCTTGAACCTGATGCCTAGCGGGATGCCCGCCTCGTGGGTCATACGAGCGAGCTGGCCCCCGCCGACCATGCCGACTACCGGGAACGTCACACCCACAGGGTATCGGCCATCCGGGAACGGCCCGATCCCGTGCTCCGGAGTCACAGGCGTGCCACGGATCGAGCGGCGTCCCCGCGCGCCGGAGGGAGGGGCTGGTTAGCATGGCTGGGTTGACGCGACCGGGGAAACCGCAAACAAGGCGGCAGCGCGATCGGCACCACGGCCCGACCGGCACGACCGGCCGGTACGGCCGGCACCGACTTCGACATCGACGAGACGACCGATGGACACCGACCACGGGGGCTGGGGCGACCAACCATGACGGACCGCGGCGCACTTCGGGTGCGACTGGACCAGTTCACACGGGAAGTGGCCAAGTTCGGGGCCGTGGGCGCGGTGGGGACGCTGATCAACTTCGCCGTCTTCAACTTCGTACGCCACGTCACCGACCTCCAGGTGGTGCGCGCCAGCGTCATCGCGACGGTGGTCGCGATCTGCTGCAACTACGTGGGCTTCCGCTACTTCACCTACCGCGACCGGGACAAGAGCGGCCGCACCAAGGAGCTGACGCTCTTCCTGCTGTTCAGCGTCGTCGGCCTGGTGATCGAGAACGGCGTCCTGTACGTCGCGACGTACGGGTTCGGCTGGGACAGCAAGCTCCAGGCGAACGTCTTCAAGTTCCTCGGCATGGGCATCGCCACGCTGTTCCGCTTCTGGTCGTACCGCACCTGGGTGTTCAAGGCGCTGCCCGCGCGCGCGGCGGTCGCGGATGCGGAATCGTTCCTGGAGGACGCTCCGGAGGCCGACGGCGGCCGGGAGCCCGCGTCGGGCGGCCGGCGCCCCGTCTGACCCACGCCTACGGCCCTCGCCGACCGGGCCCTCGCCGGCCGGCGCCAGGGCGTGCTCAGCGCACCGTCTCGCCCTCGTGGCGCTCCTCCCGGTGCGTCGGCGTACGCGAGAGGAACAGGCCGAAGACCGGCGGCTTCGCCTGGAGCATCTCCAGGCGGCCCCCGTCCGCCTCGGCCAGATCGCGGGCCACGGCGAGGCCGATCCCTGTCGAATTGCGGCCGCTGATGGTGCGCTCGAAGATCCGCGCGCCGAGGTCGGCGGGCACGCCGGGGCCGCTGTCCGTGACCTCGACGACGGCCTGGTTGCCGGTGACGCGGGTGCGCAGGGCCACGGTGCCGCCGCCGTGCATCAGGGAGTTCTCGATCAGCGCCGCCAGGACCTGGGCGACCGCGCCGGGCGTGCCCACGGCCTCCAGGTGGCGCTTGCCCGAGCTGACGATGGCGCGGCCCGCGCTGCGGTAGGCGGGGCGCCACTCCTCCAGCTGCTGCTTGATCACCTCGTCCAGGTCGAAGGAGACCGCGGAGCCCGTGCGCGGGTCGCGGGAGTTGGTGAGCAGCCGCTCCACGACGTCGGTGAGCCGCTCCACCTGCGTCAGGGCGATCGTGGCCTCCTCCTTCACCGTGTCCAGGTCGTCGGTCACGGCGACCTCCTCCAGGCGCATGGACAGGGCGGTCAGCGGGGTGCGCAGCTGGTGCGAGGCGTCGGCGGCGAGGCGGCGCTCGGCGGTGAGCATGCGGGCGATCCGCTCCGCGCTCGCGTCCAGGACGTCCGCGACCCGGTCCAGCTCCGGCACGCCGTAGCGGCGGTGGCGGGGGCGCGGGTCGCCCGAGCCCAGGCGTTCGGCGGTCTCCGCGAGGTCGGTGAGCGGGGATGCGAGGCGGTTCGCCTGGCGTACGGCGAGCAGGACCGCGGCCACGATGGCCAGCAGGGCGACGCCGCCGATGATCAGCAGGGTGCGGCCGACCTCCTGGGTGACGGCGGTGCGGGGCTCCTCGACGGTGACCTTCTCGCCCTCCTCGCCGTCCTCCACGGCCTGGATGACGTCGCCCGTCGGGCGGGTGCCGACCTCGATGGGGGCGCGGCCGGGGATGTCGATGCGGGCGTACCGGTCGGTGTCCACCTGCTCCCGCAGGATCGCCCCGCTGACCCGCTCGTCGCTGATCAGCCGGCTGTCCACGATGCTCGCGAGGCGGACGGCCTCGGAGTTCACGCGCTCCTGGGCGCTGTTGCTGATCGTGCGGGTCTCGACGATCACCAGGGAGACGCCGAAGACGGCGATCACCACAAGTACGACGGCGAGGGTCGAGTTGATGAGACGACGACGCACGGGGCCCTCCGGCCGGGCAGGGGGACGGACCTGACCAGTGTGCCCCTCCCCCGCGGGGGCCTGGTGCCCCCGGGCCCTTGCCCTGGCCTGGGCGGGGCCTCGTGTTCCGGTTGCCCGGGGCCTGGGGCTGCGCCCCCGCCTGCCCGCGCGGCCGCCGGGAAACGCCTACGACTTCTCGAAGCGGAAGCCGACCCCTCGGACCGTGGCGATGTAGCGCGGGTTCGCCGCGTCGTCGCCGAGCTTCTTGCGGAGCCAGGAGATGTGCATGTCGAGGGTCTTGGTGGAGGACCACCACGTGGTGTCCCAGACCTCGCGCATCAGCTGGTCCCGGGTGACGACCCGGCCCGCGTCCCGGACGAGTACGCGCAGGAGGTCGAACTCCTTCGCCGTGAGCTGGAGTTCCTCCTCGCCCATCCAGGCCCGGTGCGACTCGACGTCGATCCGCACCCCGTGCGTGGCGGGCGGCTGCGCGGGCTCCGTGGCGCCACGCCGCAGCAGGGCCCGGACCCGGGCGAGCAGCTCGGCGAGCCGGAACGGTTTGGTGACGTAGTCGTCGGCGCCCGCGTCGAGCCCGACGACCGTGTCGACCTCGTCGGCGCGCGCGGTGAGGATGAGGATCGGCACCGTGTGCCCCTCGGCGCGCAGCCGCCTCGCGACCTCCAGGCCGTCCATGCCGGGCAGGCCCAGGTCGAGCACGACCAGGTCCACGCTGCCCTGCAGCCCGGCGTCGAGGGCGGTGGGGCCGTCCTCGCGCACTTCGACCTCGTAGCCCTCGCGGCGCAGTGCGCGGGCCAGCGGCTCCGAGATGGACGCGTCGTCCTCGGCGAGCAGTACACGGGTCATGGGGTGATGGTAGTCCGCTGCGGACGGCCGTCGAAGGGTGATCGCCGGGTGCGGGCGCGGCACGGGCCGCGGGTCCGTACGGCACGGCACCCCGCGACCGGAAGATCACAATCCGGGATGCGATCCTTGGGTACATCTTGCAGACACCTTGGAATGTGTTCCATTAGTTCCAAGGTCGCCTGTGATCCATGTCTCAAGTCCTTACAAATCACGCTCTGTCGTGGCGTATGGTGGCGAGACGCCTGTAGCACTACTCAAGGACCTTTGGCCCGCTATTGCGCGCCGAGGGTCTTTTCTGTGTGTGGGCTGGTGATCACCAGCCTGGAAGGAATGACCTGTGGTCGGGCCCCGTTCGCGATGATGCGTCCGGGGTGTGGATCTCGGTGTCGCCGTCTCTCGTGCTCCGCCCAGCGGACCGGACCCTCTCGCAGGCGTGGGGGTGGACGGCCCGGCGCCGGTGCCGACCGCCCCCACCGGGCGCGCCCACGGCGGCTTCGCCGCGCGCGTCCCGACACCACGAGGATCGACCCATGGCGTCCAGCCTGACGAAGGACTCGGCCAGCACTCCTGGCTCCGAGAAGACCTTCTTCGGCCACCCCCGCGGCCTGGCCACTCTCTTCATGACCGAGATGTGGGAGCGCTTCAGCTTCTACGGCATGAAGGCCCTGCTCCCCTTGTACCTGGTCGCGCCCGGCGGCATGGACATGAACGCCGCCACAGCCACGGCGATCTTCTCGATCTACATGGCGATGGTCTACCTGCTCGCCCTGCCGGGCGGCTGGTTCGCGGACCGCCTGTGGGGACCGCGCAAGACGATCACCATAGCCGCTCTGGTGATCATGCTCGGTCACCTCACGCTCGCCCTGCCCGGCCAGGCGATGTTCTTCCTCGGCCTGGTGTTCGTGGCGATCGGCTCCGGCCTGCTCAAGGCCAACATCTCCACGATGGTCGGCCACCTCTACAACGGCCCGGACGACCCCCGCCGCGACGGCGGCTTCACGGTCTTCTACATCGGCATCAACCTCGGCGCCTTCTTCGCCCCGCTGGCCATCGGCACCGTCGGTGAGAAGGTCAACTGGCACCTGGGCTTCGCCATCGCCGCCTTCGGCATGGGCCTCGGCCTGATCCAGTTCCTGCTCGGCGGCCGCCACCTGAGCCCGCAGAGCAGCGTCGTGCCGAAGCCGGTGCCGCGCGCCGAGCTGATGGGCCTGCTGCGCAAGGCCATGCTGTGGATCATCGCCGCCGTGGTCTTCTACGGCGTCGCCGTCGCCACGGACGTCTACACCCTGAACTGGGCCATCGTCCCGATCACGGTCTCCGGTCTGCTCATCCCGATCTGGGTGCTCACCAAGATCAAGCGCGACAAGACGCTCGACCAGACCGAGCAGTCCAAGATGACCGCGTACATCTGGTTCTTCGTGGCCGCCGCCGTCTTCTGGATGATCTACGACCAGGGCGCGTCCACCGTGGCCCTGTTCGGCAAGAACTCCACGGACACCTCGATCTTCGGCTTCGACTTCCCGGTCTCCTGGTTCCAGTCGGTCAACCCGGTCCTGATCATGGCGCTCGCCCCGGTCGTCGCCTGGATCTGGCTGGCGCTCAACAAGCGCGGCCAGGAGCCGAACTCGGTCGTGAAGTTCGCCTCCGGTCTCTTCCTGGTCGGCATCTCCTTCTTCGTCTTCCTGATCCCGCTGTCCATGGCGGGCGACGGCGACAAGGTCGGCGCGTACTGGATCGTCGCGATCTACTTCATCCACACCGTCGGCGAGCTGTGCGTCTCCCCGGTCGGCCTGTCGGTCACCACGAAGATGGCCCCGGAGAAGTACGCCTCGCAGATGCTGGGCGTCTGGTTCCTCGCCGTCACCGCCGGTGACTGCACCACGGGCCTGCTGTCCATCGCCGGCGTCGACCTGAACAAGTCCGGCGTGGTCGCCATGGAGGCGACGATGGCGGTCATCGCGGCCGTCGCGGTGTTCATGTACCGCCGGAAGGTCAAGGCGCTCATGGGCGACGTCCACTGAGCGCTTCGCCGGGAGGCAGTGTCGAACCTGCGGGCCGTCCGTGGCTGGTCGCGCCCCCGCGGCGGAGCCGCACACGGGCACAGCCCCGCGCCCCTTCGGGGCGCCCCCCCCCCCCGCGGCGGACCACATCTGCCCGCCGCACGCCCCGCCTGTACGAACTGAGGGCCGCCGCACCACCCGGTGCGGTGGCCCTCGGGCGTTTCCCGGGCGCCGCGCGGCCGGTCGCTGGAGCATCGGGCCATGACCGTACGTCGTACGCTCCTGGCCCTCGCCCTGTGCGGCACGCTCCTGTCCTCCAGCGCGGCCGCCGAGGCCTCGCACGCGCCCGCCCGTGAGCGGCCGGGGCGCGTGTACTCCTACGGGCCGCATCCGCGCCAGACCGTGACCGTGTACGGCGACGGCGGCACGGCCCTGGTGGTCCTGCACGGCGGCTCGTGGGCGCGGGACACGGACTGGAGCGGCTGGTCCCGGTGGTTCGCCGCGCGCGGCTTCACCGTGTACGAGGCCGACTACCGGCTCTCCTCGGACGCCGTCTGGCCCGCCCAGCGCGACGACGTCCTGGCCGCGCTGCGCTGGGTCGCCCGCCGCGAGGGGGCCGGCGCGGCCCGGCCCCTGCTGCTCGGCTCGTCGGCGGGCGGGCACCTCGCGGTGAGCGTGGGGGCGTACCGCGAGGGCCGCGCGTATGCCCGGGGCGTGGCCGCCCTCTCCCCCGTCGCCTCGCCCTACCGGGCCTGGCGCGACGGCACCCGGCCCGGTGCCACGGCCCAGCGCCGGGCGCTCGCGGGGGCGGCGAAACGTCTCGCCGGCTGCGATCCGGAGCTGGCCGGGCGGCCCTGCCGGGAGCGGTGGGACGATCTGGCGGCAGCCACGCACGCGTCGGGGACGCGGGACGCTGCGCTGTACCTGGCGCACTCGGAGGGTGACTTCGTGCCGCCCGCGCACTCCGCCGGCCTCGCGGCGGCGCAGCGGCGCGCGGGGCTGCGGGATGTGACCGTACGCACCCTGCCCGGCGCGGCGCACGGTGGTGCGCTGCTGCGGGAGCGGGGGCTCGCCGCCGGTGTCCTGCGGTGGCTGCGGGGGCATGCCGGGGCCTCCGGCCGGTGATCAGCTGCTGGTCCGTCGTGGCCGGTCGCGCAGTTCCCCGCGCCCCCCTTGCGGGGGCTTCGGCGCGCGGAGCGGTCCTGCCGCGGGCGGGTCGGGGACTCCCCCGGACTGTGATCAGGTGCTGGTTCGTCGTGGCTGGTCGCGCAGTTCCCCGCGCCCCCCTTGCGGGGGCTTCGGCGCGCGGAGCGGTCCTGCCGCGGGCGGGTCGGGGACTCCCGCGGCCGGTGATCAGCTGCGGGTTCGTCGTGGCTGGTCGCGCAGTTCTCCGCGCCCCCTTGCGGGGGCTTCGGCGGGCGGAGCGGTCCTGCCGGGGGCGCGCCAGGGGCTCCCGCGGCCGGTGATCAGGTGCTGGTTCGTCGTGGCTGAGCGCGCAGTTCCCCGCGCCCCCTTCGGGGCTTCGGTGCGGAGGGCTGTTCCGGCGGGGTGCCCGGGGTGGGGCGGAGGCGGTCGATGATTGCCATGCCTGCGCGGAAGGCCGCCGCGGGTGCGACGAGTGCGAGGAGTACCCAGAACAGCGTCACGCCCCAGGGGCGCCCCACGTCCCACGGCTGCTCGACGAGGACCTCGGTGCCGTACCGGAGCGAGACCAGGTAGTCGCCGTGGGCGCCCGCGGGCAACTCGACCGCCAGCCTGACCCTGGCCTTCGCGCCGGGCGCGATGGTGCCGCGCCACCGCTGCTCCTCCCACTGCGGGGCGAACACGCCGTGGGACGTGCCGACCTGGAAGACGGGGTCCTTGACCGGGGTGGTGCCCAGATTGCCCACGGTGACCACGAGCCGCCGCGACGGCGGGGCGCCGAACCACGTCAGGACGCCGCTCGCCCCGTCGAGCCGGGAGTCCGCGAGCACGGCGAGCCGCCCGCCGCCAGGCTTCGCCAGCGGCTTCACCGGGTGCCCCGCGACCGTGAACGCCGCGTCCACGGCGGCCTTCTCACCGGTCACCGTGGCGACGTGCACGACGCACGGGCAAGGCCTCGGCGGCTCGGCGACGGGCAGCCGCTCGCGGAAGGTGCCGTCGCCGCTGGTGGTGACGGCCCGGCCCTCGGCGTTGGCACAGGAGGCGGTGCCGCCGGGCACCCCGGCCGCGGGCGTGCCCTGCCCGCAGACGAGCATCGTGAGCAGCGCGCGGGGCCGCCACCTCTCGCCGGTCACGGTGACCGAGCCACCGGTCCCGGCCTGGGACTTCGAGAGCTTCACCGACGGCTTCGGCTCGGCCGCGGCGCCCGGCACCGCCCCGAGCAGGGCGAAGACCAGGGCAAGGACCAAAGCGGCCGCGCGGGCGCGCATCGCCCGTGTCCCCGCCCTCAGCGCGGCGCCTGGTTGCGGCGCGTCAGCCACAGCACTCCGGCCGCGCCCGCGAGCAGCACCGTGCCGCCGAGCGTGCCGAGGGCGATCGCGGAGTCCGCGGGTCCGGTCTGCGGCAGGTCCTCGCCGCCGGACGGCGTGCCCTGCGAGCCGTCGGACCGGTCACCCGAGCCGGCGCCGGAGCCCTCGTCGGAGCCCGAGCCGGAGCCCTTATCGGAGCCCGAGCCCGGCCCTGAGCCGCCCGCCTTCACGGTCAGGGTCAGCGACGGCTTCGGGTCGTTGCCGGGCGTGCACGTCGTCGTCGTACCGAGTGCCCTGATGGTGAGGACCCCGGCGGTGAAGGTCACCTTGCCGGACTTCTTGGGCGTGTAGGTGCCCGTCAGGGTGCTGATCTTGATGGGCTTGTTGGCCGGTACGGGCGCGGAGTTCGCAGGCCCGGAGACCGGGACGGTGCCGCTCTCCGCGCCGCCCAGCTCGATGAGCGCACTCGGCTTCATGGCGCCCTTGCCCAGCTCGACGGGGCTGGACGAGACGCCCTTCTGGAAGGACATCGTGAGCTTGTAGGCGCCGCCGCTCCTGACGCTCTTGATGTCGATCGGCGAGACGGCGCCCTTGTTCCCGATGGGCGTCTTGCACTGGTAGTCGACGTCCTGGACCTCGGCCCGTGCGGCGGGGGCGGTCAGCAGCAGAGCCGATCCGGCCAGGGCGGCGGTGAGTGCGAGCGCGGTGGGTTTCCTCTGGTACGGCACCTCGTGGTCCCCTCATGCCGGTGGCGAGATCCGTGCCGCGCGCACTGATTTGCTGACGGCACATCAGATCGGGCGCTCAAGGTACGCCGGGGACCTTGTCGAGGGAAGACAAAGGACGCGCCGGATCCGTGGAGATCCGGCGCGTCCTGTGAACCGCGGGTAACCCTTGTGACGTCGGGCGCGGGCGCTAGCTCGGCGCCCCCAGCTCCGCCCACACCGTCTTGCCCGTCGCCCCGGGGGTCCGCACGACCCCCCAGTTCAGACAGAGCCGCTGCACGATGAACATGCCGTGCCCGCCGGGCCGCCCGGCCCGGTGCGGCGTGCGCGGCGCGGGCTGCCCCGCACCGCGGTCGGAGACCTCGATGCGCAGCACCTTCTTGCCGTTGTCGCAGGACAGCCAGAGTTCGTCGGGGCCCTCGGCGTGCAGGCAGGCGTTGGTCACCAGTTCGGAGACCACGAGCAGGACGTCCTCCGCCGCGGCACGCCGGTCGGCACCGGCCGCGGGCAGCCAGCCCCAGGCGCGCAGCGCCTCGCGGGTGAAGTCCCGCGAGAGCGGGACCACGCCGCTGGCGCCGTCCAGGCTCAGCCTGCGGACCTGGCGGCCCGCGGACCCGGGGGCGGCCGCGTGCGCGGGAGCGTCCGCGACCGCGGCCTCCGGCTCCGGGCCACGGTCGCCCGGCGAGTAAGGCCGGGTGGCGCTCATCAGCACTTCACCTCACCGACAAGAGGACTCTGGACAAGTGACGGACCACGGGAGCCCGGCGGCGGGCCTTCCGCCCGCCCGGCCGTTCCCCGGCCGCTTGCCGTTTCTGACGTTTGATCCGACGCCGGCCGGCTGTGCCGATCCGACGCTGGTCTGTTGTTCGGCCCGGCGCCCGCCGGACGACGGCCGACTCCGGATTCAGGGTGACTTCTGCCCGGCCGAACCGGACGAACACCCATGGATTCGGTGGGAACCCTGTGACAGTGGTAACGCATTGGTCACGCAGTGACAACTGACACATAACGCTTCGCGTCACAGACCACATAACCCCCCACACACCCCGTACCCCCCATGAAGAGAGGTCCGGCTCAGTCGGCCAGCGCCGCTTCGAGCGTCTCGTGGACGGTGAAGACGGCGTCGGCACCAGTGATCTCGAACACCCGGGCCACCACCGGCAGCATCCCCGCGAGGTGCACACCGCCTCCCGCGGCCTCGGCCTTGAGGCGGGCCCCGAGGAGCACGTTGAGACCCGTGGAATCACAGAACTCCAACTGTGAGCAGTCGACCACGAGGCGCGAGAAGCCCTCGTCGACGCAGCCCTCGAGCGGCTCGCGCAGCAGATCGGCCGTGTGGTGATCCAACTCACCCGCCGGAGTCACGACGGCGCTGCGGCCCTCTTTCCGGACTTCGACCAGAAGCCGGCCCCTGTGTGCGCTGCCGACCGTCCCGCGGTCCATGCCGTCACTCTCTTCCGACCGTTGGGTTGTTACTGGCGCGCGCCGTGACGCGCGATGACGCCCTTGAACATTACGCCTTCCGTACGCCGCGGGGTACCCGAACATCCCCCCGAATTCGGACATTTCGCCACGCAACGCACTTGCGACTCCGCGCCGGAAGCGGGTAGGGGTAGAAGAGACAACACCCGACCCGGACGGCCATGGAGGCGCCGCACACCGCAGTGCACGTAGTGGCATCGGCAGCCATATGCCGAGAACGATGGAGGACACCATGTCACCCCGGCTCGACGAATCGCGTACTGACCAAGCGACGTCGACACCCCCGCCGAACCGCACCCGGACCACGATCCCCGGCCCCGCGGGCGAGGCCCTGCCGCCCGCCGCGACGGACCGGTCGCGCACCGGTGAGCGGCCGGAGTCGCTCTCCGGGCTCCCCGAGATCCCCCCGTTCGACGAGGTGGGCCCTCTCGACGCGCGAGCCCTCTCCAAGACGCTCTTCGAGCGCTTCGAGTCCCTCGAAGAAGGGACGCACGCCCACGCGTACGTACGCAACACCCTCGTCGAGCTGAACCTCGCCCTGGTGAAGTTCGCCGCCTCCCGGTTCCGCTCCCGCAGTGAGCCGATGGAGGACATCATCCAGGTCGGCACCATCGGCCTGATCAAGGCGATCGACCGCTTCGAGCTGAGCCGCGGCGTCGAGTTCCCCACCTTCGCGATGCCGACCATCGTCGGTGAGATCAAGCGCTTCTTCCGCGACACGTCGTGGTCGGTGCGCGTGCCGCGCCGGCTCCAGGAGCTGCGCCTCGACCTCGCCAAGGCGGGTGACGAACTCGCGCAGCAGCTCGACCGCTCGCCGACGGTGGCCGAGCTGGCCGAGCGCCTCGGCATCTCGCACGACGAGGTCGTCGAGGGCATGGCCGCGTCCAACGCCTACACCGCCAGCTCGCTCGACGCGCAGCCCGAGGAGGACGACTCCGAAGGCGCGCTCGCCGACCGCATCGGCTACGAGGACCACGGCCTCGAAGGCATCGAGTACGTCGAGTCGCTGAAGCCGCTGATCGCCGAACTGCCGCCGCGGGACCGGAAGATCCTCTCCCTGCGCTTCGTGGCGAACATGACCCAGTCGGAGATCGGCGAGGAGCTGGGCATATCCCAGATGCACGTCTCGCGTCTGCTGTCGCGCACCCTGGTGCGGCTGCGCAAGGGGCTGACCGTCGAGGAGTGACCGCGCCGCCGCGGTGTCCCCGCCGGGCGGGCCGGAATCCGGCCCGCCCGGCGTTCGCGTTCGCACGCCGCTAGCCCTCCGCCCGGGCCCGCACCATGACCAGCTTGTTCACCGCCCACAGCGCGATGCCGATGGCGACGAGCACACCGGCGCGGATGTAGACCTCCGCGGGCCGGTCCGCGAGCGGGCTGGCCAGGATCAGCGCGGTGATCGCGCCGAGCACGGGCAAGGCGGTCGGCGCGCGGAAGTGGTCGTGGTCCACCGGGTCCCGCCGCAGCACCAGGACCGCGACGTTGACGACGGCGAACACGCACAGGAGCAGGAACGCCGTGGTGTCGCCGAGCCCCTCGATCTCGCCGGTGGAGACCAGGCCGACGGCGAGCAGGGACACGAACGCGATGCCCACGACGGGCGTGCGGCGGCCGGCGAGGACGCGGCCCATGGCGCGCGGCAGGATGCGCTCGTTGGCCATGCCGTAGCAGAGGCGGGACGCCATCATGATGTTGATGAGGGCGGAGTTGGTGACCGCGAACAGGGCGATGAGCGCGAAGAGTTTGTGCGGGAAGTCGACGCCGCCCGCCTTCACGACCTCCAGGAGCGGCCCGCTGGAGCCCTCCAGGGTCTTGTGGTCCACCAGGAGCGAGGAGACCAGGGCGACCAGGACGTAGATGGTGCCGGTCACCGCCACGCCGATGAAGATCGCGCGCGGGAAGGTGCGGGTGGGGTCCTTGGTCTCCTCGGCCATGTTCACCGAGTCCTCGAAGCCGACGAAGGCGAAGAAGCCGAGCGCGGTGGCGCCGAGGATGCCGGTGAACAGGGCGTATCCGGTGCCGTCGGCCTCGAACTCGGTGAGGCGCGCCGGCTCCCCGTCCCCCGTGAGCACGGCCCACGCGCCGATCGCGAGGATGATCAGCAGGCCGGTCAGCTCGACCAGGGTGAGCACGACGTTCGTCTTCACGGACTCCGAGACGCCCCGCAGGTTCAGCGCGGCCAGGGCCAGGATGAACGCGATCGCGACGAGCGTCGGCGGCAGCGCGTCGCTGGTCAGCTCGCTCAGATAGTCCCCGCTGAAGGCGCGGGCGGCCGCGCTCGCGGACGACAGGCCCGAGCACATCACCATGAACGCGACGATGAAGGTCAGGAAGGGGACCTTGAAGGCCTTCTGGGTGTAGAGCGCGGCGCCCGCCGCCCTCGGGTACTTGCCGACCAGTTCGACGTACGACGCGGCCGTCAGGATCGCCACGACGAAGCCGATGAGGAACGGCAGCCACAGGGCGCCGCCCACCTTTCCCGCCACCTTGCCGGTGGTGGCGTAGATGCCGGTGCCGAGGATGTCGCCGATCACGAAGAGGATCAGCAGTCTGGGGCCGAGGACCCGGCGCAGGCCGGGCTCCTCCTCGGCTGGTTGCGTGGCGGCACCGCTCGTTCCTGAAGTCGTCACAGGAGCCTCCCCCGAACGTGACCGGGAACTTCGGAAGGACCTCTTGCCCCTGACACGCCGCGGCGATGCCGGAGTTGAGGAACATCAGAGCCCATGGGCGGCCCTCACAGCCCGCTCAGCGCGTCCGGCACGCCGCCGCCCGCCTCCTCGACCAGCTCCGCCACCGGCTGCGGCGCGCGCACGGTGGAGAACCGGACCGTGCCGTCCGCGCGCGCGGCGAAGCCGTGGATCCCGGGCCGGGGCAGGCTGTTGTACGAGTAGTGCTGGGCGAAATAGTAGGCGCCGGTGTCGAGGGCGGCCACGTGGTCGCCCGCCTCAAGGAGCGGCAGCGGATGGTCGGCGGCGAGCAGGTCGCCCGCGAAACAGGCCGGGCCCGCGACGTCCTGGCCGACGACGGGGCCCTGCTTGGGGCGGCCCTTGGCGTCGTACGCGGCGAGCCGGAGCGGCCAGGACCGGGGCGCGTACACCGTGCGAGTCGCCACCTGGACGCCCGCGTGGGTCAGCGCGATGGGCCGCCCGCCGGCCTCCTTGACGTACTCGACGCGGGCGAGCAGCACCCCCTGCTTGGCGAGCAGCGAGCGGCCGAACTCGGTGACCAGGCCGTAGCGCCCGTCGAGCAGGCCCGGCATGCGATCCTTGAGGAGGCGGGCGTACGCGCCGTGCGTCGGGCTCGCCTCGTCGGAGGTGAAGTTGACGGGCAGGCCGCCGCCGATGTCGACCGTGTCGACCTGGCGGCGCCCGGCGCGGGCGTTGACCTCCTCCGCCAGGTCGTACACCGCGGCGACGCCGCGCACGAGCAGGTCGAGGGGGATGCCCTGGGAGCCGGTGTGCGCGTGCACGCGGGTCAGCCAGGGCCGGTCGAGGTAGGCCCGCACGAGCCACTCGCGGGCGCCCTCGTCCCGCAGCGGCACACCGAACTTGGAGGTCGCCGTCGCCGTGGAGAGCGCGCCGATGGAGCCCGCTCCGACCTGCGGGTTCACCCGGATCCCGAGCGGCGACGCGGTGGGGGCCGAGCGCACCAGGGCGTCGACGCGGGCCAGTTCCTGCGGGTTGTCGGCGTTGACCGCGATGCCGAGGGCGAGGGCCTCGCGCAGCTCGGCCGGGGTCTTGGCGGGCGAGTCCAGGACGGTGCGCGCGGGCGGCACCCCGGCGGCGCGGGCGAGGGCCAGCTCGCCGGGGCTCGCGACCTCGGCGCCGACGCCCTCCTCGTGCAGCAGCCGCAGGACCGGCACCAGAGGGGTCGCCTTCACGGCGAAGGCGTGCAGGACGGGGGTGCCGGGCGGGGTGACCCCGGCGAAGGCGGCGCGCAGGGCGGTGGCGGCGGCGCGGACGCCGGTGACGTCGAGGAGGCCGGCGAGCGGGTTCTCGGGGCCCACCACCCCCTGCTCGATCGCGGCGCGTACTGCCTGGTCCCGGCGGGCGGCGGCCTCCGCGCCCGGGGGACTCGTGGGGTCGACGGTGGGGCCGGGAACCGTCGCGTCGTCGAGGCTCATGTGATCCACACAATCACCCGAGCGCCGCGCCCGCTGGCCCTACGGAGCTATTGACTAGAGCTATTCACCACCCGAGGATGTGAATAACAAGGTCACAGCCCGGAGGAGGCACCCGCCATGTCAGGACCCCGCCCCGTACGAGCGCCGCGCGGCACCGAACTGAGCACCCTGGGATGGCAGCAGGAAGCCGCCCTGCGCATGCTCCAGAACAACCTCGACCCCGAGGTCGCCGAGCACCCCGACAAGCTCGTCGTCTACGGCGGCACCGGCAAGGCGGCCCGCGACTGGCGCTCCTTCGACGCGATGACGCGCACGCTGAAGACCCTCAAGCAGGACGAGACGATGCTCGTCCAGTCCGGCCGCCCCGTCGGCGTCATGCAGACCCACGAGTGGGCGCCGCGCGTGCTCATCGCCAACTCCAACCTGGTCGGTGACTGGGCGAACTGGGAGGAGTTCCGCCGCCTGGAGGCCCTCGGCCTCACCATGTACGGCCAGATGACCGCCGGTTCGTGGATCTACATCGGCACCCAGGGCATCCTCCAGGGCACGTACGAGACCTTCTCCGCGGTCGCGGCGAAGAAGTTCGGCGGCACCCTCGCCGGGACCATCACGCTCACCGCCGGGCTCGGCGGCATGGGCGGCGCCCAGCCGCTTGCCGTCACCATGAACGACGGCGTCGCGATCTGTATCGACTGCGACCCGCGCGCCATCGAGCGCCGCATCGAGCACCGCTACCTCGATGTGAAGGCCGACTCCCTGGAGCACGCCCTCCAGCTCGCCACCGAGGCCCGCGACGCCCGCCGCCCGCTGTCCATCGGCCTCCTCGGCAACGCGGCGGAGCTGTTGCCGCGCATGCTCGCCGAGGGCGCCCCCGTCGACATCGTCACGGACCAGACGAGCGCCCACGACCCGCTCGCGTACCTCCCCGTCGGCGTCGACTTCGACGACATGGCGACGGCGGCCGAGAAGGACCCGGCGGGCTTCACCCAGCGCGCCCGCGAGTCCATGGCCCGGCACGTCGAGGCCATGGTCGGCTTCATGGACGCGGGCGCCGAGGTCTTCGACTACGGCAACTCCATCCGCGGCGAGGCCCAGCTGGCGGGCTACGAGCGGGCGTTCGCCTTCCCCGGCTTCGTCCCCGCGTACATCCGGCCGCTGTTCTGCGAGGGCAAGGGCCCCTTCCGCTGGGCGGCCCTCTCCGGCGAGGCCTCGGACATCCACAAGACCGACAAGGCGATCCTCGACCTCTTCCCGGAGAACGAATCCCTGCACCGCTGGATCAAGATGGCGGGCGAGCGCGTCCACTTCCAGGGCCTCCCGGCCCGCATCTGCTGGCTCGGCTACGGCGAGCGCGACCGCGCGGGCGAGCGCTTCAACGACATGGTGGCCTCCGGCGAACTCCAGGCCCCGCTCGCGATCGGCCGCGACCACCTCGACTGCGGCTCGGTGGCATCGCCGTACCGCGAGACCGAGGGCATGCGCGACGGCTCCGACGCCATCGCCGACTGGCCCCTCCTGAACGCCATGGTCAACGTGGCATCGGGCGCCTCCTGGGTCTCCCTCCACCACGGCGGCGGCGTCGGCATGGGCCGCTCGATCCACGCGGGCCAGGTCACGGTCGCCGACGGCACGAAGCTCGGGGGCGAGAAGATCCGCCGCGTGCTCACCAACGACCCGGGCATGGGCGTGATCCGGCACGTGGACGCGGGCTACGAGGGCGCCGAGGCCGTGGCCTCCGAGCGCGGTGTCCGCGTGCCCATGCGGGAGGGGCAGTGACAGCGGATCGGCCTGCGGCCTCGTCCTCAAGCGCCGGACGGGCTGATTCCGTCGCCGGTACCGGCGAGAGTCCCCCCTCGTTCCAGCAGATGTGGGCCGACCTGCTCCCCATCGGCCGCGACGCCGGGACCGGCGGCTACCGCCGCTCCGCCTGGACCGGGGCCGACGCCGACTGCCGGACCTGGTTCCAGGAGCAGGCCGAGAGCCGTGGCCTGGCGTACGAGACGGACCGCAACGGCAACCAGTGGGCGTGGCTCGGCGACCCGGCCGCGGGCGACGCCGTCGTGACCGGCTCGCACCTGGACTCCGTGCCCGACGGCGGCGCCTTCGACGGCCCCCTCGGCGTCGTCTCCGCCTTCGCCGCGCTCGACGAGCTGCGCGGCAGGGGCGTGGAGTTCACCCGGCCCCTCGCCGTCACCAACTTCGGCGACGAGGAGGGCGCCCGCTTCGGCCTCGCCTGCGTCGGCTCCCGGCTCACGGCCGGGCAGCTCACCAAGGAGCAGGCGTACGAGCTGCGCGACGGCGACGGCGTACGCCTCCCGGAGGCGATGGAGGCGGCCGGGTACGACCCGGCGGCGATCGGCCCGGACCCCGAACGGCTCGCGCGGATCGGCGCGTTCGTGGAGCTGCACGTGGAGCAGGGCCGCGCGCTCGACCTCTCCGGCGACCAGGTCGGCGTCGCCAGCGCCATCTGGCCGCACGGCCGCTGGCGCTTCGACTTCCGCGGCGAGGCCAACCACGCGGGCACCACCCGCCTCGTCGACCGCCGCGACCCGATGCTGAGCTACGCGGAGACCGTCCTCGCGGCCCGCCGCGAGGCGGAACTGGCGGGCGCGGTCGCGACGTTCGGCAAGATCTCCGTCGAGCCCAACGGCGTGAACGCCATCCCGTCCTTGGTGCGCGGCTGGCTCGACTCGCGCGCCGCCGACCAGGAGACGCTCGACACGGTGGTGACGGCGGTCGAGAAGGCGGCCCGCGAGTACGCCGACCGGCACGGCGTCGACCTCGCCGTCGTCCGCGAGTCGTTCACGCCGGTCATCGAGTTCGAGCACGCGCTGCGCGACGAGCTGGGCGCGATCCTGCGCGGGCGGAGCGGCCGCGAGGTGCCCGTGCTCGGCACCGGCGCCGGGCACGACGCGGGCATCCTCTCCGCGTCCGTCCCGACCGCCATGCTGTTCGTCCGCAACCCCACGGGCGTCTCGCACTCCCCCGCCGAGTACGCGGCGGAGGACGACTGCGTCGCCGGGGTGCGGGCGCTCGCCGACGTACTGGAGGGCCTGGCGTGCCGGTGACGCAGATGACGCGGACGTACTGGGCGGAGCACGCCTGGCTGGATCCCGTCGTGGAGCCCGGCGTGGCGCTCGACGTGGGCGCGGACGGGCGGATCGCCGCCGTCCGCACCGGCGTCGAGGCCCCGCCGCCGGGCGCGACGGTGCTGCGCGGCCTGACCCTGCCCGGCCTCGCGAACGCCCACTCGCACGCTTTCCACCGGGCGCTGCGCTCCACCGTGCAGGTCGGCAGCGGCACGTTCTGGACCTGGCGCGAGGTCATGTACTCCGTGGCCGACCGGCTCACGCCGGAGACGTACCACGCCCTCGCGCGGGCGGTGTACGCGGAGATGGCGCTCGCCGGGATCACGGCCGTCGGCGAGTTCCACTACCTGCACCACGCGCCCGGCGGCAAGCGCTACGCCGACCCCAACGCCATGGGCGAGGCCCTCATCGCCGCCGCAGCCGACGCGGGCATCCGCATCACGCTCCTCGACACCGCGTACGTGGCCTCAGGGCTGCGCGGCGCCGCCGACGGCGAGCCCCCGAACCACCACCAGCTGCGCTTCTCCGACGGCACCGCCCAGGCGTGGGCGGAGCGGGCGTCGCTCCTGAAGGACCGCGAGCACGCCCGGATCGGCGCGGCCGTCCACTCCGTACGGGCCGTGCCCGCGCGGCAGTTGGGCACCGTGGCCGAGTGGGCCGCCGCGCGGGGCGCCCCGCTGCACGTCCACCTCTCCGAGCAGACCGCCGAGAACGAGGCGTGTCTGGCCGTGCACGGCTGCACGCCCACGCGGCTGCTCGCCGACCACGGGGTGCTCGGGGCGCGTACGACGGGTGTCCACAACACCCACCTGACCGACGAGGACATCGCCCTGCTCGGCGGCTCGGGCACCGGCACCTGCATGTGCCCCACCACCGAGCGCGACCTCGCCGACGGCATCGGGCCCGCGCCCGCCCTCCAGCGCGCGGGCAGCCCGCTGTCCCTCGGCAGCGACAGCCACGCCGTCATCGACCTCTTCGAGGAGGCCCGGGCGCTGGAGCTGAACGAGCGGCTCCGGACGCATACGCGCGGGCACTGGACCGCCGCGGCGCTCCTGCGGGCCGCGTCCGCCGACGGGCACGCGGCGCTCGGCTGGACCGGCGCCGGGGCCCTGGCGCCGGGCGCGCTCGCCGACTTCGCGACGGTCGCGCTCGACTCCGTGCGGACGGCGGGGGCCGCGGCGCGGCTCGGGGCGGAGGTGGCGGTGTTCGCGGCGAGCGCGGCGGACGTGCGGCACACCGTGGTCGGGGGCCGCCACGTGGTCCGCGACAGCACCCACACCCTCGTCCCCGACGTACCGTCGGAGCTGGCCCGAGCGGTGGCGGCCTTGCATTAGCCCTCCCTTCCCGAGGCGCGGAGCGCCGAAAGCCTGCGGCGCCACCCGCGAGGGCCCCCGCACCCACCCACGAACAGGACCCCCCATGCCCACCACCCTCATCCACAGCATCCGCAGCCTCGTCACCAACGACCCCGCCCTCGGCCAGGGCCCCCTCGGCCTCGTCGAGGACGCCGCCGTCGTCCTGGACGGCGAGGAGGTCGCCTGGGTGGGCCCGAGCGCCGGGGCCCCGGCGGCGGACGAGGCGTACGACGCCGAGGGCCGCGCGGCGCTCCCCGGCTTCGTGGACTCGCACTCCCACCTCCTCTTCGCGGGCGACCGCACCCAGGAGTTCAACGCCCGCATGGAGGGCCGCCCCTACGAGGCGGGCGGCATCCGCACCACCGTGGCGGCGACCCGCGCGGCGTCGGACGAGGCCCTGGAGGCGAACCTGGCCCGCTACCTCGCCGAGGCCCTGCGCCAGGGCACCACGACGTTCGAGACGAAGTCGGGCTACGGCCTGACGACCGAGGACGAGGCCCGCGCCCTGCGCATCGCGGCCCGCCACACGGACGAGGTCACCTTCCTCGGCGCCCACATCGTGTCGCCGGACTACGCCGAGGACCCCTCGGCGTACGTCGACCTGGTCACCGGCGAGATGCTGGACGCCTGCGCCCCGCACGCCCGCTGGATCGACGTGTTCTGCGAGAAGGGCGCCTTCGACGGCGACCAGGCGCGGGCGATCCTGACCGCGGGGAAGGCCAAGGGGCTGCACCCGCGCGTGCACGCCAACCAGCTCGGCCACGGCCCCGGCGTCCAGCTGGCCGTGGAGCTGGACGCCGCGAGCGCCGACCACTGCACGCACCTGACGGACGCCGACGTGGACGCCCTGGCCCACAGCGACACGGTGGCCACGCTGCTGCCGGGCGCGGAGTTCTCCACGCGCGCCCAGTGGCCGGACGCCCGGCGGCTGCTCGACGCGGGCGCGACGGTGGCGCTCTCGACGGACTGCAACCCGGGCTCGTCGTTCACGTCGTCCGTGCCGTTCTGCGTCGCGCTCGCCGTACGGGACATGGGGATGACCCCCGACGAGGCGGTGTGGGCGGCCACGGCGGGCGGCGCGGCCGCGCTGCGCCGCACGGACGTCGGCCGCGTCACGCCCGGCGCCCGCGCCGACCTGGCGCTCCTGGACGCGCCGAGCCATGTGCACCTGGCCTACCGGCCCGGCGTACCGCTGGTGTCGGCGGTGTGGCGGCGCGGCGCCCGCGTGGCCTGAGGGGGCGCTACTCGACGAAGAGGCCCCGCTCGGCCGCCCCCACGTCGAACTCCTCCAGGCGCGCCTGCGCGTCCGGCAGCGCGTCGCACATGGCCTCCAGGAGCGCCCGGCCGAGCAGCATGGGGGCGCAGGCCGTGTCGAAGGCGAGGCCGGTGCCGACGGCGGCGGGCAGCAGCAGGTCGGAGTGTGCGGCCACGGGCGCGAAGGCGGAGTCGGCGACGGTGACGACGGTGAGGCCCGCGCCCCGGGCGTGCGCGAGGGCGTCCACGACCTCGCGCGGGTGCCGGGGCAGCGCGAAGCACAGCAGCACGGTGGCCCCGGCGCGCACGGCCGCGTCCAGGCGGTCGGTGAGCATCGAGCCGCCCTCGTCGAGCAGCCGCACGTCGGGGTGGACCTTCGCGGCGAAGTACGAGAAGCCGTAGGCCTGGGAGGCGGCGGCGCGCAGGCCGAGCACCGGCAGGGGGCGGGAGGCGGCCAGGAGGCGGCCCGCGTGCTCGACGGGGGCGGGGTCCGCGAGGACGGCCGCGAGGTGGCGCAGGTTCTCGATCTCGGCCTCGACGGCCTGCTGGTACTCGTTGGCCTCCGCGTCCTCCGGCGCCTGGGCCGGGGCCACGTCGCGCAGGTGCCGCCGCAGCGCCGGGTAGCCGTCGAAGCCGAGCGCGACCGCGAAGCGGGTCACGGACGGCTGGCTGACGCCCGCGAGTTCGGCCAGCTCGACGCTGGACAGGAAGGGCGCGTCGGCGGCCCGCCGCACCATGCAGTGGGCGATGCGCCGCTGCGTCGGCGTGAGCCGGCGCCCTTCGAAGAGCACCTGAAGCCGTGCCGCTGGACTGTCACTCATGCCGGACTCCTCACACCGCTCCCGCTCTTGTCGCCACCCGACCATTGACAAAGTATTCAGCAAACCAGAACTCTGCATGACCATATACAGTCCGGCGAGGCGAGGACCGGCGCATCATGACGGAGTCACCCAAGTCCCTGGTGGAGCGGCGCTCCATCGACGTCGTGCCCGATGCCGAGCGGCACGGCCGCGCCGTCAGCCAGTTCACGCTCTGGCTCGGCGCGAACCTCCAGATCACGGCGGTCGTCACGGGCGCGCTCGCCGTCGTCTTCGGCGGCGACGTGGTGTGGTCGATCGTGGGCCTGGCCCTCGGCAACGTCCTGGGCGGTGCCGTCATGGCCCTGCACTCCGCGCAGGGCCCCCGGCTCGGCCTGCCCCAGATGATCCAGTCCCGCGCCCAGTTCGGGGTGCGCGGTGCCGTCGTGCCGCTGCTCCTCGTCATCCTGATGTACGTCGGCTTCTTCGCGAGCGGCAGCGTGCTGGCAGGGCAGGCCACCGCCGAGCTGACGCACACCGGCGAGACCACCGGGATCGTCCTGTTCGCGGCGGTCACGGCGGTCACGGCCGCGGTCGGCTACCGCGTGATCCACGTACTCGGCCGGATCGCGAGCGTGGTCTGCGCGCTCGCCTTCATCTACCTCGGCATCCGCCTCCTGGACCGCGTCGACCTCGCCGACCTCCTCGCGGACGCCCACTTCGACCTGCCGGTGTTCCTGCTCGCGGTGTCGCTCTCGGCGTCGTGGCAGCTGGCCTTCGGCCCGTACGTCGCGGACTACTCGCGCTATCTGCCGCACACGACGTCGGCCCGCGCCACGTTCTGGTGGACGCTGTCCGGGTCCGCACTCGGCTCCCAGTGGTCCATGACGTTCGGCGTCCTGGTGGCGGCGAGCGCGGGCGGCGCGTTCATGAGCAACCAGGTCGAGTACGTCGTCGGGCTCGGCGGCACCGGCCTGGTGGCCTCGCTCCTGTACTTCGTGATCGCGCTCGGCAAGCTGACCATCAACGTGCTCAACACCTACGGCGGCTTCATGTCGATGGTCACCAGCAGCGGCGGCTTCCGCGCCCAGAAGGCGCTCTCGCCGCGCGGCCGGGCCGCGTACATCGGCCTGATCATGGTCGCGGGCACCACGGTGGCGCTCCTCGGCAAGGACAGCTTCCTGACGTCGTTCAAGGACTTCCTGCTGTTCCTGCTGACGTTCTTCACCCCGTGGTCGGCGATCAACCTGGTCGACTACTACCTGATCTCCAAGGAGCGGTACGACATCCCGGCCCTGTTCGACCCCCACGGCCGCTACGGCGCCTGGCGCTGGGACGCGCTCACCGTGTACGGGGTCGGGCTCCTGGCCCAACTCCCCTTCCTCGTCACCCACTTCTACACCGGGCCGCTGGTGGACTCCCTCGGCGGCGCCGACATCTCCTGGATCGTGGGGCTCGTGGTCCCGGCCCTCCTGTACCGGCTGTGCGCCCGGCGCGACCCGGCGACCGGGGGTCTCGCCCAGGACGGAAAGGGGGGTTAGCCCCACTGTCCGGGGGGTGCGGCCTGCGTACTGTAAGAAGTATGGAAGCCACCCGTGACGCCGAACTCAAGAAGGAACTCGACGCCGCCCTGCACGCGCGCAAGGACCTCGGCGAAGAGTACGAGTCCGCGCTCGTCGACTCGTTCCTGGAAAAGGTCGAGAAGCGCCTGGACGGTACGATCGACCGGCAGATGCGCCGTCACCTGGCCGAGCAGCAGATGATCATGGCCCGTAGCGCGCGCAACCCCGCCGGCGGAGTCGACTCCTGGGGCGAGCGCTTCGGCTTCGGCATCGTCTCCCTCATCCTCGCGATCCCCCTCTCGGCGATCGGCGTGGTGAACGCGGGACTGCCCGGCCTCTTCGTGACCTGGTTCGGCATCGTCGGCGTCAACGCGGTGCACGCCGTGCGAGGCACGGGCCTCCTCTTCCGCACCCGCTCCCGCAAATCCGACTGGGAAGACTGAGCCTCAGCAGGCAGATTCCAGCCCGTCCGGCGCTTGAGGACAAGCGCGGTAGCGCGGTTCTTGAAGGGGAGCGGGCACGGCGGGGAAGAAGGCCACCCGGCGGAGCCCCGGAAACAGCGCCCGCGCATAGCGCGGGGACCGCCGCACCCCCGGGCATGGCCGAGGGGCGGGACGACGGCGGTCCCCGCGGGGACGGGCGCGCAGGTCAGGGCCGCACGCTCGCGTCCGGGGCGTCACGGAGGCCCGGGAGCCGCTCCGGAAGTCCTGACGCCGACACCCCCTACGGTGCCCGAGCCGTGTTAAGGGGGTGCTGCGCGGACATGTCGCGTGCGTACCGGTTCCGCGAAGTCCGGGCCTAGCTGCCCTGCTGCTCCGCGAGGAAGGCCAGCAGGTCCTGGCGGCTCACGACACCCGTGGGCTTGCCCTCGACCAGGACGATGGCCGCGTCCGCGGTGCCGAGCACGGACATCAGGTCCCCGACCGGCTCACCGGAGCCGACCTGCGGCAGCGGGTCGGACATGTGCTTCTCCAGCGGGTCGTGCAGCGACGCCCGCTGCGCGAACAGCGCGTCGAGCAGCTCGCGCTCGACGACCGAGCCGATGACCTCCGCGGCCATGACGTCCGGGTGCCCGGCGCCCGGCTTCACGATGGGCATCTGCGAGACCCCGTACTCACGCAGGACCTCGATCGCCTCGCCGACCGTCTCCTCCGGGTGCATGTGGACGAGCGAGGGCAGCTCGCCGCCCTCCTTGCGGCGCAGGACGTCACCGACGCGCGGCTGGTCGCCGGCCTCCTCCAGGAAGCCGTAGTCGTTCATCCACTCGTCGCTGAAGATCTTGCTCATGTAGCCGCGGCCGCTGTCGGGCAGCAGGACGACCACGACGTCGTCGGGGCCGAGGCCCTCGGCGGCCCGCAGCGCCGCGACGACGGCCATGCCGCAGGAGCCGCCCACCAGGAGGCCCTCCTCCTTGGCGAGGCGCCGCGTCATCTGGAAGGAGTCCTTGTCGGACACGGCGATGATCTCGTCGGTGACGGTGCGGTCGTAGGCCGTCGGCCAGAAGTCCTCACCGACGCCCTCGACGAGGTACGGCCGCCCGGAGCCGCCGGAGTACACGGAGCCCTCCGGGTCGGCGCCGACGATCCTGACCTTGCCGCCGGAGACCTCCTTCAGGTACCCGCCGGTGCCGGAGATCGTGCCGCCGGTGCCGATGCCCGCCACGAAGTGGGTGATCTTCCCCTCCGTCTGCTCCCACAGCTCGGGGCCGGTGGAGTGGTAGTGCGACAGCGGGTTGTTCGGGTTGGAGTACTGGTCCGGCTTCCAGGCGTCCGGGATCTCACGGACCAGGCGGTCGGAGACGTTGTAGTACGAGTCCGGGTGCTCCGGGTCGACGGCGGTGGGGCAGACGACGACCTCGGCGCCGTAGGCCCGCAGCACGTTGATCTTGTCGGTGCTCACCTTGTCCGGGCAGACGAAGACGCACTTGTAGCCCTTCTGCTGAGCCACGATCGCCAGGCCGACGCCGGTGTTGCCGCTGGTCGGCTCGACGATCGTGCCGCCGGGGCGCAGCTCGCCGCTGGCCTCGGCCGCCTCGATCATGCGCAGGGCGATGCGGTCCTTCACGGAGCCGCCCGGGTTGAAGTACTCGACCTTGGCGAGGACGGTGGCCTTCAGGCCCTGCGTCACGTTGTTGAGCCTGACCAGCGGGGTGTTGCCGACGAGGCTGGTCATCGAGTCGTGGAATTGCACGTTGTCTCCGTGTATCCGGCCGGGTATCCGGGGCGCGACGTCGTGAGGGCATGGCTGCTCGCACGAGGTGTTCGTATTTCGGTTTTCGGTAACCGTCAGAGTACGGGGCCATCTGCCCGAGTCACCTCCTCTCGCGATTGGCCGACCGCCTCGACGGGGCAATGACTGGATGTACGGGACGAACGGCGGCACAAGGAACCGGCAGAGGTGACAGCGGGGATGTCGAGGGCGAGGGTGGCGCGGCGCATCGCCGCGGGCGCGGCGTACGGCGGCGGAGGCATCGGGCTGCTCGGCGCGGCCACGGTCGGGATCGTCCTCGCCGAGGTGCAGCTGGCCAAGCGGTCGGTGGGCAACGGCGGGCACGGGACGCCGCCGCGGGCCGACGGCCGGTACGGGGCGGCGTTCGCGACCCGCGCCGACTGCGGGGAGCCGCTGCGGTTCGCGATGCTCGGGGACTCCACGGCCGCGGGGCTCGGCGTGCACCGGGCCCGGCAGACGCCCGCCGCGCTGCTGGCGTCCGGGCTCGCCGCGGTGGCCGAGCGGCCGGTGGACCTGCGGGTCGTGGCAAAGGCCGGGGCGCAGTCCGACGACCTCGACCGGCAGGTCACGCTGGTCCTGTCCGACGAGACGGGCCCGGTGCCCGACGTGTGCGTCCTGATGATCGGGGCCAACGACGTGACGCACCGGGTGCCGCCGACGCGCTCGGTGCGGCTGCTGGCCGCCGCGGTGCGCAGACTGCGCACCGCGGGCGCCGAGGTGGTCGTTGGCACGTGTCCGGACCTCGGCACGATCGAGCCCGTCTACCAGCCGCTGCGGTGGCTGGCCCGCCGGGTCTCGCGGCAGCTGGCCGCCGCGCAGACGATCGGCGTGGTCGAGCAGGGCGGCCGCACGGTGTCGCTCGGCGACCTGCTCGGCCCCGAGTTCGCCGCGAACCCCCGCGAGCTGTTCGGCCCCGACAACTACCACCCCTCCGCCGAGGGGTACGCCACGGCGGCCATGGCGGTCCTGCCCACGCTCTGCGCCGCGCTCGGCCTGTGGCCGGAGGAGGAGCGCCCCGACGTGTCGCGGCGCGAGGGCTTCCTGCCGGTGGCCCGGGCGGCCGCGAAGGCCGCCTCCGAAGGCGGCACGGAAGTAACCGGAGCAATGCCCTCCGGCCCGCGCGGCCCCTTCGCCCTCCTCAAGCGCAGGCGCCGCCGCCGGATCCAGGCACCGGACCCGGCGCCGATCGCCTGACGGCGGGCAACCCGGCGGCTGCGCTGGGCTCCGCGCCTACGTGGCTGCGCCCGCTGGAATTGCCGCGACAGGCCGCCTGGCGCCTGCGGATCCGTTGTGGCTGGGCGCGCCCACGGCGGAGCCGCACAGGGGCACCGTCCCGCGCCCCTTCGGGGCGCCATGCTGAGCGCCCGCTTAGAAATGCGGTCCGCGTCACAGCCCCGACCCCGTGACCCTCACCATACGTGCGGGTAACTTCCCAAGAAGCCCTGCCCGTTACCCCCTGGAGCCCCCTGATGCCCGAAGCCGTGATCGTCTCCGCCGCCCGCTCGCCCATCGGCCGCGCCTTCAAGGGGTCGCTCAAGGAGCTGCGCCCCGACGACCTGACCGCCACGATCATCCAGGCCGCCCTGGAGAAGATCCCCGCCCTCGACCCCCGGGACATCGACGACCTGATGCTGGGCTGCGGCCTGCCCGGCGGCGAGCAGGGCCACAACCTCGGCCGGATCGTGGCCGTGCAGATGGGCATGGACCACCTGCCGGGCTGCACCATCACCCGCTACTGCTCCTCGTCGCTCCAGACGTCCCGCATGGCCCTGCACGCCATCAAGGCGGGCGAGGGCGACGTCTTCATCTCGGCGGGCGTGGAGATGGTGTCCCGCAGCGTCAAGGGCACGTCCGACGGCCTCCCCGACACCCACAACCCGCTCTTCGCCGACGCCGAGGCCCGCACCGCCGAGCGCGCCCAGCAGACCGGCACCGACTGGCACGACCCGCGCGAGGACGGCCTCGTGCCCGACGCGTACATCGCCATGGGCCAGACCGCGGAGAACCTGGCCCGGCTCAAGGGCGTCACCCGCCAGGACATGGACGAGTTCGGCGTCCGGTCCCAGAATCTCGCCGAGGAAGCCCTCAAGAACGGCTTCTGGGAGCGCGAGATCACCCCGGTGACGCTCCCCGACGGCACGGTCGTCGCCAAGGACGACGGCCCGCGCGCGGGCGTCACCATGGAGGGCGTCGCGGGCCTCAAGCCGGTCTTCCGCCCCGACGGGCTCGTCACGGCGGGCAACTGCTGCCCCCTGAACGACGGCGCCGCCGCCCTCGTGATCATGTCCGACACCAAGGCCCGCGACCTCGGCCTGACCCCGCTGGCCCGGATCGTGTCGACCGGCGTCTCCGCGCTCTCCCCCGAGATCATGGGCCACGGCCCGGTCGAGGCCAGCAAGCAGGCCCTGGGACGGGCGGGGCTCACGATCTCCGACATCGACCTCGTCGAGATCAACGAGGCCTTCGCCGCCCAGGTCATCCCCTCGTACCGCGACCTGGACATCCCCCTCGACAAGCTGAACGTCAACGGCGGCGCGATCGCCGTCGGCCACCCCTTCGGCATGACCGGCGCCCGCATCACCGGCACGCTGATCAACAGCCTCCAGTTCCACGACAAGCAGTTCGGCCTGGAGACGATGTGCGTCGGCGGCGGCCAGGGCATGGCCATGGTCATCGAGCGCCTCAGCTGACCCACCCCACGGGCGCCGGGGGCCGCCCGTCCCACCAGCCGGGAAGCCGCCCGTCCCACCAGCCGGGAAACGGCCGCACCTCCGCCCCCTCCACACATTCGTGACCCAATCTCCCCCAGGATGTGACCAATCTCCTGGGGGAGACTCATAAGCCCAGGTCAGCGAGGTCAGCCGAGAAACACCGGGCCGAAAGTCCTGTCCAATTCGTGACGTAATGCACTGACAGCGAGATGGTGCAGGCTTCAAGCTGATGTAGTAAGTCGGGGGTCGACTTGAAACCGGGAGTACGTCAGTGAGCGCCATGAGTCTTGCCTTGCTGCTCTCCGCGGCCGCCGCCACGGCCGTGGGCGCCGCGTCCCTGCACACCGTGCGGGGCCTGCGGCAGCAGATCACCGACCTGCGCACCGAGCTGGCCGAGAGCCGCGCCACGGCCGGCGGCCACGCCCTGGTGCCGGCCGCCAGGACCGCGGTGGACACCGACGAGATACGCGCCGCGGTCGCCGACGCCCTCGCCGAGGAGCGGGAGCGGGAGCTGGCCGAGGCGCGCGCGTTCTGGGCCGCGCAGGAGGCCCGCGACATCGCGGACGCCCCCTCGCTGCTCGGCGGCCTGCCGGAGAGCATCGCGGACGAGCTGTTCCTGCCGCGCCAGGCCGATCTGGCGGGCCTGGAATCGGACAGTCTCGAACCGGTCGTCGAGCCCTTCGCGGACCCCGAGGACTACGTGGGCGACTCCGCCGAGCTGGCCGCGGCCCGCCGCCGCCACCCCTCGCACCCCGACTTCGTCCCGGTGCAGCCCCCGGCCCACACCGACCACGAGCGCACGGTGGCCTGCCTGGAGGAGCTGGCGGATGCCCGCACCGCCCTCGCCGACGTCCGCCCGGGCCCGCTCGGCACCCTCGACGTGTACGTCTTCGCGGACGGTACGACGCTGTGCATGACCCCCGGCCACCGCGAGACCGCGGAGGTGCTCGCCGCCGCCCTGCGCGACGGCCAGGCCCCCGTCCTGCTCGGCGGCTCCGGCGTCTCGGGCGCGTACGCGCTGACGTTCTCGTGCGGCACGGAGAACGTCTACATCCTGGCGGACCGCGTCATCGCCTCGGTCTGAGGAACGGCTCAGGGCCCGCCCGAGAAGCGGAGCGCGACCCGCCGCACCCCCGGCTTTCGGTCACACTCCGGCTCGCGCCAGTGCCTCCTCCACCAGGCGCACCGCCTCCGCCAACTCCCCCTCGTCACGCAGGGCGACCGCCAAGTCACGTCCCGCCACGGTGATCTGGTCGGCCGCCGCGAACATCCCGGCGTCCGGCATCACCCGGGGTTCGGCCCCCGGCGACTCGCTGAGCTGGGCCCGCACCGCCAACTCCCGGGCGAGTGACAGGGCTTCGGCGGCCGCGCCACGCTGGAGGCGGGACTGGGGCGCGGCCCGCAGCCGGTCGGCGAACCGGTCCACGGCGGCGATCAAAGGCGTCGTATCGAGCACACCGCGACCCTATGCGCCGAGCCGGGACTGTTGCCAATGTCCGAACGCTCAGGCACGGTGGCGTGAAGGACGGACCACATCGAACGCGTCCGGAGGCGCCGATGTCCCAAGTCTTCTCCGAGGAGACCCACCGGAACCTGCTCGCCCGCATCCCGCACTGCACCGGTCGTGAAGTCTCCGACTGGCTGCGCACCGTCGACGAAGGCCCTTCCCTCTTCCGCTTCGAGGAGAAGGTCAGCTGGCTCCGCGGCGAGCACAATCTGGCCTACGGCCACGCCAAGGCGATCATCCACGAATACGACCTCAGGCGCGCCGCGCGCAAACTGGGCTGACCGGCACCGCAGTTCCCCTGATTCCCCGTAGACCCCGTAGATCTCGTAGAACTCGTAGATCTCGTAGATCTCGCAGTCCCCCGACCCCGATCCCCGCCACGACACGACGAAGGGCCCGCGGACCACGGTCCGCGGGCCCTTCGGCCGCTGGGGTGGGGGGGGGGGGGGGGGGGGGGGGGGAGGGGGGGGGGGGGGGGGGGTTTTTTTTTGGGGGGGGAGCGAGGGGGAGGGA
>NZ_JBWKJZ010000057.1:0-34027 GCF_056431945.1 Streptomyces sp. NPDC045778
CCCCCCCCCCCCCCCCCCCCCCCCCCCCCCCCCCCCCCCCCCCCCCCCCCCCCCCCCCCCCCCCCCCCCCCCCCCCCCCCCCCCCCCCCACCCCCGTCCCCCCTCACCTGCCAGGTGAGGGGCCCACGCAGCCATTCACAGAAGAGAGAAACAGCGTGACGGAGCAGATCATCAACCTGAGCAACAAGACGGTGAGCGACCCGGCGGAGTACGGGACCCTGCGCGACCAGGGTTCCTTCTTCCGGGCCGCCATCGAGGGCCTGGAGTCCCCGGTCTGGTTCGTCGCCGGCTTCGACGACGCCAAGGAGATCCTCCACGACTCCCGCTTCATCCGTGACCAGTCGAAGCTGCCGGGCGCGGAGGGGCCGAGCCTCACCGACGAGATGCTCGAGCAGGTCGGCATGCCGCGGGAGTACTTCAAGTACTTCGGTCTCCTCGGTCTGTCCGACGGCGAGGAGCACACCCGGATGCGCAACGTCGTCGCGCGCGCCTTCACGGCCCGTCGCGTCAACGCGCTCCGCGCGGGCCTGGAGAAGAACGCGGCGGACACCTACGCCGCCCTGGCCGCGAAGAAGGAGGGCGACCTCATCGCGGAGCTGGGCTATCCGTTCACCGCGGCCGCCATCTGTGAGCTGATGGGCGTCGAGGAGGCCGACCGGCCGCTGCTCATGGGCTGGATCATGGACTACGTCTCGTACGACACGGAGCGCCTGGTCTCTGCCATCGGCAGCATCATCGAGTACTACAAGGACCTGATCGCGCGCCGTCGCGCCGAGCCGACCGACGACCTCATCTCCGAGCTGACCAAGCCCGGGGGCCCGGACCAGGACCTGCTGACCGATGACACCATCATCGCCATCTTCCTGCTCCTGACCAGCACGGGCATCGCGCCGCCCGCGCACTTCATCGGCCAGGCGATCCTCGCGCTGCTCACGCACCCCGAGGAGCTGGCCAAGCTGCGGGCGGAGCCGAAGCTGCTCGCGCGGCGGGCCGTGCCGGAGCTGATCCGCTTCGCCACGTCCGTGCCGACCGGCGGGCCGCTCTACGCCGCGGAGGACTTCGAGTTCCGCGGCTGCCCGGTCAGGACCGGCGACGCGGTGATCCCTTCGCTGCTCGGCGTCAACCACGACCCGCGGCAGTTCGAGAACCCGCTCAAGCTGGACATCGCCCGTGACATGGGCCCCGGCGTCGGTCACCTGTCCTTCGGCAGCGGCTCGCACTACTGCACCGGCGCGACCCTGGCCCAGCTGGAGACGGAGATCGTCGTCAATACGTTCCTGATTCAGAACCAGGGCATGGAGCTGGCGGTCAAGCCCGAGGAACTCCAGTACTTCGACGTCCCCGGCAAGGGCACCGCACTCGGCTCCCTGCCGGTCCGTTTCTGAACTGCGGCTTCCGCTCGCGCCGCCACCCGGCACCAGAGGTCGTCCAGGCCCACCCCCCGAGGGGCCCGGACGGCCTCTTTTCTTTTCACCGAACGGTGCCAAGAGCTGAGGCCGTGCCCGGAAAGGGGGGCGAGGGGAGAATTCCGTCGTGCTCGTCCTCCCGCATTCACGAGGAATTCATTCAGCGGCGTAGTGCTGTGGTCGGTGGGCTATCGCATGGTGGCCTCTCCCTCGGTCGACGGGCCCTGGGAAAACCGTACACGCATGGGGTAGATGCCAACACCACGAACCATGAAGCGGAATACTGAAAGGCTGAAACAGGCCGCTATCCGGCCAGGACCGGACCTCGTCCGAGCCTCGTATCGTCGAGAACAATGCGTCGGCCTCTTGCCCATCGAGCCGGCCTCGAAGGGCGCGAAAGGGTGCCCGTAAGGGCAAACATGAGGGCCGCCTTGGGCCGTCGAACGAATCGATCAGCGCCGGACGGTGGCATCCGGACAGGAGGCTGGGAGACCGGCCCCGCCGGCCGCTTCCTCAGCTCACGGTCGCCCCGGACCGCTTCTGGCTGGTGGGGGAGCGAGGCGGGGCTCTCGCCTTCCGGCGGCAAGGCGCCCGGACGGGCCCATTCGCCCCAGCCGCCATCGAATGATCATGGCCCGATAACACCCTTGACCATAATCGAATGTCGCAGCCAGCCTGGCCGAGTACCAAAGGCCCAGAATTCCACTCCAGTTTCATGTACCACTCGCACATGGAGGTTCCATGGACATCGAGATGAACACCGAGGCCGCCGGCGACCTCGGTGAACTAGAGGTAATCGAGATGGATGAACTGCAAGTCAGCGGCTCGTCCACGGCCTACAACTACATCGCGAAGAACGCGGACCGCGCGTCGGACGTAACGGCGGGCTGACCGGCCCGACCGAAATCGCTCCAAGAACTTCCGCGTTCTCCGGCATCCCGAACTTCCGCGTCCTCCGGTGTCCCGCGCACGCTGCCGGAGTTCCAGAAGGTACGGACGCCACCCGCGGCCTCGCGGTAAGCACCTGGTGCCTTGTCCCCCGCGAGGCCAAGGGCCGCCCTCTTGTCAGCTCCTTCGGTTCCCCCGCGAGGCCAAGGGCCGCCCCCTTGTCAGCTCCTTCGGTTCCCCCGCGAGGCCAAGGGCCGCCCCCTTGTCAGCTCCTTCGGTTCCCCCGCGATCGCCGAGGGCCGTTCGAGCCCCTCTCGGGCGGGTCGCCTCGCGTACCCGGTCGGCTTCATCCGCCCGGATCAGGACGGATGGCATGGACCTCTTGCTGCTCTTTCCGCCCCTCACAGAGGCGACCCTCTTTCCCTATCTGAGCCTGCCCTATCTCGCCGGGCACGTCCGCCGGGCCGGATACAGCGCGCACCAGGCCGACCTCAGCATCGAATTGGCCCATCGCCTTCTGGACGGCCCGGCGCTCGCACGGGAGGCCGGAGCCCTGGACCAGGCGCGGGACTTGCCGGCCTGGTATCGAGCGGCGGTGGCTGACGCGGCCCTGCGGCACCTCCGTGAGGTGCGTGACTTCGTCCTGACGAAAGCACCCGCGCCCCGCCTCGGCCCCGTGCGCGCGGTGCGCCTCGCCCGGCAGGCCACCCACCTGCTGCTGCGCGAATCGGCGCTCTCGCACGTGTGGGACGACTTCGACTCGCTCGACCGGGCGGTGCTCGGGCTGTCCGCGAAGCGGGTCGACTCCCTCGACTTCGCGACGCGGAGCCTGCACGGACTCCTGACGGAGGCCCTCGGCACCTCCGCGCCACGTGCCGTGGGCATATCCGTCGCCTTCTTCAGCCAGCTGGCGCCGGCCCTGCTGCTCGCTCAGTGGATCCGAAGGCTCAGCCCGGGCACCCCCATCTGCCTCGGCGGACAGCAGATCATGCTGCGCCACGACGAACTGGCCGCGATGCCGTCCGTCCGCACGGCGGTGGACGCGCTCTGCGTCACGGCGGGCGAAGAGCCCCTGGAGCGCTGGCTGGCCCACCTCACCCGGCACACACCGCTCTCCGACGTACCGGGGATGAGGTGGCTGGGCCCCGAAGGCGTGACGGGCCCCAGCCGGCCGCCCACTCTGCACTTCAAGGACACAGGCGCACCCGACTACGACGGCTTGAAGGTGCGTTCCTACCTCAACGACACCGTCGTCCTCTCCCTGGTGTCCTGCGTGGGCTGCTACTGGGGACGCTGCGTCTTCTGCTCCTACGGCAACCGATCTCTCGACCGCGGGGCCTACCAGCAGGCCTCCCCGAGGCAACTCGCCGACGCGGTACGGCAGATCGTGGAGAGCACGGGCATCGACTTCGTCACCGTGGTGGACGAGAACACGAACCTGCGTCTGCTCGCCCGAGCGATGCGCCTGGTGCGGGAGGGCGGTCTCCACGTCCGTTTCAACACACGCAACCGGCTGGAACCGATCCTGCTCGACCCGGCCTTCTGCGAGGAACTCGCCGAACTCGGCTGCGAGGGCATGGCCGTCGGCTACGAGGGCGTCACCCAGCGGCTGCTCGACAAGCTGGACAAGGGGGTCGACGCGGCGGACTTCCAGGTCATCCTCGACAACCTCGCGGCAGCCGGCATCCAGGTCAATCTGTCCGTCATGGGCGGCCTGCTGGACGAGACCGAGGAGGAGGCCGAGGAATCACTCCGCTTCCTGGAACGCAACCGTGAGAAGTTCGCCGTCGACGCCTTCGAACTCATGGTGGCCGAGCCGGGAACCCGCCTGACAGGCGATCCGCGACGCTTCGGCGTGGTCCTCGAAACCTCCGGAGCGTTCGCCGACAACCGCGAACTCAACTACCTGGGCGGCCGGGTGGGCACGCGGCACACCGTCGTCGGCGGACCAGGGCGCGCCGAGATGCTCCAGCGGCTCAAGTACGGCATGCGCCGGCTCTCCGCCGCTCCGGCCGGGCCGGCCGCATCCGCACCGCGGCCCCCGGCACAGCACCTCGCGCTGCGCCCGCACCCCTGGATCCGGTGCCCTCCGGCGAGGCTGGCCCCGCTCGGCCCGGGCGGCGCCTCCTTCCTGCTGGCCGATCCCGTACGGGAACAGGTGTACTCGCTGCCGGAAGCCCATGTGAGGCGAAGTGCCGCGCCTGGCGGGCCGCTGGCCGCGACCAGTGCGCGGGGCCGGTCCCTCCTCGGCGCACTCGCCGCCGCGGATGCCGGTGTCCCGTGCGACGCGCCGCTCCCGGCCTTTCGTCCGTCACGCTGAAGGAGTCACGGTGCACATCACCCTCGTCAACATGCCCTGGGCCTCGATCGACTTTCCTTCCCTCGCCCTGGGGATCCTCAAGCAACGCGTCGCGGACGAGTTCCCGGACAGCCGCGTCGACGTCGTGAACGCCAACCTGGACTACCTCGACTGGATCACCGAGCGGGTGGGCCTGACGCGCGAGGAGTACCACTTCTGCTGGGACTCCTACTTCACCGGCTACAGCGAGTGGATCTTTTCCTCCGCCCTCTACGACGATCCGCACTGGCGCAACTCCGAGTTCGCGGACCTCGTGGCGGGCGCGGTGCCGGGGGACATGCTCACCAAGGGCCGCCAACTGCACGCGCTGGCACCCGAGTACATCGAATCCCTCGTGAGCCGCATTCTCGCCGACCGGCCCGACGTCGTCGGCTTGTCGACGACCTTCGCGCAGAACAGCGCCGTGCTCGCCGCGGCCAGACTCATCAAGAAGCTCGCCCCCGACGTGTGTGTGGTCCTCGGCGGGGGGAATTGCGACGGCCCCCAGGGCGCCGCGCTCCATCGCGGCTTCCCGTTCGTCGACTATGTCAACCGCGGTGAGGGCGAGGTGTCGTTCACGCGGCTCCTGGCCTGCCTGCGCGACAAGTCGAGCCCCGCCGCCATCCCCGGACTGTGCTGGCGCGACGCGGCGGGCACGTCGCATGCCAACGCGATGAGCGCGGCACCGCTGCCGGCGTCGGCCCTGGTCACCCCGGACTACACGGACTACTTCGAGCAGCACGCGGCCTCCCGCGCCGGGGCCATGGCCGAGCCCCACCTGGTGGTGGAGAGTTCACGCGGCTGCTGGTGGGGACAGAAGCATCACTGCACGTTCTGCGGGCTCAACGGCTCGTTCATGGAATTCCGCAGCAAGAGCCCGGACGTATTCGTCGACGAACTGCTCGCGATGACGGAGCGCTACCGCGTGCTCAACGTCGCCGTGGCCGACAACATCCTGGACATGACGTATCTGCGCTCGGTGATCCCGAGGCTCGCGGAGTCCGGATGCGACCTGCGCATCAGTTACGAGATCAAGTCCAACATGCGCCGCGAACAGCTGGCCTCCCTCGTCGCCGCCGGAGTTCACTATGTGCAGCCCGGCATCGAGAGCCTCAGCGGGCGGGTGCTGAAGCTGATGGACAAAGGGGTGACCGGCTGCCAGAACGTTCGCATGCTGCGGGACGCGGAGTCGGTGAGCCTCGGCGTCGTATGGAACTACCTCTTCGGCTTCCCGGACGAGACCGAGGAGGACTACGACTTGGTGATCGACCAGTTCCCGGCCCTCCACCACCTCGCCCCGCCCAACGGAGTCACCCGCATCGCCATCGAACGCTTCAGCCCCTACTTCAACCGCCCGGAACTCGGCTTCGGCGACCTTCGGCCCGCCGCCCACTACGCCGTGATCTACGACCTCCCCGGGTCCGAACTCCGCGACATGGCCTACGTCTTCGACGCGGCCCACCAAGGCATCTCCGCCCCGCACGCGGAGCGGCTCGACAAGGCCGTCGAGATCTGGCGCCACGAGTTCCCGCGAGGGCGGCTGACCCAGTGCGACCTCACCGACTCCATCGTCCTCACCAACACCCGCCCCGGCTTCGCCTGGAGGACTCTGCGGATCGAGGAACCCTGGGAGACGGCCGCCTTCCGCCTCCTCGACCAGCCGTGCGCCAGCGACGTACTGCTGAGAAAACTCCGGGCCGGCCACCACCACATCACGGCGGCCGACGTATCGGCCCTGCTGTCGCGCTGGCGCACGCTGGGACTGCTCTTCGAAGACGGCGGCCAGACCGTGCACGTCGTACCGTACGCGGCCAACCAGGACCTGCTGCGCTGGGTGACCCACGACGCCGGCCCGGCACGCGTGCCCGCACTGCTCGACAACTCGGCGGACCGGGCTCCCGAGGCGGTCGCGACGACAGCACTCCGATGCTGGCGGGAACGCGACGAAGAAGCCCGCGCGATGGAGGGCATCTACCTAGGGGAGGAGCCCTACGAGGACACTGCCACCCACACCGTCTCGACCCTGGTCGCACGAGGCACCCAGCACGTGGCACTCCCCGAGCCGGTAGTCCTCCGCCAGGGCGACGACGGAGGTGACCGGGCGGCGGTCCGAGGGCTCACCCATGTGCGGGAGCTGACGGGGCACGGCCTCTCCGTCGACTGGCACCTGGACCTCGGCGGCGAGATCGGGGACTGGCGCCTGTTCAGCCACCTCTACCCCCCGCGTTCGGTGGCGGGCCCCGACGGCGACGCCGTCCTCGACCAGTGGCGTACGACCTTCCACATGAACAAGTGCGGCTACCGGCGCGGCAGGGGCTTCGTCGAGGTCACCGACCTGCGCCACGGGGCGCAACGGCGCGTCATCATGCGCAAAGTGAACAAGACCAAGCTGGCGTCACTGCTGGACGGCGCCCCCGTCTCGGCCTTCCGGCCACAAGAGCTGGAGGCGTTCACGAAGTCGGGCCTGGTGCACCAGGCCGGCGCTTTCCTGTGGTGGCTGCCCTCCCGGATCAGCCGGTGGCCGGTGGTGGGGTGAGGGAAGGCATCGGGCGCCGAAGGAACCGGTGACGGAAGGGCCCCGACGGCCGCACACCCGCCCACACCCCGTATCCCGGAGAGGACTCAAGAACCATGTCACCCCCCGGCGAAACCGCCACGCCACTACGCTCCCTCAACGCGGCCGAATGGGACCGCACTTACGACACCACGACCCCCGGCTGGGACGAGGCCCCGCCCCCCGTCCTCGGTGAACTCCTCGCCGAGCACGCCCCGCCCCCGGCCCGCGTCCTGGATGTGGGCTGCGGCCTCGGTACCACCGCCCGATGGCTCGCCGACCGCGCCTACACCGTGACGGCCTGCGACTTCTCCGCCCGGGCGATCGAGGAGGCCCGACGCCGCACGCCCGCCGCTTCGGCGGTGCGCTACGAGGTCCTCGACGTCACCACCCACGTGCCCCCGGACCCGTACCCCGTGGTCCTCGACCGAGGGGTCCTGCACACCTGCCCCACCGACCGCGAGCGCCGGACCTTCGCCGAGGCGATGTCCCGCGTGTGCAGACCCGGAGGCCTGTGGTTCCACATCGGCGCCGCCGCGCTGACCGAGGAGGATGCCCTGGACCAGTCCAGGGGCCCCTCCTGGACCACGGAGGAAACCTTCCTCAAGGCGGTGTCCCCCTGGTTCACCGCCCACGCCCTCCGCACCGCCGCCTTCGGGGGCCGCCGGGGCGTGACGGACTGGCCGGCTCGGTATGCGGTGCTGCGGAGAAGGGAGAACTGAGCCCTTCTGGGCGGGCCGCACATGATGCTCCGCAGCGGACGCGAACCGCGCGCCACATGACGCAAGGTCCGATCTCGCCAGCCTCCGGCATGCCCAGCACCGGGAACCGCGCCAGGCCCGGGACCCAGTACTACGTCTGGTCACGGCCGTAAGGCGCATATGCCACAGATGGTGGTATCCGTGGCCGGCCGACCACCGGTCCGAGTCGTACCGCCCTGGCCGAGTCCCGCCCTACCTGGGGATTCCTCGATCTGATGCCATGGACGAAGAGCGGTCGGGCCACCACCGTTGGGGGCGATGTGGGGACATCCACGCGATGGAAGGGGCCGAACGGCGACCAGTGGAGTTCCGCCGCGAGGCGGTTGGCGCGCTGGCGACAGGACACGCCCGACGCGGACCAGCGACTGGAGGAGATCGCCGCGGACCATCTGCGTGCCCTGCACCAGACGATCCGCGCGGACCGGTCGGCTTTCGGGTTGTACGACACCGCCTGCGCGGCCGGCGAGCGGCTCGCCGGGGCGCTGGGATCGCTCGCCGCCGAGGGTGTGGAATCTGCGGACGCACTCGTCGCACGTCTCGTCGCGGAGGTAGGGGGAGACGGCGGCACGCTCGCCGACGCCGCGGTGCGCAGGGGGCTGGCCGCGGCGGTGCGGGATGTCCGGAGCAGACACCCCGAGCTGGACCACGCCCTGGGCGGGGGCGGCGCGGGCGGCGGCTTCGCCTGGGACATCCTGTGCGACCTCTATCAGGTGTTCTTCGCCGACATGGTGGGGGAGTTCCTCCGCTCCGTTGCCGCCGAGCACGTCAAGCTGGCTGTGCCGGTACTGATCGCGGCCGACCCGGAAGGCAGGATCGCCGACTGGGTCGCGGAGAAGGTCGTGCGTCTGGTGCCGAACCCCTGTGAGGAAGCGGTCGAAGCAACGGATCTCGCACACGCCGAGGACCCCGCGCAGTCGATGGCGGACGCCGCTCAGGACCCGTCGGCCGCGCTGCCCCGGATCGCGGAGTCTCTGGTACCACGGGCGGTCGGCAAGGTCCTCGGCCTGATCACTGAAAACAGCGCCGGAGACGGGGGAGTCGCGGCATGACGGGTTCCGACCATCTTCTGTGGTGGCGTGGCCGCCGGGACGACCCGCCTCGTCGCGTTCGTTGGACGGAGATCGGCGAGACATCCTTCCAGGAGGACGAGCGTCGCATCACCGGCCGGCATCATCTGCCCGGCCATGTCCCTGACTGGGCCGAGGATTTCTTCCGCGTGGCCAGGGCGGCGTTCATTGCCGACAAGTACGTACGGCGGACCGGCGTACGGGACCGGTGGACTCGCCGCATCGGCCTCGCTGTGCCCGTGGCGGAGCACGAGCGCTGGCAGGGCGCGGCCGCCCGCACCCACCTCACCACGCTCCTCCAGATCCTCACCGGCGACGTCTGGAACGTGGACTTCCGGCCTCTCACCGATCACTACGTAGAAGAGGCGATGGAGTCCCCCGAGGACACGCGCGCCTCGGAAGTAGCCCTCTTCTCCGGCGGACTGGACTCCCTCAGCTGGGCCGCCACGCGCTCCCGGGCCGACGACCCCCGGCCGCTGCTGCTCGTGATGTTCCGCGAGATCGGCATGCTGCGTCTGCAGCGGCGGGTGTACAGGGCCGTCGAGCGACTGCGTGGCCAGCGGCCGGTGAGGCTGCTGCCACTGAGCCAGACCCCGGCGGGCGACGGGTCCGGGCTGCGACTGGAAACCTCCTCCCGCACCCGCGGTCTGCTCTACGCGGGGGGCGCGATCCGTGCCGCCACCGCACACGGAGTGAGCATCGTCCACATCCCCGAGAACGGCCAGCTCGCCCTCAACCCGCCGCTGACGCCCGCCCGTTCGGCGGCCTGTTCCACCCGTTCCGTGCACCCGCGGACGCTGAGCTGCCTGAACGCCTTGGTGGCTGCCGTGGGTGACCCCGGGAGCCCGATACGTGTGGTCAACCCCTGGGCGCAGCTCACGAAGGGCGAGGTGTGCCAGGCCGGACGTGACGCGGGCCTCGCCCCGTCCGACCTGGAGTCCACCCTGAGCTGCGGCAAGCCACCCGCCCGCCGCAGCGGCGGCCCTTCCCTCGCCAACTGCGGCGTGTGCTTCCCGTGCCTCGTGCGCCGCTCCGGACTGCTCCACGCCAACGGCACCGACGCCACTCGGTACGAGGCAGCGCCCTGGGCGGACGGCCTCCCCCTGGACCGGGCGACGGACTGGCGCGCACTCCAGCGGTGGTTGCTCGACCGATACACCCTGACGGACGTCCTCACCGACACTCCGCTGCCGCAGGACGCGGACCCGGCGGCAGCGTTCGACGTGATCAGCCGCGGGCGCGTGGAACTGGCCCGGCTGCTCCGGCTCGCGGCAACTGCGGCGGAGGCCGCTGGTGCCGCCTAGGCGAGCTGCATCTGCTGGCCGATGTCTTCGAGTACGTACGCGGGGACCGCCGAGGTCAGGTCGTCCAGGTCGTGGCGGGGGTGGCGTCGCCGTCCACGCTCCTCTCCGGCCCCGGGACCCCGCGGAGGGACTCGGGGCGGCCGAGGGCCCGGACACCGAGAGCCACGGCAGGCCCGAGCCGCCCGCCCGGCTACAGCCAGTCCCGCCGTTTGAAGATGAAGTACAGGCTCACGCACACCACACCCATCAGCCCGATGGCGAAGGGGTAGCCGAAGGTCCAGCTCAGTTCCGGCATGGTGTCGAAGTTCATCCCGTAGATCGTTCCCACCAGCGTGGGTGCGAACAGGATGGCCGCCCAAGACGAGATCTTCTTGATCTCCTCGTTCTGCTCGAACCCCGCCTCCGCCAACGCCCGCATCTCCGCGTTCTGCTGCTGGGTGACCAGGGTCGCGTTGACCGTGAGGATGTCTGCCAGGGCCTGGCGGAAGCCGTCGACGCGTTCGCTGGTGTGGGTGACGTGGTCGGCCACGTCGCGGAGGTAGCGCTGGAGTTCCTCGTCGGTGCCGTACTTGGCGAAGCCCGCCATCAGGCCGTGGAGCATGCCGACCAGGGGGCGGGTCGCGCGTTGGAACTCGACCATTTCCCGGGCCAGTTCGTAGATACGCCGGGAGACCTCGGGGGCGCCGCTGAAGACCTCGGTCTCGATTTCGTCGATGTCGTTCTGGACGCCCGCGACCACCGGGGCGTAGCCGTCGACCACGGCGTCCAGGATGGCGTAGAGGACCGCCTCGGGGCCGAGGCGCAGGAGTTCGGGGTCGTCCTCCATGCGGTGGCGCACCGCCGAGAGGTCGGGGGCCGCGCCGTGGCGGACGGTGATGACGAAGTCGGGGCCGACGAAGACGTGCAGCTCGCCGAAGTCGACCTCCTCGGGCGCGTCCAGGTAGCGGGCGGCGCGCAGGACGACGAAGAGGGTGTCGCCGTATCGCTCCAGCTTCGGGCGCTGGTGGGCCTCCATCGCGTCCTCGACGGCCAGCTCGTGCAGGTCGAACTCGGCGGCCAGGGAGAGGAGTTCCGCCTCCGTGGGGCGGGCGAGGCCGATCCACGCCATGCCGTCGGGGCGGGCGCGCAGCTCGCGGTACGTCTCGGCGAGCGTGGTGGGCGAGGAGACGCGGACGCCGTCGCGGTAGAGGGCCGCCTGCACCACGCTCGGCGCCTGGGGCCTGGTGTGCTCGGGCCGGTGGCGGGGCGGATCCGCCGCCGGCGGTGTCGCGGACCGCTCGGGCGCGCGGCGCTCCGTCGCGCGCCGCCAGGAGTGCTTGCGCGTCGACTGTGGGCGGTGTGCTCGTCGCTCCGGGGTCACCGGTGGCCCTTCCTGTCGCCGGTTCGTGTGCTCGCTCGTCGGGTGGTCCGTTTTCGGTTGGCTTTCCTCGCCGAGGCGGCCGTGCGCGGGGGCACGGCCGCCTCGCTCGGCGGGTCGCCCGCTTCCCGTCCGGCTTCCCGCGAACGCGGGCCTCACGACCCTGAGCAGGATATATGTGACAGATGGCATGAGTGCGACCCCGGTGCCCCGCCGCCCCGGCGCCCTTGCGGACCGGATCTGTCCGCAAGGCGCGTTAGCGTGCGGGGCATGACGAAGACCCCGCCGGCCCCGGTGCTCAGCCGCCGCGCGCTGAACCGCGCCACCCTCGACCGGCAGCTGCTGCTGCGCCGGGCGCGGATGTCCGCCGCGGCCGCCCTCACCCACCTCGTGGGCCTCCAGGCGCAGAACGTGAAGCCGCCGTACTACGCGCTCGCCGCCCGCCTGGACGGCTTCGCCCCCGAGGACCTCTCGGAGCTGATGAGCGGGCGCGCCGCCGTGCGGGCCGTCACCATGCGCTCCACCGTGCACACCCTCACCGCCGACGACCTGCTCACGCTGCGCCCGCTGACGCAGGCCGCCATCGACCGCGAGCTGCGGATGTTCCGCAAGGGCCTCGGCGGTGTCGACCTGGACCGGCTCGCCGCCGTGGCCCGCGCGTACGTCGAGGACGAGCCGCGCACCCCCGCCCAGCTCCGCGACGAGCTGGCCCGCCACTGGCCGGACGCCGACCCGCGCTCGCTCGGCATCGCCGCCCGTGCCCGCCTCCCGCTGGTCCAGGTCACCCCGCGCGGCCTGTGGCGGCGCAGCGGGCGCGTCGCGCTCACCACGGCCGAGCACTGGCTGGGGCGCCCACTCGTTGAGGGGGCCGCGGGGGCCGCGGGGGCCGCGGGGGCCGCGCCCGAGGCCGTCGTGCGGCGCTACCTCGCCGCCTTCGGGCCCGCGTCCGTCAAGGACATGCAGGCCTGGGCGGGCCTCACGCGGCTGCGGGACGCCTTCGAGCGGCTGCGGCCCCAGTTGCGTACGTTCCGCGACGAGAACGGCGTCGAACTCTTCGACCTGCCGGACGCGCCCCGGCCCGACCCGGACGCCCCGGCGCCGCCGCGCTTCCTGCCCGAGTACGACAACCTGCTGCTCTCCCACGCCGACCGCTCCCGCCTCGTCCCCGTCGCCTACAAGGACCGCACCTGGAAGTCCAACCAGTCCTTCTGCGCCTTCCTGGTGGACGGCCTCCTCGCGGGGGTGTGGCGCCTCGACGAGGACGAGGGGGAGAGCGGGGCGGCCGCCGTCGTCGTCGAGCCGTTCGGGGCGCTGACGAAGGCCCAGCGCGCCGACGTAGAGGACGAGGCGGTCCGGACGGCGCGCGTGCTCGCCGCGGGCGCGTCCTCGTACGACGTACGGTTCGGGGCCGTGATCGGCGGCTGAACCCGCGGGCCGCGGCGCGCGGACGGCTGCGTAGGGTTCCGGCATGGAACTGCGGCAGCTCGGCTATTTCGTGACGGTCGCCGAGGAACTGCACTTCGGGCGGGCCGCCGAGCGGCTGCACATCGTGCAGTCGGCGGTGAGCCAGCAAGTGCGGCGCCTGGAGCGGGAGCTGGGGGCCGACCTGTTCGACCGCTCGCCGCGCCGGGTGCGGCTCACCGCGGCGGGGGAGCGGCTGCTGCCCGAGGCGCGGGCCGTCCTCGCCGCCGCCGAGCGGGCCAGGGCCGCGGTCGGCGCGCCGCCGCGCGGGCTGCGGCTCGGCACCTGCACGGGGCTCGGCGAACACCTCGACCGCGTGCTCGCCCGCTTCGCCGAGCGGGCGCCCGGGGTGCCGGTGGAGCTGGTGTCGACCGCCGCGGCGGAGCGGCTCGCGCGGGTGGCGGACGGGCGCCTCGACGCGGCCTTCGTCCGGGCCGCCGAACCCGTGCCCGGGGTGCGGGTCGTGCCGCTGTGGCGGGACCCCCTGGTGGCGGCCCTGCCGGCGGGGCATCCGGTGGCCGCGCGCGCCGAGGCGGCCCTGGCCGACCTGGCGGAGGTGCCCCTCGCGCTCACCGGGCGCCGGGCCAACCCCGCCCTGGTCGACCTCGTCGTCGGCGCCTGCGACGCGGCCGGGTTCACGCCGGTACGCGGGCCCGTCGGCGGCTCGCTCCAGGACAACCTCGCGATGATCGGCGCGGGGGCCGCGCCGCTGTGGACCGTCGTGTACGCCTCGCACGCGCGGCTGCTGCGCAGTCCGCGGGTGGCGTTCGTGCCGTTCGCGGCGGAGCTGGCGCTGGAGACGGGGCTCGCGGTCAGGGAGGGGACCGGGACCGGGGCCGGGGCGCGGCAGGGCGCGGCCCCGCTCGACGGCTTCCTGGCGGCGTGCACCGCCACGGCCGACGACCTCCGCTCGCGGACGTCCGCCGGCGATCTCCCTTCGTGATCGCCGCGATCGCGGTCTGCTCCTTGGTCGCGGCGCGCGGGTGGGCTGAACTGGTGTCGTCCCGCAGGGGACGCCGACAGATCGACTCACCGGCCGGTAACTCCGGTCGTACGAAAGGGAGTTCAGCATGCCCACCGTCACCGTTCAGCAGGGCCCCCGGGACGTCGCGCTCAAGCGGGAGCTGGTGCGGCGGATCACGGACGCGTTCGTGGACGCGTACGCGATCCCGGCGGAGACCGTCACCGTGTGGATCGAGGAGTACAAGGCGGAGAGCTGGGGGGCGGCGGGCACGCTGACCGCCGACAAGTAGGCCCGGGGCCACCGGGGCGTGGCGTGGCGCGGCTAGGGCAGCAGCCCGGCCCGCCGCGCCGCCACCACGGCCTCCCACCGCGTATGAACGCCCAGCTTCCGCATGGCCGAGCGCAGATAGGCCTTGACCGTCTCGGGGCGCAGGCCCAGGCGCTCCGCCGCCGTGGCGTTCGTGGTGCCCAGGGCGACGCAGGTCAGGACGTCGAGTTCGCGCGGGGTCAGGGCGGCCGCGGGGGAGTCGCCCGCGGCGGTCAGCGTGGCGCAGACGGTGAGGAGTTCCTGGCGCAGTACGGGGTCGGCCGTGCGCGCGGCGAGCGTGCGCAGGGCACCGTGCGCCTCCCGTACGCGCTCCCAGGCGGCGGGGCCGGGCCCGGCCGCCGTGTCGCGCGCCGCGGCCACCAGCGCGCGGGCCTCCTCGCGCACCACGAGGGCCTGCTCGACGTCGCGCGCGGCGGCGACGGCCGCGGCGAGCGTGCGGTCCCCGAGCGGCTGCGCGGTGCGCAGGGCGCCGTACAGCAGGCCGCGCACCCGGCGGCGCACCACGACCGGCACCGCGAGCACCGAGCGCAGGCCCTCCGCCTCGACGGCGGCGTCGTACTCGTGGCTGATGTGCCGCGAGGAGCTGTAGTCGGTGACGGCGCACGGCCGGGCCAGGGCGAGGGCCTTGCCGCCGAGGCCGTTGCCCAGGCGGATGCCGAGGCCGCGCAGGACGTGCGTGGCGGTGCCGCTCAGCTCGGCGATCCGCAGCTGCGCGGCGGCAGCGGGCCGCGCGTCGGTGAGCCCGCCGAACGCCACGGGAAGCCCCGTCGCGCGCCGCAGCCGCGCCAACGCGGCCCGTACGTCTCCTGCCTCACCAGCGCCCGCAGCCGTCACGCGCCCGCCCCTTCACCGCACAGCACCCCCTTTCGGGGGTAGTGAGACCCACATCACGAACTCCACGATGGTACGGACGCGGAGGCGGCCGGGGAACGGCGCGGAGCCGGCCGTGTGGACAGCGGGAACCTAGGGAGAGCGGGGCATGCCGATGACGGTGACGGAGACGGGGGGCGGCACGGAGGGCTTCCGGGCCGCCCGGGACTTTCTGCTGCGCCACCGCGAGGACTACGCGGCCGCCTACGAGGGCTTCGCCTGGCCGCGCCCGGAGCGGTTCAACTGGGCGCTCGACTGGTTCGACGTCATCGCCGACGGCAACGACCGCACGGCTCTGCACATCGTCGAGGAGGACGGCTCCGAGGTCCGCCTGACCTTCGCGCAGCTCGCGCTGCGCTCCGCGCGGACCGCCAACTGGCTGCGCGGGCTCGGCGTCGCGGCCGGGGACCGGCTCGTCGTCATGCTGGGCAACCAGGCCGAGCTGTGGGAGGTCGCGCTCGCCGCGATGAAGCTGCGCGCCGTGGTCATCCCGGCGACGCCGCTGCTCGGCCCCGCGGACCTGCGCGACCGGATCGAGCGCGGCCGGGCCCGGCACGTGGTGGTGCGCGCCGAGGACACCGCCAAGTTCGCGGACGTGCCGGGCGACTACACCCGGATCGTGGTGGGGGCCGGGGCCGGGGCCGGAGCCGATGGGGAAGCCGCCGCGGGCCCCGCCGCGCCCGAATGGATCTCGTACGACGGCGCTGCCACCGCCCCGGCCGCCTTCACGCCCGACGGCGTCACCCGCGCCACCGACCCGCTGATGCTCTACTTCACCTCCGGTACCACCGCCCGGCCCAAGCTCGTCGAGCACACCCATGTGTCTTACCCCGTCGGGCACTTGGCGACGATGTACTGGATCGGGCTCAAGCCCGGCGACGTCCATCTGAACATCTCGTCGCCCGGCTGGGCCAAGCACGCCTGGTCGAACCTCTTCGCGCCGTGGAACGCGGAGGCGACCGTCTTCATCCACAACTACAAGCGCTTCGACGCCGGCCGTCTGATGCGCGAGATGGACCGCGCGGGCGTCACCAGCTTCTGCGCCCCGCCCACCGTGTGGCGCATGCTCATCCAGGCCGACCTGACCCAGCTGAAGACCCCGCCGCGCGAGGTCGTGGCCGCGGGCGAGCCGCTGAACCCCGAGGTCATCGAGCGGGTGCGGAGCGACTGGGGGGTGACCATCCGCGACGGCTTCGGCCAGACGGAGACCGCCGTGCAGATCGCCAACACGCCCGGCCAGCGGCTCAAGCCCGGCTCCATGGGACGCCCGACCCCGGGCTTCAGCGTGGTGCTGCTCGACCCGGTGACCGGCGAGCCGGGGGCCGCGGAGGGCGAGGTCGCGCTCGACCTGTCCACCGCGCCGGTGGGCCTGATGGCGGGCTACCACGGCGATCCGGAACGCACCGCCGAGGCCATGGCGGGCGGCTTCTACCGCACCGGTGACATCGGCGCGCGCGACGCCGACGGCTATCTGACCTACGTGGGCCGCTCCGACGACGTCTTCAAGGCGTCCGACTACAAGATCTCGCCCTTCGAGCTGGAGAGCGCGCTGCTCGAACACGAGGCGGTCGCGGAGGCCGCGGTGGTGCCCGCGCCCGACCCGGTGCGCCTCGCCGTGCCGAAGGCGTACGTGGTGCTCGCCGAGGGCTATGCGCCGGGGCCCGACACCGCCAAGGCGCTCTTCGCGCACTCGCGCGCCGTCCTCGCGCCCTACAAGCGGCTGCGCCGCCTGGAGTTCGGCGCGCTGCCGAAGACCGTGTCCGGCAAGATCCGCCGCATCGAGCTGCGCGAGGCCACGGCCAAGGGGTCCGACGCCGAGTACCGCGAGGAGGACTTCCGGTGAGCGCCTCCTCTTCCCGAGGCGCCGCGGGGGACAGGGGTGCCGTCGAGCTGTCGTACGCGCACGGCACCGCCTCCGTCCCGCTGCTCGGCGACACCATCGGGCAGAACCTCGACCGGGCCGTCGCCACCTGGCCCGACCGGGAGGCGCTCGTCGACGTGCCGTCCGGCGCGCGGTGGACGTACGCCGAGTTCGGCGCGGCCGTCGAGCGGCTCGCGCGCGCCTTGATGGGGGCCGGTGTCGACCGGGGCGACCGGGTCGGGATCTGGGCCGTGAACTGCGCCGAGTGGGTCCTCGTCCAGTACGCCAGCGCCCGCGTCGGCGCCGTCATGGTGAACATCAACCCGGCCTACCGCTCGCACGAGGTGGCGTACGTCCTGAAGCAGGCGGGCATCGGTCTGCTCGTCGCCACGCGGACCCACAAGAGCAGCGACTACCGCGCGATGGTCGAGCAGGTCAGGGAGGAGTGCCCGGACCTGCGCCGGGTCGTCTACGTCGCGGACGGCTCGTGGGACGAGCTGCTCGCCGCCGCCGACGCGGTCACGCCGGAGCGACTCGCCGCCCGCGAGGCCGCCTTGACCTGCGACGACCCGGTGAACATCCAGTACACGTCGGGCACCACCGGCTTCCCCAAGGGCGCCACCCTCTCCCACCACAACATCCTCAACAACGGCTACTGGGTGGGCCGCACCATCGGCTACAGCGAACAGGACCGCATCTGCGTGCCGGTGCCCTTCTACCACTGCTTCGGCATGGTCATGGGCAACCTCGCGGCCACCTCGCACGGGGCGTGCGTCGTCATCCCCGCGCCGTCCTTCGACCCCGTCGCCACCCTGCACGCCGTCGAGCGCGAGCGGTGCACCTCCTTGTACGGCGTGCCGACGATGTTCATCGCGGAGCTGAACCTCGCCGACTTCGCCACCTACGACCTGTCCTCGCTCAGGACCGGGATCATGGCCGGGTCGCCGTGTCCCGTCGAGGTCATGAAGCGGGTCGTCGCCGAGATGCACATGGAGCAGGTCTCCATCTGCTACGGCATGACCGAGACCTCGCCCGTGTCCACGCAGACCCGCATGGACGACGACCTGGAGCGGCGCACCGCCACCGTCGGCCGCGTCCTGCCGCACATCGAGGTCAAGGTCGTCGACCCCGCCACCGGCGTCACGCTGCCGCGCGGCAGCTCGGGCGAGCTGTGCACGCGCGGCTACAGCGTGATGCTCGGCTACTGGCGCGAGCCCGAGCGCACCGCCGACGTCATCGACTCCGGGCGCTGGATGCACACCGGTGACCTCGCGGTCATGCGGGAGGACGGATACGTCCGGATCGTGGGCCGCATCAAGGACATGATCATCCGGGGTGGCGAGAACGTGTACCCGCGCGAGATCGAGGAGTTCCTCTACACCCACCCGAAGATCGCGGACGTCCAGGTGGTGGGCGTCCCGGACGAGCGGTACGGGGAGGTCCCGCTGGCGTGCGTGATCCTCCACGAGGGCGTGGAGGGACTGACCCTGGAGGAGGTACGCACCTTCTGCGCCGGGCGCCTCGCGCACTACAAGGTCCCCGCGGCCCTCCGGATCCTGGACGCCTTCCCGATGACGGTGTCCGGGAAGGTGCGGAAGGTGGAGCTGAGGGAGCGCTTCGGAAACTGAAGAACGGACGGGCGTGAACGTCTCAGCCCGTCCGGCGTTCGAGGACGAGCCCGAAGGGCGAAACCCCTGCGCCCCCTGCCCTGGAAGGGCTTACGCCCCGCGGGCGGCCAGCTCGTCCGCCGCCCCGTTCAGGGGCTCCGGCACCCCGTCCAGCTCGACGCGGAACAGCGGCACGCCGAGTTCCGCCGCGCGCTCGCAGGCCTCGGGCGTGAAGTCGGACAGGGCGAAGCACACGCACGTGACCTCGTGGGTGAGCGCGGTGAGCCACGCGCACTCCAGGTCGCGCAGGGTCGCGGGCCGCGCCGACGGCTCGACGTGGGCGAGCACGCCCCGCGCGGTGAGCCGCGTGCCGGACGGCGCGCGGCTCAGGGGACCGGTCTCGGCGTCCCGTACGTCCGCGTAGCCCAGCCAGCGCAGATACAGCGCGGCCGCGGCCACCGCGTCACGCGCGCTGCGCACCGGGACGGGCCGGAACGCGGGCCGGGGCGCGGGGGCCGCAGCCGCCGGCGGGTGGGGCGTGGCGAGGTCGGGCCCCCGCGGTGACACGGCCTCCGTGTGGACCGGGATCCGCAGCACGGCCCCGCACGCGCAGCCGACCTCCGGCCGCGGCCAGTCCGCCTCTTGCCCGCAGGCCCCGCACCGCACCGTCACCCAGTCGTCCGCCCAGCTCCGCTCGGTGACGGGGATGGCGGCACGGCCGTACGCGAGCGGCGGGACGACGGGCGCGCCGCACGAGCAGGGGAAGGCCGGGGGAGCGTAGGCCTGCTCGTGACGGCACATCGGGCAGCGCACCGGGACCCCGTCCGTCGTCATCTCCCTCGCCGCCTCCCTCTCGCCACCCATGGCTCAGCGCCGCTCAAGCCTGGGCCCATGGTCTTACGGAACGCAACTACCCCGATACGCGAATTTGAGCTGCGGCCCGCTCCGGAACCGGCACTCCCTTGACGGTCCCGCCGCCCCGCCCTACATTGCTTCCACATAACAGAATCTAAATTCCGCAATGTGAAAGATCACCTCACGGCCGCGAGGCCATCCCACCGCAGGACCGGAATTCACAGCTCACCGCGGGGCGCGACGGGAGCCCGAATTCGCCAGCTGGAGCAGGAGAACTCAATGGCTCGTATGACCGCCGCCCGCGCGGCAGTTGAGATCCTCAAGCGCGAGGGCGTCACCGACGCGTTCGGCGTGCCGGGTGCCGCGATCAACCCCTTCTACAAGGCGCTGAAGGAGGGCGGTGGCATCGACCACACGCTCGCCCGCCACGTGGAGGGCGCCTCGCACATGGCCGAGGGCTACACCCGCACGAGGCCGGGCAACATCGGCGTCTGCATCGGCACGTCGGGCCCGGCGGGCACCGACATGATCACCGGCCTGTACTCGGCCATCGGTGACTCGATCCCGATCCTGTGCGTCACGGGCCAGGCGCCCACGCACGTGATCCACAAGGAGGACTTCCAGGCCGTCGACATCGCCTCGATCGCCACGCCGGTGACGAAGATGGCCGTGACGGTCCTGGAGGCCGCGCAGGTCCCCGGCGTCTTCCAGCAGGCGTTCCACCTGATGCGCTCGGGCCGCCCCGGGCCCGTCCTGATCGACCTGCCCATCGACGTCCAGCTCACCGAGATCGAGTTCGACCCGGAGACGTACGAGCCGCTGCCGGTCTACAAGCCCGCCGCGAGCCGCGCCCAGATCGAGAAGGCCATCGGCTTCCTCCTCGCGTCCGAGCGGCCGCTGATCGTCGCGGGCGGCGGCATCATCAACGCCGACGCCTGCGACCTGCTGGTGGAGTTCGCCGAGCTGACGGGCACTCCGGTGATCCCCACCCTCATGGGCTGGGGCGCCATCCCGGACGACCACGAGCTGAACGCGGGCATGGTGGGCCTCCAGACCTCGCACCGCTACGGCAACGCCACGTTCCTGGAGTCGGACTTCGTCCTCGGCATCGGCAACCGCTGGGCCAACCGCCACACCGGCTACAAGCTGGACGTGTACCGCGAGGGCCGGACGTTCGTCCACGTCGACATCGAGCCCACCCAGATCGGCAAGATCTTCGCGCCGGACTACGGCATCGCCTCCGACGCCAAGGCCGCCCTCGCGCTCTTCGTCGAGGTCGCGCGCGAGCTGAAGGCGGCCGGGAAGCTGCCCGACCGCACCGCGTGGATCGCCGCCGGGCAGGAGCGCAAGGCCACGCTCCTGCGCCGCACCCACTTCGACGACATCCCGATCAAGCCGCAGCGCGTGTACGAGGAGATGAACAAGGCCTTCGGCCCCGAGACGCGGTACGTCTCCACGATCGGCCTCTCCCAGATCGCGGGCGCCCAGCTGCTGCACGTCTACAAGCCCCGGCACTGGATCAACTGCGGCCAGGCGGGCCCGCTCGGCTGGACCATCCCGGCCGCGCTCGGCGTCGCGAAGGCCGACCCGGACGCGCAGGTCGTCGCGCTCTCCGGCGACTACGACTTCCAGTTCCTCATCGAGGAGCTGGCGGTCGGCGCCCAGCACCGCATCCCGTACGTCCACGTCCTCGTGAACAACTCCTACCTGGGCCTGATCCGCCAGGCGCAGCTCGGCCTGGACATCGACTTCCAGGTCAACCTGGAGTTCGAGAACGTCAACTCGCCGGAGCTGGGCGTCTACGGAGTCGACCACGTCAAGGTCGCCGAGGGCCTCGGCTGCAAGGCGATCCGCGTGACCGACCCCGGCGACCTTGCCGCGGCCTTCGAGCAGGCCAAGAAGCTGGCCCAGGAGTTCCGGGTGCCGGTGGTCGTGGAGGCGATCCTGGAGCGGATCACGAACATCTCGATGAGCCGTACGGCCGACATCAGCGACGTGACCGAGTTCGAGGAGGTCGCCACCGAGGAGTGGCACGTCCCGAGCGCGATCAAGACGTTCAAGGCCTGACGTCCGCGTCCCCCGCGCGGGGACGCGCGGCCTTTGCCCGGGAGTCCGGCTCCCGGGCAAAGGCCGTTCCCGAGCCCAGGCGGGCGGCTCGCAGCGACGGGAACGCCGCCGCCACCGCGAGCGTGGCGGCCACGCAGACCAGGCCGCCGATGGTCACCGCGGCGGCCGGCCCGGTGAGTTCGGCGAGGAAGCCGACGGCGGCGTTGCCGAGCGCGGGCGACACCGTGGCCTGTGCCATCCACAAGCTGCTGACGCGGCCCCGGAGTTCGTCGGGCGTGCCGTGCTGGAGCAGGGCGGAGCGCAGCGTCTCGGAGATCAGGTCGCCGAACCCGGCGAGCGCGAGCAGGACGAGCGCGAGCGGCAGCCACCCGCTGAGGCCCACTCCGGTCAGCGCGGCGCCCCACAGCAGCACGGCCCCGACCAGCGCGTGCCCGCCGGCGCGGGCCGTCCAGCCGCTGGTGGCCGCGCCGACGAGGGCGCCGAACGCGGGCGCCGCGTACAGGAGCCCGACGGCCGCGGGCCCGCCGCCGAACCGCTCGTCGGCCAGGGCCGGGTAGAGGGCCTGCGGCATCGTGAAGACCATCGCCGCCGCGTCGATGAGGAGCAGGCCGAGGACCACGCGGTGCCGCCGCACGAAGCGCAGGCCCTCGGCGAGCGAGCCGAACGCCTGCCGCACGCCCCTGCCCCCGGCGGCGGCCGTCGGCACCGGCAGCGGCCTGACGAAGAACAGCGCCGCCGTGAACACCAGGAACCCGGCCGCGTCCACCGCGTAGCACGCGGCGAGCCCGGGTCCCGCGATGAGCGCCCCGCCCAGGGCGGGGCCGCCGAGCGCGGCCAGCTGCGTGGAGCCGGAGAGCAGCGCGCCCGCCGCGGCGAGCCGCTCGGTGCCCGCGAGGGCCGGGACGGCGGCCAGCATCGCGGGCCCGCCGAGCCCCGCGAGGAGCCCGGTCGCGGCGGTGGCCGCGTAGATCACCCACAGCTGGGGCTCCGGGGCGAGGGCGTTGACCGCGAGCGCGGCGGCCACGAGCACCAGCGGCAGGCGCGTGGCGACCATCAGCGTCCGGCGGTCGAACCGGTCGGCCAGGACCCCGCCGACGAGGACGCCGGCGACCAGGGGAAGCGCCCGGGCCAGGCTCACCAGGCCGATGTGGAGGGAGGAGCCGGTCAGCTCGTACACCTGCACCGCGACGGCCACCGAGGTCATCAGGGTGCCGATCATCGCCCCCAGGAATCCGGCGTAGAGGAGCCGGAAGTCGCGGCTTTCACGCAGCGGCCGGACGTCCATGGCAAGGCCGGAGAGACGGGGCATCGGGACTCCAAGCAAGGTGAGGCAAGCCTTAGTCGCACCCACCTTGGCGGGCGCGGCGCTTAAAGTCAACATGTGTGAAGTTCAGTGTGCGGGCCGCGCCACCAGCGGCCCGCCGCCGTGGCGTTAGCCTCGGGGGATGAGCGGAACGACGCGGCGCAGACCCACCCACCGCAAGGGCCGGGCCACCCTGACCCGGGAGTCGGTGGGGGAGGCCGCGCTCGCCTATCTGGGGGAGCACGGCGCCGCGGCCCTCACCATGCGCTCGCTGGCCGCGGACCTCGGGGTCTCCGCCCGCGCCCTGTACAACTACGTGGAGGACCGGCGGGACCTGGTCGCAGTCGCCGCCGAGATCTTCCAGGCGGGCTGGCGGCCGCCGCGCCTCGACCCGGCCCCCGGGGCCTGGCGGGCCAGCCTCGGCGCCTTCTGCGACGACCTGCGCGCCCACTACCGCCGACACCCCGGCATGACCACGCTCGCCCTCAGCGAGAACGTGACGATGGCCGGTCATCCCGCGATGCTGCGCAACGTGGACGCGCTCATCGGCTTCTACGCCGCGCTCGGGCTCACCCTCGCGGACGCCTACCGCGCCTGCATGGAGACCGTGCGCCTCGTCGTCGGCTTCGTGGAGTTCGAGGACGCCCTGCGGGACCGCCCCCCGGCCCATCTGGACCCGGCGGACCTGGAGGCGCACCCGCCGCCGTGGCTGCGTACCGGGGAAGCCGACGCGCTGCCTCACTTGGCGGCGGTCGCGGACCTCGCGCCCGACGGTGCCGACACGCGGTTCGCGTTCGCCGTGGAGGTGTTCACGGACGGGGTCGCGGCCCGGCGGCGCAGCGCGTAGTGGACGGTGAGCGCCAGGACGAGCGGCCCCCACAGGCCGACGGGCAGGACGCAGATCCGGAACAGCAGTTCCCAGGCGCCGTTGTCGAACCCCGCGAAGGCGAATCCGGGCACGCCGAGGGCGCCGAGCGTGAAGGGCCCGAAGAGGGCGGTCGCGCCGAGCCCGCCCAGGGTCGCGGGGACCAGGGCGACGGCGGGGCGCAGTCGCCGCCCGCCGAGCACGGGCACCCAGGCGGGCGCCACCTCGCCCCAGCCCCGGACCAGGCCGAAGGACAGCAGCGCGAGCGCCTCGGTGAGCAGGCTCAGACCGAAGATGTACGGCACGGAGATCCACAGACTGCCGATCGATCCCGTGCCGGCGCCCATGTCGAACCCGAAGGCGAACGGCAGCCGCCAGAGGCACTGGGGGAGCAGGACGAGCGGGATCAGATGGGCCACGCGCTCGGCCCAGCGGGGTACGGGGGATGCGGTTGTCGTCATGCCTCTGACCTTTCCGCGCGGGCTCGCGGAGATCGTCACCGGAGAAGCCGAACCGCCTCCGCCGTGCGGCGGAGGCGGTTCGGCGGTGAGGCGTAGGGCCGCTTCACGGCTCGCCCTCACCCGCCGGACGGGCTGTGGGCGGGTCGATGGTCGGGACCGCGACGGCCGGGCGACGGCCTCCGGCTGCTCCTCCTCTGGTCGAAGGGGCGGCCGGGGCCTTCACCACCGCACTGGCTCGCCTCGAGCCGTCGCGGTCCTCGTCCCCCCGCGTGCCGTGGCCACCCCTCATCCGGGCCACGGCGTCGCGGGATCCGCGCTGGGGGACCGACCTCCCGTCAAGTCCCCGGCGCAGTCTGTGAGGTGAGGGTTCCTCAGTCCTCGCGCAGGGCGCGGACCGCGTCTTCCACGCGCTTGCCGTAGTCGGCGTCGGCGGCGTGGAAATGGGCGAGGTTCTTCTCGACGACGTCCTCGCGGGACACCTGGGACAGACCGCCCGCGATGTTCGCCACCAGGCGGGACTTCTCCTCGTCCGACATCAGCCGGTACAGCTCGCCGGCTTGGAAGAAGTCGTCGTCCTTGGTGTGGGCGGGCGCCTCGTGCGTGCCGGTGTGGCCGGTCACGGCCAGCGGCGCGGAGAGCGGCCTGCCGGTCTCCGCGGGGCCGTCGTAGGAGTTGGGCTCGTAGTTCTTGCGGTCGCGGCCGTAGGCGTTGGTGGCCATGAGGCCGTCGCGGCCGTAGTTGTCCACGGTGGTCGCCCGGGGCGCGTTCACGGCGAGCTGGGTGTGGTTCACGCCCAGGCGGTAGCGGTGCGCGTCGGCGTAGGCGAACAGGCGGCCCTGGAGCATCTTGTCCGGCGAGGGGCCGATGCCCGGCACGAAGTTGTTCGGCGAGAAGGCGGCCTGCTCGACCTCGGCGAAGACATTGTCGGGGTTGCGGTCCAGGACCAGGCGGCCCACGCGCTGGAGCGGGTAGTCGCTGTGCGGCCACACCTTCGTCAGGTCGAAGGGGTTGAAGCGGTAGCTGGCCGCGTCGGCCGCCGGCATGACCTGCACGTGCAGCGTCCACGACGGGTTCACCCCGCGCTCGATGGCCTGGAGCAGGTCCGTCTGGTGGGAGTTGGGGTCCTTGCCCGCGATCTCGGCGGCCTGCTCGGAGGACAGGCTGCGGATGCCCTGGTTCGTCTTGAAGTGGTACTTGACGAAGAAGGCCTCGCCCTGGGCGTTGGTCCACTGGTAGGTGTGCGAGCCGTAGCCGTTCATGTGCCGGTACGAGGCCGGGATGCCGCGGTCGCCCATCAGCCAGGTCACCTGGTGCGTGGCCTCGGGGGCGTGCGCCCAGAAGTCCCAGACGTTGTCCGGCTCCTGCTTGCCCGTGAACGGGTCGCGCTTCTGCGAGTGGATGAAGTCGGGGAATTTCAGCGGGTCCTTGATGAAGAAGACCGGCGTGTTGTTGCCGACGAGGTCGTAGTTGCCCTCCTCGGTGTAGAACTTCACCGCGAAGCCGCGCGGATCGCGGACGGCGTCGGCGCCGCCGAGGTTGTCGGCCACGGTCGAGAAGCGCAGGAAGACCTCGGTGCGCTTGCCGATCTCGGCGAGGAAGTCGGCGTGGGTGAAGCCGGTGACGTCGTCGGTCACCTCGAAGTAGCCGTACGCGCCCGAGCCGCGGGCGTGCACCACGCGCTCCGGGATGCGCTCGCGGTTGAAGCGGGCGAGCTTCTCCAGGAGGTGCTGGTCCTGGAGGAGGAGCGGGCCACCGACGCCTGCGGTGGCGGAATTCTGGTTGTCGGCGACAGGGGCGCCGGACTCCGTGGTGAGAACGCGCTTCGGCATGGTGGTAGGTCGGCCTTCCGTGCAGAACTGCTGGAGACTGCTTGAGGTGACGCGAGCGTAGGGACGCCGGATCCGTCACGTCAACAGTTTGTTGAAGTTCGAGGTGGGGTGGGGTTCCGGGCCGCGGCGGCGCTTGGGCGCGACAGGACAGGTGTCAGCGCCGCCACGGCCCGGAAGTCTGCGGGCGCTTACGCGACCCGGTCGCCGGACAGGCGCTCGACGGAGCGGAGCAGCGCGGAGTGGTCCAGGCCGCCGTCGCCCTGGGCGCGCAGGCTGGCGACGAGCTGGGCCACCACCGCGCCGACGGGCAGCGCGGCGCCGACGTTGCGGGCGGCGTCGGTGACGATGCCCATGTCCTTGTGGTGCAGGTCGATGCGGAAGCCCGGCTTGAAGTCCCGGTTCAGGAAGTTGTCCTTCTTGCGGGTCAGGACGGTGGAACCGGCGAGCCCGCCGTTCAGCACGTCGAGGGCGGCGGCGAGGTCGACGCCCGACTTCTCCAGGAAGACCACGGCCTCGGCGCAGGCCTGGATGTTGACCGCGACGATGAGCTGGTTGGCGGCCTTCACGGTCTGGCCCGAGCCGTGCGGGCCGCACCGCACGACGGTCTTGCCGAGGGCGTCGAACAGCGGCCTGGCCGCGTCGAAGTCCGCCTGCTCGCCGCCGACCATGATGGACAGGACGGCCTCGATCGCGCCGGCCTCGCCGCCGGAGACCGGGGCGTCGAGCACCCGGATCCCCTTGGCCGCGGCGGCCTTCGCGAGGTCGACGGAGGTCTGCGGGGTGATCGACGACATGTCGATGAGCAGCGCGCCGGACCTGGCGTTCTCCAGGATGCCGTCGGGGCCGTAGGCGATGGCCTCGACCTGCGGCGACGCGGGCACCATCGTCACGACGACGTCGGCGTCGCGGACGGCGTCGGCGATCGAGGCGGCCGGGGTGCCGCCCGCGGCGGCGAGCCGGTCCAGCTTGTCCTGCTCCAGGGTGTAACCGGTCACGGAGTAACCGGCCTTGATCAGGTTCTCGGCCATGGGCGAGCCCATGATCCCGAGTCCGATCCACGCAACCGCCGGGCGGGAAGAAGGCGCGAGCGTGCTCATGAGGGAACCTCTCTCAGTGCGTCGTTACGGGGTGGTGCGGACCCGGCGTCAGCCGCGGGCCCCGGCGGGCAGCCAGTCGAAGGACTCGTGGCTCGGGCGGTCGCCGGGCTTGTACTCCAGGCCGACCCGGCCCTCGTACCCGGCCTTCCGCAGCTGGTCGAGCAGGTCTTCCAGGGGCAGGGAGCCGGAGCCGGGGGCGCCGCGCCCCGGGTTGTCGGCGATCTGCACGTGGGCCGTCTTGTCGGCGTACGCGGCGATCACCCGCGGCAGGTCCTCCCCGTTCATGGAGAGGTGGTACAGGTCCATGAGGAACTTCGCGTTGCCGAGCCCGGTCGCCTCGTTGACCTTGTCCACGATCTCGACGGCCTTGGGGGCGCTGACGATCGGGCAGTGCGGCGACTCGGGGGCGTTCAGCGCCTCGATCAGCAGGACCGCGCCCACGCGGTCGGCGGCGCGGGCGGCCAACACGAGGTTCTCCAGGGCGAGTTCGTCCTGGGCGGCCGGGTCGACGCCGTCGACGCGGTTGCCGTACAGGGCGTTGAGCGCCGTGCAGCCGAGGGACCGGGCGAAGTCCGCGGCGACGTCCACGTTCGCGCGGAACTTCTCGCTCTCCTCGCCGGGGATCGACAGGGCGCCCCGGTCGGGTCCCGGCAGTTGTCCGGCGTAGAAGTTCAGGCCCACGAGCTGGACACCCGCGTCCTCGATCGCCTGCTTCAGGGCGTCCAGGTCCGACCGTTCGGGGGTGGGGGTCTCGACCCAGGGCCACCACAGCTCGACGGCCTTGAACCCCGCCGCGGCCGCGGCCGCGGGGCGCTCCAGGAGCGGCAGCTCGGTGAAGAGGATCGACAGGTTCACATCGAAGCGCTGGTCGGAGTATCCCATGGGGCTTCCGCGCTCCTTCCGTCTCGCGAATTTCGTATAGCGGAAGTTCGTTTCTGCTTAACGGAAGACTGCATCCGGTCCGCGGAAGCTGTCAAGAGGGGCTGCCCCGAAATCGGGACGCCGCAGTAGGTTGAGCGCGTGCGATTGAGAGTGGAGTTCACGACCGAGCCCTTCGACCTCGACGAGGCGCCGCAGCACGCGCTGGTCGCCCGCGAGGTCATCGAGAGCGCCGACCTCGACACCGTGGACGTCGGGCCGTTCGGCAACACCGCGGAGGGAGAGGCCGACGCCGTGCTCGCCGCCGTCGATGCCATGCTGCGCAAGACCCTGGGCGCGGGCGCGACCCGCGTCTCCCTCCAGGTGAACGTCGTCGCGGGGGCCGACGGATGACCGCCTTCGGGGACGACCCCTTCGCGCTCGCGGTGAAGCCGCTGGTGGACGCCATGGGTGGGCGGATGCTGCCGCCCGAGGAGGCGGGCGAGGACGACGTGGTGCTCGCCTGGGAGGGCCGGGACGTCCTCGCCGTACGCCTGCCGCAGCTCGCCGACTCCCTCGACCACATCCTGCTCGCCCTGGAGCGCAAGCACGGCAAGCCCCTCGCGGACCTGGACCGCAAGGCCAAGCAGGAGGTCGTCAGGCTCCTTGAGGCGCGCGGCGCGTTCTCCGTCCGGCACGGCGTGGAGACCGTGGCCACCGCCCTCGGGGTCAGCCGTTTCACCGTGTACAACTACTTGAACCGCTCCACCTGAAGCCCCAGGTCACCAGCGAATCCTCGGCAGTAACAGCAGGCCGCCGTCCGTTCACCGGGCGGCGGCCTTTGTTAACCGGAGTTTTCAACAAAGTGTTGACGTCGAGTTTCGGACGGCGTTAGCTATGCGCAGCCCGTCCAGCACAAAGGCCCCGGAGGCCCCCGTGACTTCGAGCACCAAGACGCCGGGCCTGACCCGGTTCAACGCCCTCGACGAGGCCGCGGCGCGCACCGCACTCCACGAGGCCTGCGCCGCGGCGGCCTGGGGCGACGCGCTCCTCGCCCAGCGCCCCTTCGCCACCGCCGACGCCCTGTACGCCGCGAGCGACGCCGCCACGGCCGCGCTGTCCGCGGCCGACCTGGCCGAGGCGATGGCGGGGCATCCGCCGATCGGCCGGCCGAAGCCGGGAGACCCGACCTCGTCCCGCGAGCAGCGGGGCATGGCCGGGGCGTCCGCGGACCTGAAGGCCGAGATGCTCGAACTCAACCTGGCCTACCAGGACAAGTTCGGCCACGTCTTCCTCGTCTGCGCCACCGGCAGGACCGGGGAGCAGATGCGGGACGCGGTCAAGGACCGGATCGGCAACACGCCCGAGCGCGAACGCGAGATCGTCCGCGCCGAACTGGGCAAGATCAACAGGATCCGCCTTGCCCGACTCGTCGACGTCGTTGAAGAGGACTGACGCAGCATGAGCACAAGCACCACGGCCTCGGTGTCCACGCACATCCTGGACACCTCGGTCGGCCGCCCCGCCGAAGCGGTCGCCGTCCGGCTCTCGGCCCGCGGCGGGGGAGCGGCCGACTGGCAGGCGCTCGGCGGCAGCGCGACCGACGCGGACGGGCGCTGCAAGGACCTGCCGGCTCTGCCGGAAGGGACCTCGCACGTACGTCTCGACTTCGAGACCGAGGCGTACTTCCTGAGCAAGAACAACCAGCAAGCCGAGGCGCAGCAGGACGCCCCCGCGAATCGGGACAGCGGTGCGAGCGGCGTGTTCTTCCCGGAGGTGGCGATCACGTTCGCCGTCACGCCGGGCGAGCACTACCACGTACCGCTGCTGCTCAACCCGTTCGGCTACTCCGTTTACCGAGGGAGCTAGCAGACATGGCAGCCCATTCCCACCCGGCCCGCCCTGTGATCCTGGGACAGAACCAGTACGGCAAGGCTGAGAACCGGGTCGTAAAGATCACGCGGGACGGCGACACCCACCACATCAAGGACCTGAACGTCTCCGTCGCCCTCTCCGGCGACCTGGACGACGTCCACTACAACGGCTCGAACGCCAACTGCCTGCCGACGGACACCACGAAGAACACCTGCTTCGCCTTCGCCAAGGAACACGGCATCGAGTCCGCCGAACAGTACGGCATCCACCTCGCCCGGCACTTCGTGGACAGCCAGCCCTCCATCCACCGGGCGCGTATCCGCATCGAGGAGTACTCCTGGGAGCGTATCGCCGCATCCGACGGCAACTCCCAGTTCATCGGCGCCGACGAGGTCAAGCACTCCTTCGTGCGCAAGGGCCAGGAGACACGGCTCGCCCAGATCACGTATGACGGCACGGACTTCGAGGTGCTCAGCGGTCTGAAGGACCTGACCGTCATGAACACCACGAACTCGGAGTTCTGGGGCTACATCAAGGACAAGTACACGACGCTCCAGGAGGATTACGACCGTATCCTCGCCACCTCCCTGTCCACCTGGTGGCGGCACAACTGGACCAGCGACGAGCAGCGCATGCCGAGCTGGGAGCGGAGTTACGAGCAGGCGAGGAAGCACATCCTGCACGCCTTCGTGGAGACGTACTCCCTCTCGCTCCAGCAGACGCTGTACCAGATGGGCTCGCGGGTCCTCAACAACCGCAGCGAGATCGACGAGATCCGCTTCTCCGCGCCCAACAAGCACCACTTCCGCCAGGACCTCTCCTTCTGCGGCCTCGACAACGACGCCAAGGACGGCGCGGTCTACTACGCCGCGGACCGCCCCTACGGCCTGATAGAGGCCACGATCCTGCGCGACGGTGCCGAGGCCAAGATCCCGGTCGACATGACCAACCTCTGACGCGGGACGCGCGCCCCGCCCGCCCGCAGGAGCGGGGCGCGCCACACCGGAGGGAACGACAGCTATGGCACAGCCTGCCGAAGGGCCGACCGACGGCCCGTGTTCCACCCCGCCGGACGCATGCCACCCGGTGGATGAGAAGCTCCACGTCTCGCGGCTCGTCCCCGCCGCGCTCCAGCACATCGCCGCCATGTACGCGGGTGTCGTCACCCCTCCGCTCATCATCGGCCAGGCCGTCGGTCTCGACGCCGCCGCGCAGACCCGGCTCATCGCCGCCGGCCTGCTGATCGCCGGACTCGCCACGCTCCTTCAGACGCTCGGCGTCAAGAACGCCGTCGGCAACCGGCTGCCGTTCGTCAACGCCGCCTCCTCCGCGGGCATCGCGCCGATGCTCGCCATCGCCGAGAACAGCGCCACGGGCCACCAACTCCCCGCGATCTACGGCGCGGTGATGGTCGCCGGGCTCTTCTGCCTGCTCGTCGGGCCGTTCTTCGGGCGGCTCCTGCGCTTCTTCCCGCCGCTCGTCACCGGCGTGGTCATCACGCTCATCGGTGTGACACTCATGCCCGTACCTGTCACATGGGCGCAGGGAGGTGACAAGGAGGCGGCCGACTTCGGCGACATGCGCTATCTCGCGCTCGCCGCGTTCACGCTCGTCGTGATCCTGCTCTTCCAGCGGTTCGCGCGCGGCTTCTTCAAGCAAGTCGCGCTTCTCATGGGCTTGTTGATCGGTACGCTCGCGGCCGTCCCGTTCGGGCTCGCCGACTTCTCCTCGCTGAAGTCCGCGCCGGTCGCCGCGCTGCCCACGCCGTTCGCTTCCGGCGCGCCGGAGTTCCAGCCCGCCGCGATCCTCTCCCTGTGCATCGTGATGCTCGTCCTGATGACCGAGTCCAGCGCGGGCATGCTCGCGCTCGGCGAGATCTGCGAGCGCAGGACCGACGGCGCCACCCTCACCCGGGGCCTGCGCACCGACGGCATCGCGACGCTCGTGGGGCCCGTCTTCGGCTCCTTCCCGACCTCGGCCTTCGCGCAGAACGTCGGCGTGGTCTCGCTGACCCGGGTGCGCAGCCGGTACGTCGTCGCCGTGGCGGGCGGCGCCCTGATCGTGCTCGGCGCCTTCCCCGTGCTCGGCGCGGTCGTCAGCCTCGTACCGATGCCGGTGCTCGGCGGCGCGGGCGTCGTGCTCTTCGGCTCCATCGCGGTCAGCGGCATCCGCACCCTTTCCGAGGCGGGCCTCGACGACAGCTCCAACATCGTCCTGGTCGCGGTGGCGCTCGGCGCGGGCATCATCCCGCTCGCCGCGCCCACCTTCTACGCCGACTTCCCGGCCTGGGCGCAGACCGTGCTCGGCTCCGGCATCAGCGCGGGCGCGCTCGCCGCCGTCGTGCTGAACCTGTTCTTCCACCATCTCGGCACCCGTGACAGCGCGCACAGCGAGGTCGCGGCACTCAAATCCCCCTAGGGTCCTGCCGTGCCCGATTCACCGCCATCCACCCGAGAAGGAAGCACCATGGCACCTTCGGCAGCCCCGCAGCGCACCGTCATCGAGAACGTCGCGATCGCGACCGTGGACGCTGAGGACACCGAGTACGCGTCCGGTCACCTCGTCGTCGCCGGGAACCGCATCGAGTCCGTCGGCGCGGGCAAGGCCCCCGAGGGCCTGGAGAACGTCGTACGCCGCGTCGACGGCACCGGCCACCTCGCGACGCCCGGACTCGTGAACACGCACCACCACTTCTACCAGTGGATCACCCGTGGCCTCGCCACCGACCACAACCTCTTCGACTGGCTGGTGGCGCTCTACCCGACGTGGGCGCGCATCGACGAGGACATGGTCCGCGCCGCCGCGCGCGGCTCCCTCGCGATGATGGCCCGCGGCGGCGTCACCACGGCCATGGACCACCACTACGTGTACCCGAAGGGCTCCGGCGACCTGTCCGGGGCCATCATCGGGGCGGCGCGCGACATGGGGGTGCGCTTCACCCTGGCCCGTGGCTCCATGGACCGCAGCGAGAAGGACGGCGGGCTGCCGCCGGACTTCGCCGTGGAGTCCCTGGAGGGCGCGCTCGCGGCCACCGAGGAGACCGTCGGGACCCACCACGACGCGTCCTTCGACGCCATGACGCAGGTCGCCGTCGCGCCGTGCTCCCCGTTCTCCGTCTCCACCGAGCTGATGACGCAGGGCGCCGAGCTGGCCCGCCGCCTGGGTGTGCGCCTGCACACGCACGGCAGCGAGACGGTCGAGGAGGAGAAGTTCTGCCACGAGCTGTTCGGCAAGGGCCCGACCGACTACTTCGAGTCCACGGGCTGGCTGGGTGACGACGTGTGGATGGCGCACTGCGTCCACATGAACGACTCCGACATCGCCGCCTTCGCCAGGACCGGGACCGGCGTCGCCCACTGCCCGTCCTCCAACGCCCGGCTCGCGGCCGGCATCGCCCGCGTGCCCGACATGCTCGCCGCCGGGGTGCCGGTCGGGCTCGGCGTGGACGGCACCGCGTCCAACGAGTCCGGCGAACTCCACACCGAGCTGCGCAACGCGCTGCTCATCAACCGTCTGGGCGCCCACAAGGAAGCCGCCCTGAACGCCCGTCAGGCCCTGCGCCTCGGCACCTACGGAGGCGCCCAGGTCCTCGGCCGCGCGAGCCAGATCGGCTCCCTCGAAGCGGGCAAGCTCGCCGACCTCGTCCTGTGGAAGGTCGACGGCATCGGACACTCCACGATCGCCGACCCGGTGACCGCACTCGTCTTCGGCGCCGCGGCGCCGGTGACCCTCTCCCTCGTCGACGGCGAACCGGTGGTCGAACACGGCCGCCTGCTGACCGCCGACGAGGACGCCGTCGCCCGCGCCGCGCGGGACGAGGCACAGCGACTCGCGCGCATCACCGCGGAGCGCTGACCGCGCGGGCGAGCGCAGCTGTCCGGCTGAGGGGGACGGCCCTCAGCCGGCGCCCGTGGACCCGAGCGGGGTCCACGGGGCACGGGGTCCGGGGGGGGGGGGGGGGGGGGGGGGGCCCCCCCCCCCCCCCCCCCCCCTTTCCCCCCCCCCCCCCCCCCCCCCCCCCCCCCCCCCCCTCCCGGTCCCCCACCAAAGAG
>NZ_JBWKJZ010000058.1:0-32918 GCF_056431945.1 Streptomyces sp. NPDC045778
CCAAGACGAACACTCGAGGGAAGGGGTTTTTTCCTTTTGTTTCTACCCCCCGAAACCTGGGGGGGGTGGGTGGTGGGCGAGCGAAGGGCGCCGGGCCCGGCCTTCCCACGGGCGGCCCCGGCGCCCTTGCCGGGCGCCTGGAAAACCCCACGCTCGACTGACCCGGGCGGATCTCCTGCCCACCGTCACCGCTCGCCGCGACCGTCCACCCCGACTTTCTTCCCCTTCTTGTACGGAAAGTCTTCCTGTCCGTAGTCCGGGTCGATTTCGTACAACGTATCGGTGATGTGTTTCGCCAGGGCGATCAGATTGAACTCGGCGGCAGGCACCTTGGGGAAGTAGAACAGCGTGACGCTGCTTACCGCCTGTTTTCCGGCGCTGGCGTGCCACACTTCCTCTTCTTTGCCGTCAACCATGATTTTGCACGAGTATTTCCCGCGCCCGTCATAGGCGGCGTTGAGCGCCTGCGACAGGTCGGACCTGCGATCCACCAGAACCGCGTCCTCAAGTATGTCCAGGGCTTCTCCCTGGCTCTTGAACTTTCTGTACACCTTGGTGATGGCCTGCCCCTCAACGTCGGCACGGCCTGGGATCAGATGAGAACGGGCACGGGTTCCACGTGCCGCACGCGGCGAAACCGCACCCGCACCTCGAAGCCGACCCGCGCCTACTGGTTGAGTACCGGCCATCCGCCCTCGCCGGCGATCCTTCGCTGCGAGCAGACGACCTGGTCACCGCCGCCGTTGGTGGCTATGCACAAGTTCCCCTTGAGGAACCAGTAATAGCCCGATTCGTTGGAGAACGTGATGCCGTCCAGGTCACGCTCGAATGGCGTGCCCGCCAGCACCGGCCATGCGCCGCTGGCCGTGATGTCGATCTCATCGACCATCAGCTTGTCGCCGGCCATATTGGTCTTCAAACACTTATTGCCTTTGAAGATCCAATAGCCGTTGCCCACACACAGGATGGTGTCGATGTCGTTCGTGAAGTCTTGGGTTGTCACGCGTCTCCCTTTCCCACGCCGATCGAGATCTGGTGACCGGGCAGACGAGTTTTCACCGATGGCGGACCAGCCTAGGAGTCGGCCGGGAGGAAAACAGCACCCCAAACCGGCCATGTGCGTGGCCCCTTCAACTTCGACCCCATTCCGGCCGGAAGCGCCGTGATCGCCGAGGCGCCGACGAACCCGGGAGATGCGCCTCGCCCGGCGAGGAACGGAGGAAGTGCTCCAGCGCGCCGACGCCGTGCCCGCGTCGCTTCCGGCGAGGCGGCCCATAGCCGCGCCGAGGCGTCCTTTCCCGGCCATCCCAACTCCCTTACAGGCCACGGCAGCTCACGCCGCAGCGCTGCTCACGTACCCTGCCGTCAGGGCTGTCCCGGCCCCGGAGAGTGGGGGAGTACATGCGATTTCTGGAGCGGGAACGCGCCTCGCTGGCGAAGTTGCTGCCGGACCTGGACGAGTGCCTGCGAACGGTGCCCCTCATGGAGCTTGAAGACCCCGGGGGCTCCGGTCTACAGCTCTTCCGAGAATGCGGCGGCCCCGGGCTGCTGGTGCCCACGGCCGACCAGGGGCGGGGGGCCACCGCCCTGGACGCTCTGAGGGTGCAGCGGACACTGGGCAGCAGGGCACCGTCGCTGGCCCTGGCCACCGCCACGCATCACTTCTCGATAGCCACGCTGATCGCTCTGGCCGCCCCCGATGACGGCCTGGAGCGGATGCTTCTGGAGGGTGTGGCTTCCAGCAACCGCCTCGTGGCGCCCGGCCTCGTCGAGGAGCGCCCCGGCGCCGGAATCCTCTCCCCTTCGATGACCGCCACGCTGGTGCCAGACGGGGTGCGGATCAGCGGGGTGACGCGCGCGGGCCGCCTGGCCCGGGAGATGGACGTGCTCACCGTCAGTGTCACGGTCTCCAGCCCGGACGGCTCGGGCGACGAACTGGCCATGGCGCTCGTGCCCGCCGAAAGCGAGGGCATCAGCGTCACCGCGACGGGGGCCGGGGAGGACAGCGAGCAGGTCACCCTCGACGGCGTACTGGTTCCGCCGGAACTGCTGGTGCGGACCTCGTCCCTCGACGGGCAGTTGGAGGCCCTGCTGACCACGGGCTTCGCCTGGTTGCAACTGCTGATGACGGGCAGCTGCCTCGGCGCCGCCACCGCACTCGTCGAGCGGGTGCTTCTCGACGACCAGGTGCCCGAGTCCGAGCGGGTCCGGCTGCTGGTGGAGACCGAGGGCGCGATGCTGGCCGCGGAAGGCGTCGCCCGCCGAATCGACGACGGCAGCCCGGACGAGTCGACGCTCGCCCAGGCGCTGTACGTCCGGTACGGCGTGCAGGACACCCTCTCCCGGGTGGTCCCGCACGCCGTCGCACTGCTCGGCGACGCCGATTCCACGCCCCGCGAAGAGGTCGACCACCTCGCCGCCTGTGCCAACGGCCTGATCCTGCGCCCGCCGACTCGGCCCCGGATGACCGGCCCCCTGGCCGCGTACCTGGCCGACGGGCCGCTCACCCTGGGCTGATCTCCCGAGGGAGTCAGAGGATCAGGGGGTGGCCAGGCCGAACCAGTAGTCGAAGGTCGTCAGCAGACCGTTGAGGGTGTTGAACGGGTCCAGGGTGCCGCTGTCCACGGTGAGCGCGCCCTCGGCTTCGAGCTGGTCGGGCGTGGCCTGACCGATGGCGAGACGGTTCAGGCCGGCGCGGGTCAGGGTGTAGGTGGCGTCCGTGTTCCGCGGGTCGATGAGGCCCGGGGTGTAGACGAGGACGCCGTTGCGGAGCCGGACCACACAGTGGCTGGGATCGCCGGTCATACCGTCGGTGACCTTGAAGCCGAGGGTGAGGGGGTGGCCGGCGGCGTCCGGACCGTTGAGCCGGATGCCGAAGTAGTCGAAGAGCATCTCCAGGGGCATCGCCTCCAGCACGGGCTGGGTGATGATCTGCGGGGACGGCAGGTTCGGCGGGGTGCCGTCCGCGGGCCGGGTGCGCAGCTCGTGGGCGGCGGCGAGGTAGAAGTTGCGCCAGGGGCCGCTCTCCGCCTGGTAGCCGAGCTGTTCGAGGACGTCCGCCTCCAGCGCGCGGGCCGCCCGGTGTGTCGGGTCGGCGAACACCGCGTGGGACAGCAGCTCCGCGGCCCACCGGTAGTCCTCGGCGCTCTTGGCGTCGCGGAACGCCTGCCGGGCCAGCTCCACGACCTTGGCGACCCCGCCCATCGCTTCCACATAGCGGGGTCCCGCCTGCTCGGGAGGCAGGGGGTGCAGGTGGGCGGCATTGCCGTCGTACCAGCCCAGATAGCGCTGGTAGACGGCCTTGAGGTCGTGGTTGACGGTGCCGTAGTAACCGCGGTTGAACCACTGCCCCGCCAGGCTCTCGGGAAGGCCGCCGTCGAGGTCCTCGGCGATCTCGGTCATCGTGCGGCCCTGGTTGGCAAGGCGCAGCGCCTGGTCGTGCAGGAAGCGGTACAGGTCCGCCTGACTGGTCAGGAACGAGACGATCGCGTCCGGTGTCTCGTCCGTGTTCCACCGGGGCCAGAAGTGGGAGGCGAACAGCGTCGTGGAACGGTCGCCGTACCACTCGATCGACTGGTTCAGGTACTGCGACCACGCTTTGGCGTCCCGGACCTGGGCGCCGCGCAGACTGTAGAGGTTGTGCAGGGTGGGCGTGGCGTTCTCCGCCATGCACACCGCCTCGACGTCGGGCAGGTAGAAGTTCAGCTCCGCCGGGGCCTCCGTCCCCGGGGTGAGCTGGAACTCCAGGTTCACCGGCCCGAACGTGACGACGTGACCGGGCTTGGCCACCTCGGAGGTGACCGTGTAGGTCGGCGGCAGCAGGCCCGTGGAGCCCGACGACATGCTCTTGCCCAGACCCGCGTCGACCTGCCCCTGGGCGGAACGCTCAAGCAGTGGCCCGTACATGAACATCGCCCGGCGCTGCATCGCGTTGCCCGCGTAGACGTTCTCGCTGACCGAGTGTTCCAGGAACCCTTCCGGGGCGATGACGTCCACTCCCTCGGGCAGTCGGCCGCTCTCGAACAGGCCCAGCACGCCGCCGTAGTGGTCCACGTGGGAGTGGGTGAAGATCACCGCCCGGATCGTGCGGTCTTCTCCCCGGTGCTCGCGGTACAGCTTCCACGCGGCTGCCGCGCACTCCGCGCTGATCAGCGGGTCGACCACCACGACCTCCTGGGAGGCGCCGGTGGGGTCCTCCAGGAAGGAGATGTTCGACAAGTCCATGCCCCGGACCTGGTAGACCGCGTTCTCGACGACCTCGAACAGACCAGCCTTCATGTTCAGCAGCGCGTTGCGCCACAGGCTCGGGTTGACCGTGTCCGGGGCGTCCCCGGTCAGGAACGCGTACGGGGCCAGGCTCCAGGCAGGCGCCTTGCCACCCTCCCGCTCCACGGTGAAGTCCGCGGGCAGCGCCGCGATCAGCCCCCGCTCCGCGAGCCGCGCCTCCGCGTCCTGATCCGGGGGCGGGACCACCACCGCCGCGTTCAGGTCCCTGGTCAGCGAAGTCGCGGGCTGAGACGTGTCAGTCGGCAGACCGGTCAACGGACTCTCCCTTCATCTGCCCGGGACGCGCCCAGGCATGAAACGGCGAAATCCCTCCCATTCGGATTCCGATCCCGGCCCTGGAGCCCCAGACGTACACAAGGGACCACGGTACGTATCGGTCCGGTCACGCGACCATGTCATTCCCTTGGTCTACGCGAAAAGGGGGCAAACCGGCCAGTTCGCTCCAGTCGTTGACGTGGCTCCGTAGACCGTGTCGTCCGCGACGGCGGCGGTAGTGTCCGGCCTGGTCGACCGCTCGTGCGGATCGGTGATGTCGGTGTGGCGCGGCTGAGAGTGACGTCCCGTCACCTACGGGCGCACGTTGGCGAGTTGTACGTGGACCCTGGCCGGGCCGTGGGGATGCAGCCACGGCAGCACGGTGGCTTGGCACCGACCCATCGGACAGGCCCTAGCCCACTTCCGTGGCGAGACTTCGCGTTCAAGGAGAACAGGTCGTCCTCGGCAAGGCGGGCAGTCACCAAGCCCTCAACAAGCCTCTGGCTGAGGCTGCTTCGGCGAGCGGGCGCCCCCGCGACGAGGGAGGCGGTCCCGCGCTGGCTGGCCGACGCGGCATAGAGCGGAGGCGCTACGAAGTCGACGCCCCAGCTGACGCCGCTGCCGCCGCGGACCATCGTGCAAGGACACCGCGCCTTGCTTCAAAGCGCACCCCCGCGTCTGTCTCACTTCACCCGCGGAATGTGACGACGTACTGACATGATCCGAGAGTGACTTCGTCGATATCCGAGTCCTGGGCCCGTATCGAGACGTGGCTCGCCCGGTACGCGCCCAGCACGTCCGCCGCGCTGGAACCTCCCGCGACGCGCTCGGCCGTCGCCGCGGCCGAGCAAGCCATCGGTCAGGCCTTCCCCGAGGTGTTGACCGAGTGTTTGCTGCGACACAACGGCACAGGCACTCGTGGCCTGCTGTCACCGTATTGGATGCTTCTGGACACACAGGGCATCACGGAGGAATGGCAGCAGCGCACCCGCATCCACGCCGCCGCGCCTGACGTGGCTGACGGCGGTGACCCCGAGGCGGACTGCGGACCCTGGTGGCACCACCAGTGGGTTCCCTTCGCTGCCGACGGCGCCGGTGACTGCCTCGTGATCGACCAGAGGTCACCACCTCGCCGGATTCGAGGGAGGCCGCCGTGGCCAACAACTTCCGCGCCGTCGCCGTCGACGAGGACGTACTGGAGTGGGAATTCATCCGAAGTCCAAGTGCCCCATGACAGCTGCCGGTTGAGTGAGAGCAGCCCTGCGCGGGCCCATCTCTCACATCCGCCGGGGCGACCGGTCACGCAGTGGTGGTGAGGGCGTCCAGGGACTCCGGCAGGGTCTGGCCGCCGTCGACGGTGAGGGTCTGGCCTGTGATGAACGCGGCCTCGTCGGAGGCGAGGAAGAGCACCGCGTGGGCGATGTCCGCGGTCTCACCGAGCCTGCCCAGGGGGACGGAGGACGTCATGCGCCTCAGATAGTCCTCGCCCATCGCGTCCAGGCCCTCGGTACGGACGTTGCCGGGCAGTACGGCGTTGACGGTGATGCGGTGCGGGGCTAGTTCCAGGGCCGCGCCGCGCAGGAAGCCGAGTTGGCCGGCCTTGCTCGCGCCGTAGTGGGACCAGCCCGGGAAGCCGGTGGCCGGGCCGGTGATCGAGGAGGTGAGCACGATGCGGCCGTGGCCGGTCCGCTCCATGGCGGGCAGGCAGGCCCGCACCGCGAGCATCGACCCGCACAGATTGACCTGAAGGACGTCGTCGATGTCGGCGGCCGTCATCTCCCGCAGCGGCTTCTCGGGGAAAATCCCGGCGTTCGCGCACAACACGTCGACGTGCCCGTGACGGCTTTCCACTTCCGCCGCCATCGCCTCGATCGCTTCCGGGTCGCGCAGGTCCACCCCCAGGCCGCACACACGGCCGCCGGTTGCCCTCGCGAGGTCCTCGGCGACTTTTCCGGCGGTCGTGGCGTCCCTGCCGGTGAGAGCCACCGCCGCGCCCTGCCGGGCGAAGAGTTCTGCGATGCCGCGCCCGATACCGCGCGTTCCGCCGGTCACGATGACGGACCGGTCCTGCCAGGAAGTGCCGGGAGTGAAGCTCATGCGGTGGAGTACCTCGCCGTCCTTCGTCGCCTTTTTCCGGTACGCCCCGTCGGATCGGGCGACCCTGGGGCAAGGCCACCGTAGGGGGAACCTGGGCCTCCATGGCATGCATTCAGCCGTGGCGGACGACTCCCGCCGACGGGAGAGGCCCGGGCGGGATCGTGGTGAGGCAAGCCCTGCGTACGGTCAGGACACAGGACGAGGCAACTGGCTTCGCCGATCGGTGCGCAGCTCGGCCCCGGCGACTGATGAGGCGTTGCCCAGGCCCTGCCGCACCGCATCGAAGGCCAGTCCGAACCTCCTACGTCAGGCCGCGCGGGTGTAGCGGTCGCTGCGGCGGGTGTTCTCGGCTGTCAGACGGGCCTCGGCCCCCTCCCGGCCGAGCACCCGGCGCCGCGGCTTCGCGGCCTTGAGGGCTTCTCGTACGAGCCGGTGGCGGGCGGCCTGCTGGGCCAGCTCGGCGGCGCGGAACTGGTGGAGTTCGTAGTCGAACATTGTCGTTTCCCCCTGTGGTGCTCGGTGTCTCGTCTCGCTCTGTGCGATGACTCCACTTTCGCTTCCCAGGGGGGTACGGCACATTGGGAAGGTTCCGCATCTTCCAGTGGGTGGGGGCCTTAGGTGCGCGAGGGGGCCTCAGACCGCTGACCACCTCAGACCCGTACGCCCTGGCCGGGAATGGCACACGTCGTAGGGGCCCACCCGACGAGGATGTCCCCTTCACGAGTCTTCGGCGGCAGGGGCCAGGCGGACGCACGCTTAGATGTAGCCATGGCGCGCCGCGTGCGGCGTGGCAGCCGGAGCGAGTAGTGCCGCGACGGCGTGCGTGGTGCGGTCGACGAGAGGTCGCCTGCCGGCGCGAGATCGTGCCTTGCGTAGGCTTCTGCGCTTCTTCCCGGGCAGCGGCGTGCTCTCCATGATGTTGCCCCCCTCGAACGCGGGCGAGTGCAATTGATGTAGTGCGCGAGCCCTGCGTGAAAGAGGGTCTCCGAGCACGAGCGGCACGGCCAGGGTTCGGTCCGCTGCGCGGACCTACGCGTGTAGCGCCGGGCCCACGGGGGAGGAGCGAGCGGTGGACGGCAGGTCAGACGCGCGCGGAAGCGGTGGCCGTGGTGTGCTGGAAGGCGCGTTCGCGTTGCTGGAGGAGCTGGGCCGGGTGGGGGAGGCCGGTCTGACGCAGTTGGCGACGGGGGCCGATCTGCCCAAGGCCACCGCGCACCGGCTGCTGGATCAGCTCGTCGCGCTCGGCGCCGTGCGCCGCCAGGGCACTCGTTACCGGATGGGTGCGCGCATGTTCCGGCTCGGCCAGTCCTGGCAGTCCTCCGGGCGGACGCTGCGCCTGGCCGCGGGCCATCCGCTGCGGCAGTTGGCCTCGTTCGCGCCGGGCACCAGCATCGGCCTGACAGTCGTGGAGACCGACCGCGCCATGATCATGTGCGGGATCCTCGGCGAGGTCGAAGAGGTCCTGCCCTGCGGCTCGGGCACACTGCTGCCGCCCGGATCGGTCGCCGAACAGATCATGTCCATCGACACCCCCCGGACAGATCCGCCGCCGCCGTACTCCGCCCGCGAATGGGACCGGCTCCTCATCCGGGCCCGCGACCGCGGCCTGGCCGTCGGCCACCTCGACACGCTGGGCGTGCACACCGCGGCGGCACCCGTGTACGCGCCCGACGGGACCATCGTCGCCGCGGTCGGCGCGTCCGTGCTCGACGCCCCACGCCTGGCCGCCCTGGCCGACCACGTCCGCCGCGCCGCGGACCTGACCAGCGCCGCGCTGCTCCAGCTGAGCCGCCGCGCCCGCACTACACGCACCACACCACCACCCTCGCTGCCGTGACCAGCGAAAACGCAGCCCTGCGCGAGGGCGGGGCCGAGCGGCACGGGCAGGAGGTGCTGTTCACCGTCGACACCTTCCGCACGCAGGCCCACCTCACGGGGGTGGCCTTCGCCGAGGGCCCGGCCCACCCCGGCCCCTCGTCCCCCGAGAACCGGGGCCCGTCACGTCTACCGGGGCAGCGGCGGGTTCGGCAGGGCTGCCGGGGTGCGGGCGAGGGCGATCTGGTCGAACAGGGCATCGTCACCGTCGTTGCGTACCGAGGTTCTAGTCGCCCTTCGCTCCGGCGAGGGTGTGCGCCACCAGGGCGTTGGCGTGGCCGTGGCCCAGGCCGTGTTCGGTCTTGAGCCAGGCGACGAGTTCCATGTGCTTGGTCAGGGGGGAGGTGCGGATGAGGTCCTGCCATTCGGCGATCGGACGGCCGTACTTCTTCTCGATGGAGGGGAAGTAGCTGGCGGGGCCTTTGACTTCGGCGGCCATGTGAGGTGTGCCCTTCGTTCGGTGTGCTGTCGGTGACGTACGGCGGGGTGCGCGAGCCTGGTCAGCGGATGACGTCGAAGACGTTCTTCAGGAGGCCGTTGGCGTATGCCTCGTGTTCGATCAGCTTGAGCTTCCGGGTGTCCTTGTCCGTGGTGCTGAACAGGCGCTTGCCCGCGCCGAGGAGGAGGGGGAAGACGAGGAGATGGTAGCGGTCGATCAGGCCGGCGTCGGAAAGGGCCTGGTTGAGGGTGGCACTGCCGTGGATGATGATGAGGCCGCCGTCGGTCTCCTTGAGGGCGGCGACGTCGTCGAGCGTGCGCAGGATCGAGGTCTCGCCCCAGTTCGCCACCAGGTCGGACTCGGCGAGGGTGGTGGAGACGACGTACTTCGGCATCACCTTGTAGTCCGCGAAGTCCTCCATGTCGGGCCACACCGGGCTGAACGCCTCGTAACTGACCCGCCCCAGCAGCAGCCGCTGTCTGCGCCGGTCGCGCTCGCTCGCGCGGTGCACCAGCCGTGTTCTCTGACTGCCGGGCGCGGAGAAGTTCATCGGTCGTAGCCCGCCCACCGGACGGCTCGTACGCGGGCCTAGCTGGTCCGCTCGTGACGGAGCAGGACCACCTGGGAGTAGAAGGTCCGGGTCTCGGCCAGGGTCAGGTCGAAGCGCCCGCCCGGCGTGAAGACGGGCTTGCCGCCGCCGAGCACGACGGGGTGGACGAAGATCTGGTACTCGTCGATCAGCCCGTGCTCGGACACTCTGCCGATGACAACTATCGAGCCTTGGCACACTTTTGTGGCTGAGCGTGCGATGGGCGGAGCGGCCAGAGGGCCGGGCGTGTGTCTGCTTGTCAGTCCGGACGGGTGATCGGATCGGTTCGGAACGGTCGGGCGCGGCCGGGGTGGCCGCTGCCAGGGTTGACGTCGAAGGGAGGCCTTGTGATCTCGGCACTCAACCGGCTCGTCGACCTCGTCGAGGAGCACCTCGCGGAGGATCCCGACGTGCGGGGGCTGGCAGGGGCGCTCGGCACGACCGAGTACCACCTGCGCCGGATGTTCTCGTCGCTGGCGGGCATGCCGCTGTCGGAGTACGTACGCCGGCGGCGCATGACCGTTGCCGCCGCCGACGTCGTGCGGGGCAAGGGTGATCTGCTGAGCATCGCCGTCCGGTACGGATACGGCTCGGGTGAGGCGTTCGGACGCGCGTTCCGTGCGGTCCACGGCGCCGGCCCCGGTGACGTACGCCGCGACGGAGGCCCCTTGCGCACACAACCGCAGCTCAGGTTCCGCCTGACCGTTGAAGGGAGTACCCCCATGGACACCCGCCTCATCGACCGCCCCGGGTTCCGGCTCGTCGGACACGCGACCCGGGTCCCGCTCATCCACCAGGGCGTCAATCCCCACATCGTGCGGCACATCGCCGCACTGCCGCAGGAGGAACACCTGCGGCTGAAGGCTCTCGGTGACACCGAACCGGAAGGTCTGCTCCAGGTCTCCGACGACCTCGACCCCGACGGCACAGAGGGCAGCGAACTGACCTACCTGCACGGCGTGGCCCTCGCCCACGACACGGGGGTCCCGGACGGCCTCGACCGCATCGAGGTGCCGGCTGGCAGGTGGGCGGTCTTCCGTACCGGCGGACCGCACCCTCAGGCCTTGCAGACGGCGTGGGCGGCGACCGCGACCGAGTGGTTCCCCTCCAACCCGTGGCGGCTGCGACCGGGTCCCTCGATCGTCGCGATCCTTGAGCGCGCGGACGACTTCAGCACCGCGACCTGCGAACTGTGGCTGCCTGTCGAACCGGCCTGACGCTCCGCCGGACGCGGTTGAGCGCTGGACGCGTACGACCCCGCACGGAAGGGCGACAGCAGCCCGGACCGCTCCCGCGTGGCATCGTGATCCAGCAGACTCACCTCCATGGCCTTCGGTTGATCCGGTGCCTCTGTGACGGGGCACGGGATCAACCGAAGGCCGCCCTGCTGAACGGCACTTGTCACTACGAGGGATCAAGTTCGAGGAATCATTCGACCAGCGAGGACAAGAGCCGAGCTGAGGGCCCCTGGGCGCGTTCGTCCATACTCGGCTACTCGGCTACCGGGGCAGCAGATCCTCCAGCAGCCCCCGGACCCGCCGTTCGATCTCGTCGCGGATCGGGCGGACCGCGTCGACGCCCTGCCCGGCCGGGTCGTCGAGTTTCCAGTCCACGTACTGCTTGCCGGGGAAGACGGGGCAGGCGTCCCCGCACCCCATGGTGATCACGACGTCGGACGCCTGCACGGCCTGGGTGGTCAGTACCTTGGGGATCTCCGCGGAGATGTCGATCCCGGCCTCGGCCATGGCCTCCACGACGGCGGGGTTCACCGCGTCGGCCGGGGCCGAGCCGGCCGAGCGGACCTCGACGCGGCCTTGGCCGAGGTCCGTGAGGAAGGCGGCGGCCATCTGCGAGCGTCCGGCGTTGTGGACGCACACGAAAAGCACCGACGGCCTCGAAGCGGTGTCAGACACGGGCGGGACCTTCCTCGGGAGCAGCCGCAGGGGCCGGCAGGGGTTCGGATTCGGGGAAGTAGCGGCGGGCGGCGAGAGCGACATGGACAAGGCCGATCAGCACGGGCACTTCGATGAGCGGGCCCACGACACCGGCCAGGGCCTGCCCGGAGGTCGCGCCGAACGTCGCGATGGCCACGGCGATGGCGAGTTCGAAGTTGTTGCCCGCGGCGGTGAACGCCAGCGTCGTCGCCTTGGCATAGCCGAGGCCGACGGCCTTGCCCAGGGCCATGGACCCCGCCCACATCACGGCGAAGTACACCAGCAGCGGCAGTGCGATCCGCACCACGTCCCACGGCTGCGAGGTGATCGCGTCGCCCTGCAAGGCGAACAGCACCACGATCGTGAACAGCAGCCCATACAGGGCGAACGGGCCGATCCTCGGGATCAGCTTCGACTCGTACCAGGCACGTCCCCGGGCCTTCTCGCCGAGCTTGCGGGTCAGGAACCCGGCCATGAGGGGGATGCCGAGGAAGATCAGGACACTGCGGGCGATCTCCCACACCGATACGTCCAGACTGGTCTGCTCCAGGCCGAGCCAGCCGGGCAGGGCGGACAGATAGAACCAGCCCAGGGCGGCGAAGGCGAGCACCTGGAACACGGAGTTCAGGGCGACGAGGACGGCGGCGGCCTCGCGGTCGCCGCAGGCCAGGTCGTTCCAGATGATGACCATGGCGATGCACCGGGCGAGCCCGACGATGATCAGGCCGGTCCGGTACTCCGGCAGGTCGGGCAGGAAGATCCAGGCGAGGGCGAACATGACGGCCGGGCCGAGGATCCAGTTGATGACCAGGGACGGGATCAGCAGGCGCTTGTCGCGGGTGACGGTGTCCAGGCGGTCATAGCGGACCTTGGCGAGGACCGGATACATCATCACGAGCAGACCGAGCGCGATCGGCAGCGAGACGCCAGTGACGGTGACCTTCGCCAGCGCGTCCCCGAGCCCGGGGACCAGGCGGCCCAGCCCGAGACCGGCGGCCATCGCGGCCAGGATCCACACCGCCAGGAACCTGTCCACCAGCGACAGCCGTCCGGCCACCGAGTCACCCGGGGCGGTGGTCGTCCTGCTCACGAGGCGGCCCCGGCGCCCTCGGCGCCCCCGGCACCCTCGACGCCCTCATCAAGGGGGTGAAGGGGCTTGACACCCGCGTTGCCAGGACGCGTCAGGATCGCGGCGAGCCGGTCCGTCTTCTCCGGCAGCAGCCGGTAATACACCCACGTCCCGCGCCGTTCGGAGGCGATCAGACCGGCCTGCTTCAGCAGCTTGAGGTGATGGGAGATCGTCGGCTGGGACAGGTCGAAGGCCGGGGTCAGATCGCAGACGCAGATCTCCCCGCCCTCCCGCGAGGCGATCATCGACAGCAACCTGATCCGCACCGGGTCGCCCAGGGCCTTGAACACCTTGGCCAGCTCGACGGCCTGGTCCTCGTCCATAGGCGCGCTCAGCAGCGTCGGGCAGCACCCCACGGCACTGTCCTGGCCGAGCACCACCAGCTCTTGTTTCGACATGCTTCTATGTTGACGTTTTTCAATCCAGAGCGCAAGGTTGCATCGAGGAACATCAATGCAGACCGGTCCGGGCCACACACCTGGGCCCTTCGCGAGGAGTCACCGTGATGAGCGAGCAGAACACCGACCTGCGCGAGACCGTCCGCCGACGCTATGCCGCGGCCGCCGTCCAGGTCGCCGAAGGAGGCACGGCCTGCTGCGGCCCGTCCGCGATCGAGGTCGACGAGAACTTCGGCTCCACCCTCTACGCCGCCACTGACCGCGACGAACTGCCCGCCGAGGCCGTCGCGGCCTCCCTCGGCTGCGGCAACCCCACCGCTGTCGCCGACCTGAACGAAGGCGAGCGCGTGCTCGACCTCGGCTCCGGCGGGGGCATCGACGTCCTGCTCTCCGCCCGCCGCGTCGGCCCCGCCGGCAAGGCCTACGGCCTGGACATGACCGAGGAGATGCTCGCTCTCGCCCTGGCCAACGCGCAGAAGGCCGGCGCCGCCAACGTCGAGTTCCTCAAGGGCACCATCGAAGCCATCCCCCTCCCGGCCGACACGATCGACGTCGTGATCTCCAACTGCGTGATCAACCTGTCCACCGACAAGTCCGCCGTCTTCGCCGAGACCTTCCGCGTCCTCAGGCCCGGCGGCCGTATCGGTGTCTCCGACGTCGTCGCCGACGACATGCTGTCGCCCGCCCAGCGGGCCGAGCGAGGCGACTACGTCGGCTGCATCGCCGGCGCCCTCTCCTTCACCGAATACCGCCAGGGCCTGGAAGCCGCCGGGTTCACCGACATCGAGATCACCCCCACCCACGCGGTCGCCGACGGCATGCACTCCGCCATCGTCCGCGCCACCAAGCCCACCACTCCCACGGCCGGGCAGCCCACGGCGGCGGACAGCTGCTGCGGGGGCACCGACTGCTGCACACCCGCCGAACAGTCCGAGAACCCCTCCGCCACCGAGGTCGAGACGGCGTCAGGCTGCGGCTGCCAGGGCTGAGCCAGGCAGACCGAGAGAGGCAGAAGGGAGAGATCTCCAGGGGAGACCCCGCAGCCTCGCCTCGGCCCTGGCGTAGCCGGGCGGCGCGGTCGGCGAACGTGTGACGTTCCGCAGCCCGACTCGTTCTAGCTTCAGCGCCGGACCCTTCCTTCTCGGGCCCCGGCTTCAGTGAGAAGCGTTCAGTGAGAAGCGGAGTCGAGCAACATTCGCCCACGTCTACAGGTGATTCGCCCACGTCTACAGGTGCCGATTCTGATCACCGGTCTCGCCGCCCTGGCTTTCATGCTGCCCCCGCCGGCCCCTTCGCCCGGTGGCGCGAAGTGCCGTGACACGACCCTGGTCGGGGTGGCCCACCAGGACGACGATCTCCTGTTCATCAACCCGGCGATCGTCGAGGACTTCGACAGCGGGAAGTGCCTCCGCGTCGTGTACGTGACCGCGGGCGACGCCCGTCTGGCGTGGTCAGGAGGGTACGCCGTCCGTCGCGAACTGGGTGCGCAGCAGGCGTACAGTGCTCTCGCCGGACGCCCCATGCGCCCCGGCGAGCCCAGCCCGTGGAAGGCCTCACCCGTGAAGGCAGGCGGGCGCACCCTGCATGGTGTCCGCCTGGACAACGGACCGCTCCGGCCGGACATCCAACTGATGTTCCTGCGCCTGCCCGACGGTGGCTGGAGCAGCACGACATCGCGGCGGCAGAGCCTGCTGGCGCTCTTCCAGTCGAGGATCCGTACACTCGGCGCCGTCGACAGCTCCACCCGGTACACGGAACCGGCTCTGATCAGCACCCTGGCCGCCCTCGTCGAGCGTTTCCGGCCCGGCACCGTGCGCACGCTGGACTTCGCCAACACCGCGTTGAAGCCGTCCGGCAAGGCGTGGGCCGACCACAACGACCACGCGGTCACCGCCCGTTACCTTCGCCTGGCGACACTCCGGGCGCGCCCGCAGGGAAGAACTCCTCGCCTGATCGGATACCAGGGATACGGAAACGCAGTTCGGCCGCCCAACCTGCGCGCCGCCCAGATCGCCCGGAAGACCACCGTCTTCGAGCATTACTACGTTCACGACAGGAGGAGGGTGAGCGACTGTCCGGGGCACTACTGCCCACCCACGAGAAAGGCTAGAGCGCAGTACGTGCGATGGCTTCAGCGGCAGTACGCACGCGAGGCACCCGATCCGCAACCCGGCGCCATCGCCTCCTGGATCGGCTCCACGGCCTCCGGCTTCACCAGCTCCGATCTGTGTCTGACCCAGGACGGCGACGCACTCCGCACCGCCCCTTGCACCGGCACCGGCCGCCAACGCTGGCGTCTCGAGGACGGCGTCCTTCAGGCCGAGGCCGGGAGCGGGGACCGGCACCGCTGCGTCCGGCTCAGGGGCGGGGCACCCGTGCTCGCCCCCTGCACCAGCGGATCGGCCCGGTGGGCGATCACGCGCCGGGGGCAGTTGCGCACCAGCGGGGGCTGCCTGACCCAGGACGACTTGCTGCGGCCGGGCCCCGGACTGCGGCTGGCCGCCTGTAGCACAGCGGACCCGGGGCAGCGCTGGTTCACCCGCCGTCTTCGACAGAGCGCCGATGTGGACGTGGACAAGGCTCGATGAGAATCTCGTTTCTGCTGCAGAACGCCTATGGAATCGGTGGCACCGTCCGCGCCACCTTCAATTCCGCCGGTGCGCTCGCCGAGCGCCACGACGTCGAGATCGTCAGCATCCGGCGCACGCACGACAGACCCAGTCTGCCGCTCAGCGGAAGAGTCCGGCTGCGGCCGCTGATCGACCTGCGTCCGCACGCGCCCCGCAGCGACCTCGGCAGTCAACCCCTTGCCGAACCCACGGCGCTGGTCCCTCCCGTCGAGGCGCGGGGAGCGGGTTTCGACAGGCTGACCGATCAACGGGTGGCGAAGTTCCTCGGCCGTACCGACGCCGACGTGGTGGTGGCCACCAGACCGGGCCTGGTGATCTACCTGGCCGCGTTCGGCCGCGGCCATTACCTCAAAATCGGTCAGGAACACCGGGTCTACGGCACGCATGAGCCCGGCATCCGCGCCGCCCAGGACGCCGCCATCGCCGCGCTGGACGCGCACACCACCGTGAGCGAGGCCGACGCCGTCACGCACCGCCGGCATCTCGCGGACACGGGCACCCCGATCGTGTCCGTCCCCAACGCCTCACCGCCGCCGCCCCTGACCACGGCGTCGGACCGCGGGGCACCGCTCGTCATCGCCGGCGGGCGCCTCATCCCGGTGAAACGGTACGACCTGCTCGTGGACGCCTTCGCCACCGTCGTCGCCGAGCACCCGCGGTGGAAGCTCCGGATCTACGGACGCGGCCCCAAGCACGCCGCGCTCCGGGCCCGCATCGACGAACTCGGCCTGAGCGACCACGCCTTCCTGATGGGCGCCACCCCCTCACTCGCCACCGAGTGGGCCAAGGGGGCGATCGCCGCCGTCACCTCGCGTGAGGAGTCGTTCGGCATGACCATCGTGGAAGCCATGCAGTGCGGCACCCCCGTGGTCGCCACCGACTGCCCCCACGGACCCGGCGAGATCATCCGGGACGGCGAAGACGGTCTGCTCGTCCCCGCGGGCGACAGCGAAGCCGTCGCCCGAGGACTCATCAGGCTCATCGAGGACGCCGACCTGCGCCACGCCATGGGCGACGCCGCCCGGCGCAACGCCGAACGGTACGCGCCCGACCACATCGCCCGGCGCTACGAGGAACTCTTCGCCGAGCTGCGCACCGCCTCCACGCCTGCCCCTACCCCCCTCGGCTGCCGCCTTGTCGCCGGTGCGGGGCGTGCCCGGGCGGCGGCCAGGCGGGCCGTGTGCGAGGCCGTCCGCAAGGCCGGGCGCCTGCGCCCGGCCGGCTTCGGCGCCCTGCGCCCGCGGTCCACCTGCTCCGTGGACGCCGCGGGCGACCTCGTCATGCGCCTGGACCGGGCCGGGATGCCCGGCAGCGCGTTCACGATGACGGCGACGCTACGAGGATCCGACGGCCGGGGCGACCACCGGGTCGAGGTTCCGCTGCGGCAGCCCGACACCGACGAAGGCCCTTGGACGGCCGTGCTGGAACGCCGTGCCCACCTGCTCGCCGAAGGCCGCTGGGACCTCCACGTCATCCGCTCGGACGACGGGGCGCGGCGGCGCGTCGCCGCCGCGACGGTGGAGCAGCACCAGCTGCTGAGCCTGAAGGCCTTGCCGGGAACGCCGTTCAGCTGGTGGATCCCCTACATGACCGACAAGAACAACCTGTCCGTGCGGACCTGGTGCCGCCCCGCGCACGCGGACGCCCGCACCGTGACCACCGAGGCGACGTCGTGCTCGGTCGAAGGCACGCTGTACGGCACGGAGTTCACCCCGGGGCAGCGCCCGCGCGTCATCGCCGTACCACGTCATGATCCGTCCACCGCCTTCGAGGCCGACGTCATGACGTCAGGGGCGGCCCGGTTCCGCTTCTCCCTGGCGTATGCCCGGGCGCTGGACGCGGGAAAGGGGGCGCCGGAAACCTGGGACGTGGCACTCCGTCCGTCCCCCGGGGCCGAGCTGGTCCCTGTGGCCCGCGTCATCGGCGACGTCATCAGCCGCAAGCGAACCGACGTGTATCCGGCCGCCGGGCAACTCGGTGACCAGGCCGGCGCCGCCGCCACCGTGCGCCCCTACTTCACCACGAACAACAACCTGGCGCTGGTGCTCCTGCGCGACGAAGCCCGGGTCGACGGAGCGTGTTCATGAACGCGCACCAGTGGGGGCACGGCGACGCGAGGTCGTCGTGCCCGCCCCGAGGACGTCGTACGCCGCCTACGCGGCCGTGGTGAGTTCGGCGCGGCCGAACAGCAGGGCGTAGCCGGAGGGGAGCTGGTGGAGGATGCGGGTGAGCAGGTCGGAGCCGGCGGAGGCGGCGACGGCGGAGAAGACGGAGCCGGTGTCCCAGCGGACGGTGGCGGGGGAGGCGCCGGTGCGGGCGGCGAGGTCCTTGACGAAGGCCCAGCCGGTCAGCGGCCGGGGGTCGGGGATCTGCGCGGTCAGCACGCGTGCGGCTTCAAGGGGCAGGCAGCGGGCCAGGTCGACGCGTTCGTCGCCGGTCAACTGGCGCCCCAGGCCGGCGAGGACCAGGCGGACGGCTTCGTCGGCCCGTTCACGGGTGGGGTAGGCGCCCTCGTAGCGGACCTTCTCCAGCATCTGTTCGTACGCCGCCCCGTACGACTGCTGGGACGGTGCGTGCCGGTCGGAGATCACGGGGTAGTGCCTTTCTGGTTCTGGCCGGTGTGCGGGCACCGGCGTGCGGGGTGGTCAGGTGGGCTGGGGGCGGCCGAAGAGCAGGTCGTAGCCGACGGGGAGCTGGAGCAGGATCTGGCCCAGCAGGTCCTCGCCGGCGGCGTCGGCGACGGTGGACAGCACGGCGCTGACGTCCCAGGCCGCGGTCTGCTCGCTGGCGCCTTCGATCCACGCGGCGGTCGCGCGGACGAACCGTTCCGGAGACAGCGGCTCGGCGCTGCGCAGCGGGTTGAGCAGGATCAGGGCGTACGTCTCCGGCAGGCGCGCCGCGAGCTGGGCGCGGACGTCGCCGACGAGGTGTGCGCCGAGGAGGGCGAGCACCACGCGGGCCGCGCGCTCGGCTTCTTCCGGGGTGTCGTACGTGCCGCGTTCCCGCACGTGGTCGAGGAACGCCTCGCGTCGCAGGGTCATCTCGCCGCCGCCCGTCCTTCTCGCCGCCCGTTTGTCCAGGGACTGCTCACGGGGGGTGCGGAGAGCGGAAGAGGGGGAGGTCAGGTGCCCGCCCTCCGCACCGTCCGGCCGGTGTCAGCCGGAGATCTCCTTGTGGCCGGATCCGACGCCGATGGAGATCTTGCGGGGCTTGGCGCGCTCGGCGATCGGGATGCGCAGGGTGAGCACGCCCGCGTCGTAGTCGGCCTTGATGTGCTCGGTGTCGAGGGTGTCGGCGAGCACGAGCTGGCGGGAGAAGACGCCCAGCGGGCGCTCGGACAGCTCCATCTGTACGTCGTCGGCCTTCGCCACCGGCCGCCGCTCGGCCTTGACGGTGAGCATGTTCCGCTCGACGTCGATGTCGATCGCGTCTGCGGCCACACCCGGGAGGTCGAAGGCGACCACGTACTCGTCGCCCTCGCGGTAGGCGTCCATCGGCATCGCCGAGGGGCGGGTCCAGGAGCCCGGGCCCACCAGCTGCTGGGCCAGTCGGTCCAGCTCACGGAAGGGGTCGGTGCGCATCAACATCGTGAAAACACCTCCAGCGGGGTCGGGCAGTTGCTGCCAATGCGCTTCACTGGAATCGTTGTAACATGTCATCCAATGGATGACAAGCCTGATGTCGTCGACATGATGACAACACGAGGGAGGCTTCCGTGACCGCAGCCGAGCAGTCGCCCACGACCAGCACGAATGCCCACAACCCGGCGTCCTTCTTCGCCGCCGCGGCGGCCCTGCACGCCATCGACGACGCCCTGCGCGATGCCCAGGACGCGCCGTCAGCGGCTGGCCCCGACCCCGGGCCGGAGCAGGCGCTCGCCTCCCTCGTGCTGCTGCGGCAAGTGCGTGAGCAGCTCGCCGGATGGGAGACCGGCCTGATCGAAACCGCCCGTGACGCGGGCGCCAGCTGGGCCGACCTGGCCCACCCCCTCGGCGTCGCCAGCCGCCAGGCCGCCGAACGCCGCTATCTGCGCGGCCGCCCCGGCCCCGCGGGAACCACCGGCGAGCAGCGCGTCCAGGCCACCCGCGAGCGCCGCGCCGCCGCCCGCACCACCGCCACGTGGGCCCGTCACAACGCGGCCGACCTGCGCCGCATCGCCGGCCAGATCACTGCGCTCACCGACCTGCCCACCACGGCGCGCCTCCCGCTGAGCCAACTCCACGCGGCCCTGGCCCACGACGACCCCGCCGAACTCATCCACCCCCTCAAGGCCACCCGCCCCCACCTGGCCACCACCCACCCCGACCTCGCCGCGCAACTCGACACCCTCACACCGCCCTGAGCCCACCTGTTGCTCCGCGGTGTGCGGGCGGGCTCCCCTTGCCATGAGGTGACGCAACTTATTGCCGCATGCGGGCGGGCGGAGGGGGTGAGGCGGCGTAGCGTGGAGGCGTGGGCCGCGGCGGCCGGTCTGGGCGGTCGGCCGGGGCGGTCGGCTTGAGCTGTCGGCTTGAGCTGTGGCCTACAGGAGGGGCGGCCGCCGCCGATTCGGGCGACGACGGCCGCCGGGGGCGTGAGGAGTGAGGCTCCCCAGCTCCTCACGCGGTGTCCTCTCCGGGGGCGCGGGAGTTACCCCACCGAGAGGACGGGGGCTGGAGCTGTATGGACGGTGATACGGCTCCAGCGGGCCGCGAGGCAGGCGGGACGGGATGCCGGTGTGGTCACGGAGCTTCGTCCCCACTCCAAGCGGGAGGACACCGACTCGGGGCCGGTGATCGGAACCCGCTGTGACCTGCTCTGTCTTGCCGCCCGAGGACGTTGCCGCCCGAGGACGTTGCCGCCCGAGGACGTTGCCGCCCGAGGACGTTGCCGTCCGACGACGTTGCCGTCCGACGGCGGGGGGCGGAGCGGGGCGGACCTCAACGCACCGGCACCGCGCACTGTGCGCTCGCCTGATCACGTCGGCGCATCAGCAACTGCCGTTCCAGTTCGCCCCGGATACTGTCGTCCAGGGAGTCGGCGCTGGCCCACGCCACCACTTGTTCCGCCACGAGGCGCAGCTTGGTGTTGGTGCGCATGGAGGTCTCCCGCAGGATGTCCCACGCCTCCTCCGGGGTCAACCGCCCCAGGGCGACCACGACTCCGATGGCCTGATCGACTGTGGCGTGCGCATGCACGGCGTGCTTGAGCTGAGCGACCTCTGTTTCGAGTTCTTGGATCTGGTCCGCGATGTCTGTCGGGTCGTACGGCACAGCGGATCTCCGATCAACCGGAAGGGTCGGTCTGCTTCTCAGCGTCTCTTGCCCCACGCAAGGCTTGCAACCCCCTTCGGCATCTTCGGGCGGGGAATTCCGTGGCCTACTACCATGCCCTTCACCTGCGCCTGAGACAGGTGCAGGCGCGCGGCGGAAGCCACCCGCCGACCAGCCTCCCGGCTCCAGCAATCGCCCCGGCGCACGAACAGTGATCGCCATATACTTCTGCGGCTCGGCAGCCCCTGGTTGCCGACGGGGTAGGACACGGGGGGGGACATGCTGGAGCTGCGGGACATTGAGATCTTTCTGGTCGTGGCCGAGGAGTTGCACTTCGGCCGCAGCGCCGAGCGGCTTCTGGTCTCTCAGGCGCGGGTGAGCCAGGCCATCAGGAAGCAGGAGCGGCGCATCGGCGCCGCGCTGTTCGAACGCACCAGCCGTACCGTCCGCCTGACCAGCGTCGGACGCCAGTTGCGCGACGACTTGCAGCCGGTCTTCGTGGGCCTGCACGCGTCCCTGGAACGCGCCCGGCTGACCGCCAGCGGTGTCACCGGCAGGCTCCGCGTCGGCATGATGCCGTTCAACGTCGTCGACATGCACTCCTACTGGAGGGCCTTCCGCTCGCGGTTCCCGCAGTGGGAGCTGGAGATCCGCCAGCTCACGTACGTCGATCCGTTCGGCCGGCTCCGCAACGACGACCTGGACGTGCTCGTGACCTGGCTGCCCGTGGAGGAGCCCGACCTCACCGTCGGCCCGGTCCTGTGCACCGACCCCCGCGTCCTCGCCGTGGCCGCCGACCACGCGCTGGCCGAGCGAACGTCGGTGCGTCTGGAGGAGTTCGCCGACTTCCGGCACGCCATGGCCCCCGACATGCCGGAGTACTGGGAGGACAGTTACCTGCCCTTCCATACGCCCCAGGGCAGCACGATCGAGCGCGGGCGGCCCGTGAGCAACGCGGAGGAGCTGATCAACCAGGTCGGCATGGGCGAGATCATCCACAGCTTCCCCAGCCATGTCACCCGGCACTGGGAACATGCCGCACGTCCGCTGGATCCCCGTGACGGGCCTGGCGCCCCTGTCCTTCGCCCTGGTCTGGCGGAGTGAGGCGGAGAACGAGCTGATCTGCGCCCTCGCCGACACGGTCCGCGAGTTCGGCGTCCTACGTTTCTGACGCGCCGTCATGTCTCGCAGGTGCGGTTCCGACGCCACACGTCTGCCGCGAGCCGGGCACCTGCCCCCCTTTCGATAACCGTCGAGTTATCGATCGACGTACGAAACCCGCGTTGATCCGGAGGTGTCTCCCGCGGGAGCCTAGAGGGGCCCGGGCAGGCCGCTCATCAGGGCATTCTTCCCACGTTGCCCGCTCCGTCAGGCACGGAACCAGGAGTCGGACAGACATGGGAGACAGGCTCGACATGACCGTGACGTACGCGATGCACAACGCCTTGAGAAGGGAGTTGGGCTTACTCGCCGGGGCCACCGTCCGCGCCGGCCCCGAGCCCTGGAACGTTCTGCACACCACGGGCTGGCAGCTGTTCCGGAGCGCCCTGCACGCCCATCACTCCGCCGAGGACGACGCGCTGTGGCCCGCCCTGCGTCAGGCGCTGCGCAGCCGGCCGCTCTCCCTGGTGCGGCTGGAGGCGATCGAGGCCGAGCACGCCGGGCTCGCCCGCCTGCTCGAGGTGATCGACCAGGCGCTGACCAAACCGGCGGATGGGGATCGCAACCTGTTCGGTGAACTCACGACCTCACTGGTCACCGGTCTGCGCGGGCATCTCCGCCACGAGGAGGAGGCCGTCTTCCCGCTGGTCCAGGCCGTCCTGAGCACGCAGCAGTGGGAGCAGTTCGAACGCGTCCACGCCCAGCGGATCGAGGCCGACGCGGCCCGGCTCCTGCCCTGGCTTCTGGACGGCGCCTCCGAACGGACGGTGTCCGCCGTTCTGGCGCAGCTCCTGCCTGAGTCCGCGCGGCGTACGTACGCGGACAGCTGGCGGCCCGCCTATGCGGTGCTCGACCGCTGGGGCACCCGGGCCGCCGCTGACCTGACGGTCGCCTGACCGTGCGCCCTGTCTCCCCGCACACCACCCACCCCACCATCACATGAGATGCGATGTCTCGTTCTCACGACGGGAATGTCATGAAGGTTCTGCTCACCGGTGCCACCGGTTACATCGGCTCCGCCGTCACCGAGCACCTCACCGCCGCCGGCCACCAGGTCGTCGCGCTGACCCGTAGCGCCGAGCCGCAGCCTGGCCGGGGCTGGCACGCCCAGGTCGTCGGCGACACCGCGGACCCGGCCTCGCTGGCCGGCGCGGTGACCCCCGACACAGAGGCCGTGATCCACCTGGCTCCGCCGAGCGGCGACGCCGACGTCGACACCGCCGTCATCGAGGCGCTCGCCACCCCGCTCCGCGGCACCGGCCGCCCCTTCGTCTACACCAGCGGCGTCTGGGTCCTGGGTGACACCGGCGACGTCCAGGAGGTCGGCGAGAACGCCCCGACCGACCCGATCGGCCTCGTCGGCTACCGCCCACAGATCGAACAGAGAGTGCTGGCCGAGGCCGCCGGGGGCGTACGCGCGGTCGTCGTCCGGCCCGCCATCGTGTACGGCCGTGGCGGCGGCATCCCCGGCATCCTCGTCGACCGGGCCCGTCAGCAGGGTGTGCCCGAGTACTACGGCGAGGAGGGCGTGCGCTGGCCGACCGTGCACGTGGACGACCTCGCCGCGCTGTTCGTGGCCGCCGTCGAGCGGGCCGAGGCGGGCACCGTCTGGCACGGCGTGGGCGAATCGGCCACCCCGGTACGTGACATCGCCCGGGCCGCCGGGCGCGCGGCCGGAGTGCTCGCCGCCCCGAAGGCGGTGCCGGCGGAGCAGGTCGCGGACGTCTTCGGCGCGCTCTTCGCGGACGCGCTCGCCCTCGACCAGAGCGTCAGCGGAGCCGCCGCCCGTGACGCCCTCGGCTGGCAGCCGGCCCGGCCGGGCGTGGTGGCCGAGCTGACGTCGGGCTCGTACCGCCCGATCGAGGTGTTCGGCGCCACCGAAGGCACGGAGACCGCCACCGAGGTGGCAGCGATCCGGCGCCTGGTCGCCGAGGCCGAGCACGCCCAGCAGAACGAGCTGGTCGACCGCTTCCTGAGCCTCTTCCGGCGCGAGGACCCCGTGTGGACCACCGGCCACGGCCAGCGCCTCTCGGGCTTCGAGGAGATCGAGGCCTTCACCCGCAAGGTGCTGCCCGGCGCGATGGCCGAGTCCACCGCCGTCTACGACGTCGAGCGCGTGCTGTTCTTGCGGCCCGACGTCGCCGCGGTGAACGTCCGCCGGCAGCCGGTACGCCCCGACGGCACCCGCATCACCGACCGCCCCGAGGGCCGCCCCTTCTACATCCTGGTCAAGGAGGCCGGCACCTGGCGCATCGGAGCCGCGCAGAACACTCTGGCTGTCGACTGACACGCACCCAGCCGCCCGGGGCCCCGGCCCAGGCTGCTTCCGGGGCGCGCTACCCATCCTCCAGGACCTTGCCCAGGTCCGGGTCCCCCGTCTCGTCCAACCAGCCCTCTGCCTCCATCACTTCCGACATGAGCAGGGCCGCGTAGTCATCGTGCTTCACTTCCTCGCAGGCGTACGGCTTGGCCCTGTCGCCCTCTGCTCGTTCCTCCAGCGCGGCCACACAGTCGTTGACATGGTCGTCGTACGTGGGCTGATCGAGGTAGAGGACGAGGCCCGTGATGCCTCCGGCGACAGCGAGTACGCCGGCCGGGATGAGGACGGTGGAGCGGCGCATGGGTCCCCCCGAGGACGGTGTGAGACCCGGAGCGTAGCGGGACGCGGATCGTGATCGTGCGGGAACAGCGGAGGCCCCCGCCGGATGGGTGCGATGCTGTTGGCGAATTCGGGCCCTGTTGCTTCCCCCCGCCTGCGGTCAGGCGGGGTGAAGTGCTTCGAGGCGGCTGGTTCGGGTGCGGGCTGCCCCGCGAAGGTCGCGGCTGCGAGTGCGGAGCTGACTGAAGAGCTGGTGGTGTGCTCGGCCGCGAGCGACCGGGGGAGCGTCCAGGCGCGGGGTGTCGGCGGGTCGGCGGGTGGCTGTGTGGGTGAGGTGTCTTCGTCGTGCGGAGGGAGTGGTTGGGCGCGGCTGGCTCGACTTCTTCGCGTTCGGCCGGGCTCCTGGGCCGCGTGGTGTGGCATGGTAGATCAACTCACGATCCGAGTGTCTGATGCGTCCGCGTAGGGGGATCTTCATGCGCTTTCGTACCGTCGCGGCCTCTGCCGTGCTCGTCTTGTGCGCTACGACGGCCGCGACTGCCTGTTCCTCTTCATCGGAGGCCACGGACACCACCACCCGGCCCGTCGGCCCAACCGCGCCCCGGAAGTCCGCTTCTGCCGAGGAGTTGAAGGGGCGCATCGAGGCGGGCAAGCGCCGGGCGGGCGGACCGGAGATCGGCGGGTCGGCAGGGGTGGACCGTACGGAGTGCGCGATCTCCGCCGCCGAGATCCCGGAGGAGTGTGCTCTCGATCTCTCGTTCGCCGAGAGCACCGACGGTGAGCCGGGCGTCGGGCCGCCTGGCGGGCGGTAGGTCCACCCAACACCTTGCGCTGAGGCCATGGCTGAAGCGTTCGCCCACAGAACCCACTTCCACCGGGCGTGCGAGGTCCATTAACCTCACACTCTGTTCACATGTGAAGCAGGGCCCCGGATCAGGGGTCAGGGGGCGGGGGTAGGGGAACGTGCGCGTGAATTGGTGTGTGAAGTTGAGTGTCCTCGCTGGGGCATCGACACTCGCACTCTCGGTCGTCACTTCGACGCCGGTACTGGCTGATGACTCGTCCGCGGGTCTTCAGGAAATCCAGTTGCCGGGAGACGTGGAGATGATCGAGGGCGTCGCCCCGGCGCCCGGGACCGCGGAGCCGCTCACCGGAGGAGCGTACAAGGCCGCTGCCGCCGCATCCGGCGCATGCCTCGGGGCGACATCCACCTACGGCGCGAAGGGTTGTTTCCAGCCCGGTGGCGACGTCGTCTGGTCCCGCGACACGGAAAAGGACGGCCTGTCCGCGGCTGTCGGGATCTACACCGACTACGGCCGGCCCGCCGCGGTCTGTGTCAACAAGCTCGGCGCGGACACGTGGGCGACCTGCGACAAGGACTACCGCGAGGGCGGGAAGGTGCGCCTGCGGGTCATGCGTTACAACGGCGACAACGGCAAGTTCTACCAGCCTGAGGAATGGTCCGGCTGGATTCCGGTCGACGGGCAGTACTGAATCCAGTACTGAACCGCTGTGGGCCAGGGGTAGTTGAGCAAGGGGCTCTGAGCGCCGTCCATCCGATTCACGTCGCCGATCGCATTGCCGATGCAGATCGAGGGCCTGTCTGCTGAGCCCGATGTACTCCCAGCGCAGGGCGAGCAGCCGCGGTCCACCTGATGGCCCAGGGTTCGTCTCCCGGCCGGTGGGGCATGGTGCGGGTGCACCACGCCTCACCGGACTCGCCAGAGCGGAGGTCGCGGATGGAACCTGCCGACTTCGACGACCTGATCCTGATGCTGATCGAAGGCGAGGTGGAACCCAACGGCACAGACATGATCGTCCTGTTGCGGGCGAGCGAGCTGGCCAAGGGGGAGACGGAGCCCGACTGGTCGGGCTCCCCGATGATCGACGAGATCACGGCACTCGCCGGCCAGGCCTTCTCCGACGACCCGGCCGAGGTCGGGCCCGCCCGGGAAGTCCTCTTCGCGCTGCGCCAGTCCGAGGCGTCCGACGCGGCGGACGACCGGGAGGAGGGCATCCGGCACAGCGAGGCGATCCTGCGGCACGTCGACGCCGCACGTTTCCCCGTCACCGCGGCCGGAGCGCACCTGAAGCTCGGCGGGGCGCTCCCCACACGGCCGGGGAGTGACGGCGGAGTCGACAGATCCGTGCTGCGGCGCGCAGTCGGCCACCTGGAGAGCGCGCTGGCGCTGCTGCCGGAAGAGGAGGCGGACCTGCGGGCCATGGCCCACTACAACGCGGCCCTGGCCCTCCGTGATCTGTGGCGGTCGGGCGACGAATGGGACGATGACGACGACGACCGGGGCAAGGCCCTCGAGCACGGCCTGGCGGCGCTCGCCGCGATGGACCGGGGCGAGTTCTCCGGCGACCGGAACACGATGAGCCGGGCGGTGCTGGCGGCCCTGATGGCCGACGGCGAGCCGCGGGACCCCGAGGCGCGCGAGCAGACCATCGCGGTCCTGGGGACATGGCTGGCCTCGCGCGAGGGGAAGTCCCTGCCGCCCGCCGAGAGACGCGCGCTGCAAGAGGGGCGCGACCACCTGATCACCGGCCGGGACCGCGCCTGAGCGCCCAGGTGAGGCTCTGTGCTCCCGCGAGGAGGGATCGCCCGTGTTCCGGGACTACCTGTTCATCGACCGGCCCCGGCTGGTGAGTTACGCCGAGCAGATCGGCACGACGGCCGCGAAGGCCAAGAACCGCCAGTGGCGCATCGCCCTCGGCCTCACAGGACCCGTGGTCGAACACCAGCAGGGATCGGCGGAACGCGCCGCGAACGATCACGAACTGGCCGAGTCCGTGACCCGCCACCTGCGCAAGAAGGGCGAACTGCGCACGACACGGCCGGCCTCCCTGGACGACGTGGACGAAGGACGGGCCACGTTCGTGCTGGAGACCATGCGGGCGCGCAAGGTGATCTTCACGCTGGACGGCGGCGGCGCCCCGCGCGGACTGCGCGAGCTGGCGGTATGGGTGTCGAACCCCTTGGAGAACCCGTCGTCGCGCGACGCGGCGGGCGTCCGCGACGAGGAGGCGACGGGTATGTTCGTGTATCTGCTCGAAGGCTACTGGGACGACGAACCCGCCAAGCGCGCCTACTCGATGATGACCGCCCTCAACGTCCTGCTCCGCACCCTGCGTGACGCCGGCGCGGCGCCCGGGGCGAGCGCCCGGTCCGACACGTCGCGGGACGACTACGCGACACCGGTCAACATCCTGGTGCGCAACGGCGGCGTCAAGGGCGACCTGCGCACGGTCACGGCGCTCTACCGGGTGCGGTCGGTCTCGGAGAACAAGATCGTCAACGTCGGCGGCCGCACCCTGCGCTGCCACGACCTCTTCGCCTATCCCTTGTACGTGGCCGCGGGGAGCGGGTGAGAGCCCGGCGCGGGAGCGCGCTCACGGATGAGGGACCGGCGCGGGAGCGCGCTCACGGATGAGGGACCGGCGCGGGAGCGCGCTCACGGGTGGCAGCCGTAGGCATAGAGGACGCCGCCAGTCCGCACTTCCGCGTGCGTGCACTCCGTCCTCAGGTTCTCGACGACGTACGTCGTGGGCTGCCCTCCGATGTAGACGGTGGTGGTCGCCTTGTCGATGGTGAAGCGGTAGGGAGCGCCGTTGTCGACGAAGCCGCAGGCGGACGCCGACATCAGCAGGTTGGGAAACCAGTACCCCTGCCCGGTCGGCAGGATGACGATGGTCCTGGACATGGGGCAATGCGTCGTGGTGGCCGCCTGCGCGGGCGGTGCTCCTGTGACGACCGCGCTCGTGGCGGCTGCCAGTACGGCGCCTGCTGCCAGGGCGCGGCGCGTTCGGTGGCTCATGTGTCCTCCCACCCTCTGCCGGGGTCCGTACGGGAGGCGGTGGAGGGCCCGTACGGGTTGGGGCACAGTCTCACGGCGACCGGTCCGTTACGCACAGCCCGGAACCGGCCGCATCCCCTGCCCGGGCACCCCGCGAAGGGCCCCGGCTGCCCGGCGTAAAGCGGCCTTGCGGGCGCCCTCGCGGGGCTGGTTGCGTCGGAGGCCATGACACCGTCCCCGCCCGGACGGCGGGGGCTCTCGACGGGATCGGCGAAGGGGACACCCATGGCGGCAGGACCGCGTACCACCACCCGCAGACGCGTCGTCGGGGCAGCGGTCGCGCTGTCCGCGGCGGCCTCCCTGCTCGGCGCGGCGTCCTCGTCCGCCGCGCCGCCGCGTGCCCAGGCGCCGCGTACGGAGATCGTCAGTACGGCCGAGGACGGCACGCGGGGCAACAGCCACTCGTACGCGCCCCGCAGCAGCTATGTCGGCCGCTACGTCGCGTTCGAGACCATGGCGTCCAACCTGGTGCCCGGCGACACCAACGACGACATCAGCGACGTGCTCGTCCGTGACCGCCGCACCGGCTCCCTCACCCGTGCCGGCGTGGGCGACGACGGACGCCAGAGCACGGAAGGCGTCGATCTCAAGGCGCTGAGCGGCGACGGCCGCGTCGTCGGATTCGACTCTCCCGACCCGGCGCTTGCTCCCGGCGAACGGCCGCCCGCCAGCAGCCACGCGTACGTCCGTGATCTGCGCAGCCGTCACACCGAGTTCGTGGGCATCGGCCCGGACGGCCAGCTGTTCGAGTGGTCCCGTCTCGAAGCCCTCAGCGGGGACGGCCGGTACGCGGCCTTCTTCGGCTACGCCCGGATCCCCGGGCCGCCCTTCTACCTCGCCACGCTCTACGTGCGCGACCGCGAGCGGGGCCGCACGGACGTGGTCAGCGAGGACCTGTATCCCGGGCCGCTCATGAGCGACGTCTCGATGAGCGCGGACGGGCGCCACGTGGCCTTCCGGGTGTACGACCACGATCGCTACGGTGTGGCCAGCGCCGTGTACGTCCGCGACCGCCGCACGGGTCACCTGCACCACATCAACCACACGCCGGGCGACCCGAAGCCGGTCAGCGACTGGTACGGCGAGCCGTCCCTGAGCGCGGACGGGCGCTCCATCGCGTACGTCACCAACCGCGACGGCCTGCCCGCCAGGCACCCCCGCGCGCTGTGGGAGATCTTCGTACACGACCTGCGCACCGGGCACACCGTGCTCGCGAGCACGGCCCCCGGCGGCGGACCACTCGACAAGCCCGCCCGGTCACCGCGGATCAGCCCCGAGGGCCGGTACGTGGCCTACCGCACCTCCGCCTGCGCCACCGGCGAGGCGGACTGCAAGCAGGCGCTGTACCTGCGCGACCTGCGACGTGAGGGCCCCGAGGCCACCCGCCGCGTCACCGTCGCCCTGGACGGCGGCTTCCCCTCGCACGAGGCGAGTGCCCCGGCCCAGGCGTCGGGCGGCTGCCTGGTGGCCTTCGCCTCGGCCTCCCCGAACCTGGTCCCCGGCCATCCGGAAGATATCGACGACGTGTACGTCCGGCACTTGTGCTGAGGCGTGACTCGGCCTGATCCGGAAGGCTCCGGGCCGGCCGGGCGGGCCTCGGCGACCGACCGGACGGGAGCCATCAACGGATGTTATGACGATGTGTTAGTAGGCATGAGCCGCCGGGGTCAGTAGCTTCGATGAGTGACGGGCGGTGCGGGCGCCCGTCCGCGCGATCCCCCCACAACCGCCTCGAGAGACGAGGTCCTCGTGAGCCGTAGACAACTGCCCCGTCTGCTGACCGCATCCGTCGTCCTGGCCCTCGGCGCCGGGACCCTGGCCGCCTCCGGCCCCACCGCCGACGGCACCGCGCGGAGCCGCGCCGCCGCCCCCTACTGCTACGACGAACCGTCGCAGCCGAACGCCGACGTGAGCGACCTCAAGGCGGCCTTCAACTCCTCGAACTGGATGCGCACCCTCCAGACCATGTACAAGCGGCGCTGGCCCAGCGGCGAGGCGCTGGCGATCGCCCAGGCCAAGGACAAGTACTGGGACCAGTTCGTGAACAAGCAGAGCTTCGAGGGATTCGCCGAGTCGATGATGGTGGCGATCCACGAGGAGACCCACATGTGGGACCTCGACCCGTCCCGGACCAGGTGGGACGTCCACATCGCGGCCTGGGTCAACGCCGGTCAGCAGGCGCTGACAGTGCCCGTGCACGGCGGTTTCCCCCGCAAGGAGATCCTGCCTCTGATCAAGGACAGCCTCAGCTCCTCCATGGACAACATCTATCTGCGGGACCGGACGCAGGGCGAGTACCGCCTCCAGGGAGTGCTCGCGGAGCAGAACGCAGGCCTCACCGGGCTGCCCGCGGTGACGGTGGTCCAGGAGTACATCAAGGGCGTCGGCGCCAGCAACGCGCGGGACATCGCCGCCACCAACCTGCGTTACCTGCTGCTCTACTTGCGCGTCGCCAAGGACAAGCACCCCGACTACTGGGCCAGGATCAAGGCCGAGCCCAAGCTGCGCGACCTGGTCCTGACGCAGTTCCTGCGCACGGCGTACTGGCTGGAGAAGTCCGCGCCGTACACCGGCAAGCTCGGCAGCCGCGACGCCGACAAGATCACGGCGACGAACTACGCGCCGGAGAACATCGCCGTCCTGGAGGAGTTCACCGGGCGTAAGGTGCGGCTCGACTCGCAGAAGCACTGCACCACCTGAGCGAGGCCCACGGGGAGGCCCGTGCCTCCTCGTGGGCCTTCGGTCCTCTCCGGCGGGTCGACCGCGTCGGCTGACGGAGCGGTCGTCCATGCCGGAGACCTACGGGGCCGGGGGCCTTCTGCCCGCGGCAGAACACCGTCCCGACCTGGCTTGACGATCACTACAGTCCAGGTTCATGACGACGGTTACCACACGTACGATCGAATACGCCGCCGACGGCCTGACGATGATCGGGCACCTCGCGCTCCCGGCCGGTACCGACCGCCGGCCCGCGGTCCTGGTCGGCCCCGAGGGGGTGGGGCTCAGCGACGTCGAGCGCCGCCGGGCCGACGCGCTCGCCGAGCTGGGATACGTGGCCCTGGCCTTCGACCTCCACGGCGGGCGCTATCTGGGCGACCCCGAGGAGATGCTGGCCCGGTGCATGCCGCTGCTCGCCGACCCCGACCGGATGCGAGGCATCGGCCACGCGGCGCTCGACGTGCTCCACGCGGAGCCGCGGACCGACCCGGACCGGATCGCCGCCGTCGGCTACGGCACCGGGGGAGCGATAGCCCTTGAACTGGGGCGCGAGGGCGTCGACCTGCGCGCGATCGCGACAGTCAACGCGCTGACCACGGGCCGGCCGGGCGAGGCGGCGCGCATCCGCTGCCCGGTGTGGGCGGGGGTGGGGTCGGAAGACCCGATCATGCCGCCCGCGCAACGGGAGGCGTTCACTGCCGAGATGCAGGCAGCGGGCGTCGACTGGCGCCTGGTCGTCTACGGCGGCGCCTTGCACGCCTTCCATCACCCGACGGTCGACCACATCGTGCGCCCCGGGGTCGGCTACCACCCGCAGCACGCGCGACGAGCTTGGCGGGACGTCGTCGAGCTGCTCGCCGAGTGCCTGCCCCTGACGGAGTGATCCGGCCGGTCAACGGCTTGAGGGCCGCGCCTGCTTTCGCACGCGGAAGCGGAGCATCGTGACGGCGCCCGACTGGGCGTTGTCGAAAGGTTCCAGGTCGATCCTGCCCAGGCCCGGGGGCGAGAAGCGGACGCCGTCGCCGAGCAGCACCGGCAGGACATACACCAGGACCTCGTCGACGAGCCCGCGCTCCAGACACTGGGCCGCCACGTCGGCACCGAGGATCTCCAGGTCCTTGCCGCCCGCCGCACTGCGTGCTGTTGCGACGGCTTCCTCGATGTCACAGGTGAGGAACGTGACGGCCGGGTCCGGCTCGTCGGGAGGCCGGTGGGTGAGGACGAACTGCGCTCCCCCGTCGTAGGGGGTGTCCTGCTCGGCCATACGCTTGCCGACCTCGTACGTGCCCCGGCCGACGAGCATGGCGCCCGTGGCCGCCATGACCTCCGGGAACGTCGCCGACGTCATGTGCTCGAAGATCCAGTCCATGGCGTGGCCAGGACCGGCGATGAACCCGTCCAGCGACATGGCCCTGTTCACGACCACTTTGCCGGTGCCGGTGCGGGTCCCGCTGCCGGTGCTCACATCACTCATGCGCCTTCTCCAGGGAACTCGGAGGCCCGAGGCCGCATCATAGTTCGGCCGGTGAGGAGGACGAGGCGGGGAATCGCGCGCCCCGGGCCGTGCGGCCCGGCCCGGTGACCGTTCGTGGTCACCGTACTAGGTTCTGTCGTCAAATGTCACGCCCACATCAGGAGTGAGGCGAGGGTGACTGCTGCGTGGTAGGACTCGGCGGTCTTGTCGTACCGGGTGGC